>CAYHWW010000098.1:0-10491 GCA_964360145.1 uncultured Oligoflexia bacterium | reverse complement strand
GCGAGCGGACTTCAAATAGCCCAGCCCTTCCTCAAGCCCCGCGATAGACAGCGGCAGCATGGGGAGGACCTGAGCGATGCGAATGACGGTGTCCCCCATCCACGCGGGGTTGAAGCCCGCGGTGAGCTCGGGGTTGAACCATACCGAGGCCGGGAAGTGGCGCCGCAGGTGGGCGAGCCACTGAATGCCAGAGATGCGGGTTTCCTCGCTGGCGCCCCAGGGGTCCCCCAGTAGCTCATAGGGGGCCATGCTGGCGTCGCCCACAAAGATGAGCTTGTAGCGGCCGCCGTCGCACTCGCGGAAGAGGTCTTTGAGGGAGAGCGCATCACGGAGCCCCTCCGTGCGGTACACTTGGCCATAAACGCAGTTATGGAAGTAATAGGTGCGCAGTTCCTTCCAGTGGGTGGCGCGCCTTGCCGCCGAAAAGAGTTGAGAAACCAAGGCAGCATAGGGGTCCATGCTGCCGCCGATGTCCATCATGAGGATCACCCGGGTATTGGGCCGCCGGGGTTTCTTGAACTTGAGCTCCAGCTCACCAAAGGCCTTTGCCGTGGCGTCGATGGTGCTAGCGAGATCAAGCTCATCCGCGCGCTCATCACAACCGAAGGTGCGCAACTTGCGGAGTGCCACCTCCATCTGCCGCACGTCGAGAACGAGATCGCTGCGATAGCCGCGATACCGCCTCGCGTCCACGGACCTCATGAGGCTACGCCCTCCACCCCCGGGGGCGCTCTGGCCGGACCTCAGACTGATGCCGCTGGGGTGGTAACCCCCCGTGCCAAAGGGAGACGTGCCGCCGGTGCCGATCCAGTGACTGCCCCCATCGTGACGCTCCTGCTGCTCTTTCATGCGCTCTTCGAACATGCGTTTCAGCTCTTCGATGTCGATTTCTTTGAGCGCCGCCCTGTCTTCTTCAGAGAGTTCCCGGCGGGCCACGGGGTTCTGCAGCCATCTTTCGAGATCATCTAAAATCTCTTTGGGTTTCAGTGGCAGCCCTCGATAGAGGTGGCCAAAAACCTGGTCGTAGTCGTCGAGGTGACGTTCGTGGTGGATGAGGATGGAGCGCGCCACCATGTAGAACTCATCAAAGCTGCTATCATGGAGCCCCTGAGACAAGGCTTCCGCGAGGGCCACCACCTCTTGGAGCCCTACGGGCACCTGACGGCGCCTCAGCTCCAAGACAAGAGGGATGATCACCGCGAGCCGCCCCTACCCTTGCCCCAGGCCTCAGTGGCAGCGACGTGGTCCTGCTCTTTTTTCAAGAGCGTACCGAGGAAGGGCACCGCGGCGTCGAGCTTCACGTCTTTGATGCCCGCTTCTCGGAGCACGGAGATCCAGTCGATGAGTTCACTGGTCGAGGGGCGTTTTCTGAGGCGGTCCATGGCACGAATTTTATAAAAGGCTTCCAGCGTCTGGCCCAAGAGGCGCTCTTCGAACTTGGGGTGGTGCACCTCGACGATGCGCTTCATGAGGTCTGGCGACGGGAAGTCGATGAAGTGGAACACGCAGCGGCGGAGGAAGGCATCAGGCAGTTCTTTTTCGTTGTTGCTGGTGATGATGACCACGGGGCGCTCCTTCGCGATGACTTCTTCGCCGGTTTCAAGAACCTTGAAACGCATGCGGTCGAGCTCATGGAGCAGGTCATTGGGGAATTCGATATCAGCCTTGTCCACTTCGTCGATGAGGAGCACGGTGCGCGACGGCGCCGCGAAAGCCTGGCCCAGGGGCCCGAGACGAATGTAACGCTTGATGTCTTTGGCATCACCCTCGCCGAAGCGGGCGTCATAAAGACGCTGCACGGTATCGTAGAGGTAAAGACCGTCTTGGGCACGGGTGGTGCTCTTCACCGACCAAGTGATGAGCGGCAGATTCAAGCCCTCGGCGATGGCTTCCGCCAGCAGGGTCTTGCCGGTGCCAGGCTCGCCCTTGATGAGGAGCGGACGTTGCAGGGAAAGCGCGCAATTCACCGCGGCCTCAAGGGCGCGATCGGTGAGGTAGGTTTTGGTGCCGGTGAATTTTTGAAACGAGGTTTCGTGTTTCGCCATGGGAAAAAGGGTAGCATGAAACTACCCTGACCGCTGACGGCTCAGTAAAGGATCGTCCGCAAAATCAGCGTAATAAAATAATCCCCCACCAGGATCAACACCAGGGCCATCACCACCGCCTCGTTGGTGCTTTTACCCACGGCTTCAGCACCACCCTGGGTGAAATAGCCCTTAAATGAGCCGATCAACGAGAAGATCACGCCAAACCCGGCAGCCTTGATCATGCCTTGCACCACATCCCTGGGCTCAACGAACTCTTGCATATGGGAGAAGAAGAGCACCGGGTCGATGGTGAGCAAGTACGTACATGTAACGTAAGCCCCAGCGACCCCCAAAAGCATGAAAAGCACGGACAGCGCGGGCAACGCCACGAGGCTCGCAAAAATCCGCGGGGTGATGAGATACTGGATGCTGCTCACGCCCATGACATCCATGGCATCGATTTGTTCGGTGACCCTCATGGTGCCGAGCTGGGCCGCCATGGCAGCCCCTGCCCGACCAGTGACTACGATGGCGGTGAACACCGGGCCCAGTTCCCGCGCCATGGCCACTGCCACGGTGGGGCCCACCAAGGCGTCGGCGCTGATGATCTTGAAGCCGAAATAGACCTGAATGGCAAAGACCATGCCGCTGAAAATAGCGGTGATGGCCACAATGAAAGTAGACTCATAGGCGACAAAGATGAATTGCTGAACGAAGAGCCGCCAGCGAAACGGAGGTCTAAAGAGCCAGAGCGTGGCCTGCAAGAGGAAGAGCAGCATCTGCCCCGCCTCTTCGATAAACCCGATGAGCGATCCCCCGATCGCTTCGATGATGCCCCTCATCGCTCCCATGAACGCACTCCCCCTTTGCCTTGCTCGTCGCGATGGTACACGCGGGGCACGCGTTGGGAAAGGGAGGTCAGAATTTCATAAATGATGGTGCCCGCGGCTTTGGCGAGCTCATCCCCATCTGCCCCCGGAGCACCAATGATGGGCACCCACAGGTTAGGCTTCAGACCAGTGCCATCCACCGCTGTGAGATCCATGCTCAAGCGCCCCAACACCGCCCGCCCAGCGATGCTCTTGTTGGAAAGGATGCGAGGCAGCCCATCGCCATAGCCCACCGCCAGCACTGCTTCAGCCTGGGGCCTCGCTGCGCGAAAGGTAGCGCCATAACCCACGCAATCGCCTTTTTGGAGCTTCCTCCACCGGATGACACGGGCCTGCCAAAGGAGCGCGGGCAGGAGCCCCGCTTTTTTTGGCAAACCGTAGCCATAGAGCCCAATGCCGGGTCGCGCCACATTACACACGTCATCCATGCCCAGAGTTTCAGCCTCGTAGAGGGCCCGGGTGGAACAGGCATGGACCCAGCGGGGGACTGCCGCGCCCAAGGTGCTGAGGGCAGCGCGGAAACGCTTGCTCTGCCCGCGGGCGAGGCGCCCTGAGGGCTCCTCAGCAGTGGCGAAGTGGGTCATGATGCCTTCAAAACGCATCCCTGCCTTTTTCAGCAGCGGAAGGGCTTGGATGAACTCCCCAGGCTCAAGCCCCAGGCGGTTCATGCCCGTGTTCACCTTCACATGAAAGGGAAACCCCGCACGCGCCGTGACGATGCGTTTCAGGTCCTCGAGGTTGTGCACCACCGCCGTAATCTGATTGCGCTCGTAGAGCGCTATTTGGGTATCATCAAAAATGGGGCCATCAGCGAAAACTAAGAGCGGCTGCTCAATCTTGGAGTCCCGCAAAGCCAATGCTTCAGAGAGTGTGGCCACCCCGAAACCCAGGATCCCCTCCTCCCCTCTCAAGGCCCGGGCCACGGCCACCAAGCCATGCCCATAGGCATTGGCCTTCACCATGGGGATGAGGTGGCCATGGGGCTGAAGGGCCAGTAAACGACGAAAGTTGAGCTGGATGAAGTCCAAACGCACGATGGCCAGCGTGCGCAACAGGCTCAGCAGGGGTGAAGTCTCGTCAGGAGTTGAGCGCGGGTTGCGGGCCATGAGGACCTGTCCTTCGGCTCAAAGTGTGTCAAAATCCCTTCTTCGCGGCAACCCTGGATTCCACCACGAACTGAGAGTATGACCTGGCTCAGGACACCACCATGCGCGTCAGCTCCGACCACATCGTCATCGGCACCGGCATTGCCGGCCTCACCTACGCCCTGAAGGCGGCGCGCTCGGGCACCGTATCCCTGTTGGCGAAGACGAGCCGTACAGAGGGTGCCACCCCTTGGGCCCAAGGGGGCATCGCCGCCGTTTCATCCGCTTCAGACTCTTTTGCCAGCCACATCCAAGACACCCTGGATGCCGGCGACGGCCTGTGCAACCCCCGAGCGGTGGAAATCACGGTGAAAGAGGGCCCTGCCCGAGTGCAAGAGCTCATCGATCTCGGTGTACCGTTCACCAAAAGCTCTGACGCTGACACCCGCTTCCCCTTTGACCTCACCATGGAGGGAGGCCACCACCAACGGCGCATCCTCCATGCCGACGACCTCACGGGCAAAGCTATTCACGAGGCCCTTCTGCGGGCGGTGGAGCAAAACCCCAATATCCGTGTTTTTGAAAACTGGGTGGCCATTGATCTCATCACCAACGTCACCCTCATGAAGCGCCACAAAGGTGCCCACCCCGGGGCCGCCCATCGTCGCTGCTTGGGGGTCTACGCCCTGGAGTCCGGGCCCAGCCACGCCAATGGCCATGGCCCTATCCATGTTCTCGAAGCCCCCATCACCGTACTTGCCACCGGGGGCGCGGGGAAGACCTATCTCTATACAACGAACCCCGACGTAGCCACCGGCGACGGCATCGCCATGGCGGCCCGGGCTGGAGCCCGCGTCGCTAACCTGGAGTTTACACAGTTCCATCCCACCTGCCTCTTCAACCCTTTCGCGAAGTCTTTTTTGATCAGTGAAGCCCTCCGCGGCGAAGGGGGCGAACTCATCAATTCGAAGGGCGAGGAGTTCATGAAGCGCTACCACGACATGGGGAGCCTCGCGCCCCGGGATATCGTGGCCCGCTCCATCGATGCTGAGATCAAACGCCTGGGCGATGAATGCGTTTATCTCGACATGACCCGCGTCGTGAAAAAGCACGGACGGGATGCGGTGGTGGCGCGCTTCCCCAATATTCACGAGGCATGCCTGAAATTCGGCACCGACCTCACCGAGCAACCCATCCCCGTGGTGCCCGCCGCCCACTACACCTGCGGCGGCGTGCTCACCGATGAACACGGTGAGAGCAGCATCGAGAATCTCTTCGCCATCGGCGAAGTGGCCTGCACGGGGCTCCATGGCGCCAACCGCCTGGCGAGCAACTCGCTTCTTGAAGGTGTTGTCTTCGCCGAGCGGGCCCACACCCGGGCCCTGGCTCGCAAACAGGCAGGTCTTCTCAAGTCTGGCGCTGGTGACGCCCCGGAACCCCTGCCGGAATGGGACTCGGGTCGCGCGGTGCCACTGGAAGATCGCATCGACATCAACCATACCTGGAAAGAAATCCGCACTCTCATGTGGGATTACGTGGGCATCGTGCGCACCAACCGCAGGCTCGCCAAAGCTCAAGAGCGATTGGAGCTCATCGGCCATGAGGTGCACGAGTACTACTGGGATTTCCTCCTCTCCCGGGACCTGATCGAGCTCCGCAACCTCGTCACCGTGGCGCAGCTCATGGTGCAGTGCGCGCTGCTGCGCAAAGAGAGCCGGGGATTGCATTACAACCTTGATCATCCCTTCCGCGATGACCGCTTCTTCAAAAGAGACACCGTTCTTTAGCTCGGTATTTTGCCGCCTGGCTTCGTTGTCGGGTCCTCGCGGCTCCACGCGGCGCACAGAAGTGCGCCTTGGTCGCTCGCTGCGGCCCTCCGCCTCGCCATGCGGCAAAATCCCTTCGCTAATCTAAGAGCCTTTTACTTATGTCCATGGTTTGGCGAAGGTCAGCAACGAAGCTCCCCGGCAAAAGACCGAGCTAATACAAGGGATCCAAATGCAGGTTCGTGCAATCCGTGGTGCATGTCATCACTTCATCGAGCTTCATCCATAAACGCTCAAGCCTGGACGAGCCTGTGAGCCAAACGTACATTTCCTCACCGGTCACCCTGCGGGTGCGCCGCTCGCTTTCATCAAAACAACCTGAACCATCGTGGAAGTAACAATCCCAGGCCCTACTCTGGCGGCGCTGCCACTCGCCCGTACCTAGAGCAGCAGTGGCTTCACGGCGAGTACGATCGCGCAACACCGTGGAGGCTAAGTTCACCCAAATGCGGTGACGCATCACCGCGGCCAGTACGTTGTCAGTGCCGTGAGGTGTCGTCACACCGTAAAGAGATGCGTGGAGCACAAGCAGCTGGCGGGTCCAGTGGCGGGCGCGATCAGGGCTGCTACAGGACGAAGATACCAGGATCTCATCGAGATCCGTGGGCAGGCGCCGGGCGGCAATCCATCTGCGCCATTCTGCCGCCGCAATACAATTCATATAATCAAGGATAGGCATGAGCCCATCCCGGCCGCCCAAACACACTTCCACCTGCTGCCGCAGCCACTGACCGATGGTTACCGCGGCACTTTGCCAAGCCCGGCTAGCCTCGCGCCCCGAAGCCCCGCGCACTCTGCCTAAGAACGCCTCCACGATACCATTGAAATCCCGGATGCCCATGGGCCCCGCGGTTAAGAGACGGACCCAGAGTTCTGGCGCCGCCAGCCGGTTCTCAGCTTCCGCCGCAGGCACCGCTGCAAGCCATTGAGCGCAGGAACCCTCAAGCCCATCCACGCAACTCTGCCGCAGGGATTCTAAAGTATCCCGACGGCCGAACCAAATAGAGTCCGCGCCGAGACGCACCCACTCCTCCCTCGTGGCGGACTGCTCCACTCCGTTCCAGACTTCACGGGCCTTGCGAGCAAAGCGCACCTCATCTTCCACATTGCTCGTGATACGCCCCGCTCGCATGAGGGCAGACATCACGAAACGCTGCAGGGCATCGCGCTCCGTGGACAAACTCGCGGAGTCCATGCCCTCCTCATCGAATGCACTGGGGCCCGTCCACGCAAGCACCTGGCGGCGACGCAGCTCCTCCACAGTAGCCAAGAGTGATGCCCCCATGAAACCCAGTTCCGCGTTACTCATGAGCTGACCGCCCTCGAGTTGGCTTCTCAGGCGATCGGCTGCAACGGCGATGAGGGCCGCACGCTCCCGCCGGGAACCAAACACCATGGCGACGAGCCACTCGTCAGAATCCAGAGTGAGGCGGCCCTCCTCCGTCATGCGGCGATTCAAAGCAGTGATGGCGAGCTCCATATAATCCCGTCGGCATGACTGCGCCGCATATTGCAAGATGACGAGGTTCTTACCTGAGTCCCCAGCCAAGGTCCCGCGAGGGCAAGCAGCGGCGAGAGCCACCTGGCGGGAACCCCACCACATGCCAGCAAGGGTGGTGAGGAGACGGCGGCGCGCACTGGAGTCGGTCTGCCCCGAGGAGCCCCAACTGAGCACGCTGCGCAGATTACGGTCGGCAGCTGCCCCCACTTGGCGCATCAGAGTGCTCGCGGCGCCGACGCGAGCCTCCGGGATACCCCCGTTGCCGAGAGTGGTGCTCCTACCCAAGTCATCGAACAGAGCACTCGCGTTACCACCAGCCGCCACGTTGTACTGTCCGGTCAACCAGTGGCTGCGCAAAACGCTGGAAACACGATCCAGTTCGTTGCGAATGCCTGGCGCCGTGGCAAAACGAACAGGGCCCGCGGCTTGTTGCAACAGCCGCCACATGTCGAGAAGGTGGGGGATGTCCTCCACGCTGTTGAGTTCCGTGCCCCGCCCACGCTCCGTAATCATCCCACAAGAGGCGTCTTCCAGGGGCACGCCACAATAGGGGCGCGGCTCACTGCGGATTCTTTGATAGTCGAATACCGTTGTTGTCTGGGCAATACCGCGACCCGCGGTTGTCGGCCCTCGTTGGCTGAGCCATAGAGCACCCACAGCGACGAGGGCCAAGATGGCGAGACCGGTAATGGCTGTGGAGGAACGGGGTCCCATGTACACGGCTCATCGTCTCTGGAGCTGTTGTCCTAGAGAGGCAATATGTGCTGTGCGCACATTATTTTTTAACAGGAACAATCATCACGGCGTATACGTCACTGCCATCTGGCGGCGACGGCAGCTGCTGCTGTTGCGCGTAGCGCAGGCGGGGCCGCTCCAGGTGATCAACGCGTTGCCGCCACCGAAAGCCACGGCGGGGGCCATGGGGGCTTCGGGCCAGAAACTGGCGGTCACCGCGCCGTAGGTTCCTGTTGACGACGAGTTGCCATAGCACACTATGCTCGTGTCATCGACCTGGGTCGTCGTTGTCCATGCCCCCGTCGAGGCGTTGTAATACCGGAAGTAAACATGATTCTCAGCCTGGGCGGCCGTGGTCGCAGCACACCCACTGCGTGCGGCAGTGGTGCGCGTGAGCAAGGTGCGTTGCTCCCACACCGCCGCGATATTGCCGCTCGCATCAATGGCAACCGACCCACCGAAGGTGTAGCCCGAAGCATCGTCGACGCGCGTGAAGGCTGAAAGCCCCGAGACGGGGCCGTAGCGGGCCACATAGAAGCCGATGCGCTGACCCGCGGTGTTGTTGTCCTTGCGGTGCATGGCCACCACCGCATAACCACTCGCATTCATAGCGGCGGGGATGGGGGTTACGTCGGAGGCGTAGCCTAGCGCATCCGTGGGGCCTGTGTTCGCCGCGACAGAGAAATCTTTGTATGGATCCAATCCAACCTGGCAGAAATTACTGATGGAACCCGCTGCGCCATTGAGACTAGCGTGCGGTACACCAGCTCCGGCGAATGGCGAGGCGGCTTCGCACACATCGAGATCGGTGGCGAGGCTCCCCGAGTTCAGGCGATAGCTGCTCGAAGTATCCGGCTCGGGATCGGGGCTGATGACTGAGGCCGCGCTGAACCCGCCACTCTCGTCATAGGTGCCCATCCACAACGCGTTGGCGACGGAGACTTCCGCTGCACTGTCGTAGGTGGCGGAGGTGAGATAGCTCGCGGATAGTATCGGCGTGTAAGGCCGCTGGCCGTTGCGCCCGTAAAAAAAGACGAGAGAGCGGTTCGCACCGCCAGACACTACGCGAGGCCACCGTGCGCCCAGCGGGAGGCCTTGGGTCGTGCGCGTGCTGTAGTCCACGGCGTAGGGCTGGGCGGGGCCGAGGAAATAGGGCCGTGGCGGAGCGGTCGACGCCAAAGCAGTAGTGGATTGAGCACGCACCCAATCCGTGCCGTTGTGGCGGAAACCGAACACCACGGATGGGAACGCCAACTCGCTCGGCGTGAGGCGCAAGTTCAGGGGGTCGAGGCCAGTCCAACCAGTTGCGGCGTTGCAGCCATACGTATCGGTGGCAGCGTCGGTGCTCACCTTAGCACAGGAATTTTTATAGAAGGCCATGGGCGCGGCACGCGACGTCTGCACGAGCTGGAAATAGCCATTGCCGGAACCCGCTACGTCGAGGAAGCCGACGCTACTCATGTCGACAGAACGATCGGCGAAGGTGGCCGCCTCGGGGTTTGCCGCGGAGGCGTTCGCAGGCAACATGGGATAGCCGTTATACGCCACGGTGCTGGTATCATCACCCATGCGGCCTGTGATGTATTGGGCTTCTTGAGCAACAAAGTATGCGCCTGCCGCCGCAGCGGGGAGCGTGGCCTCGACGCGATCGACTTCGCTGGCGCCCGAGTCCCGCCCTGCCTCGAAGAAGCGCACGATATGGTGATTTGAGGGGGCATCATCATAAGCACCAGCCACTGTACGATCGCTGTCCCTGACCTCAATGCGGATATCTTCCCTTAATGCCGCGGAGGCAACCGCGCCAATACTGCCGTTGGTCATTTCAGCGGTAGAAATATTCACTCCATCATTCAGAGAGAAGGTGGGATTGTGCGTGAGATAGAAGAACTGCCCCTGGCCCGTAATGTTATCATCGCAAGCAATCCCCTCCCACTGGGACGGCAGTTGGGCCTGAATATTCATGGACTGCAACGTGGCGTTGCTGTTGATCTGCTGCACGATGTTTGCGATAGCAATACAACGATTGAGGCTAGTGGTGTCGCCGATGAGTCCGCTGATCGTCGCTGTTTGACCGCGGTGGGAGATCGAGAGAATGTCCGTGGAGAGGGGATTCACGGAGTAGTCGCTGTAGTTGCCGGTGGCCACGGGCCAACCGGTGAGCGCGGGGGCGACAAAGCGGGACCAGGCGATGGAAGTGCTCGCCGTGGTGATGCCATAGACGATGTCTGCGGCCACATTGTTCTCGAGGGGGATGCGGTTCCAGATTTTGAGGTTGGTGCTGCTATCCGTGACGAAGAGGCGCAGACCGTCAGTCGTGATATTGTGGATGGTGCCATAGCCCAGCGCTGTAAAATCGAGAGTGACGTCGGGATTTGCCACCGCCGTCGGGATTTTATTCCAAATCGCGAGCACGTCATTGCCGCCCAC
>CAYHWW010000097.1:0-12645 GCA_964360145.1 uncultured Oligoflexia bacterium | reverse complement strand
TGCGGCGCCAGGCCGCGTCGTTGCTGTAGCCCAATACGCGCACTGCGAATTCGAAGAGAGACGGGCACTGATATTGCGTGAGGTACAGCCGCCGTTCTTCCACCTCACGCAGGTGATGTAAAACAGCGACGCCCACTCGCCGTTCGTCGGCGACAAGGGTTTTCAATTCAGTGATGAGGCGCTCAGAAGAGAGATGTTTTAAGTTCATGGAGCGCACCCTATCATCGGTTATTTCTGCGCAAGGTTTCGTGCAGAAATGCCCGCTATTGCATTTCGCGATGAAGATGAGGCGTGCGGCCTCGTGTGCATCCGCAGCACGCCACAGAGGGTATTGCCGCGCAAATTGCGGGTGAATTCTGGGCAGGGGCACCACTTTGCGTTGACCCCCAGTCAAGAAAAATCGAATCGGACATCGAAGTTTAAGGCAACGAATGTTGCCTTCCGAACAGCTGAAGTCGAGTGGTAGGAGCTGTCACCCTTCGATATCAATATAGCGCCGTGTGCTTGCGAGAGGGCGGGGCAAGCGCTCGCTCGCGCAAGAGGTGCAGCAGGCAGCCATTGCCGCCATCGATGTGGATGGCCAACGTGCGCCACTCGCCAATGAGGGGAAGAGTTTAGAGACCCTATGTAGCGGCCAGAACATCTTTCGCATGGAGCGTGCCGCTAAGACGCCGGCGAACAGCGTGCCCCGTGACAGCAGCCACACGAGTTTACTCCGCAAGGTCTATGATGCCGTGGTGCCTAGTGCGGAGGCGGATGTTTTTGGGATTTTTTTTCTGGATCTTTATTCGCTGCGGCTACCAGTTCAGCGAGCGCGATGTTCTATTCAGCGGTGCTAGACCACGACCGCCGCTTCGCCCTTTTTTTTGTAGTGCATGGTGCCTGCGGCCCGGTGCAAGAGGTGGTGTTTCGCACCGATCTGGATCCAGACGATCCAGTGATGAGCTGTGAGGAATGGGGGCCTGAATCGCGTTCCATCAGCCTTCATCGGGGCCGTTGATGATGCGGCCCCAGTGATCTCGAAATAGTTCGGGGTGCGCGCCAATTTCAGAGCCGCCAATAACACCTGAAAGCTGATGTGATGTTTCGTTGTTTGAGAATGAGCCATCGATATTTTTTGTGGCACCGCGAACGACGTACCGAAACTGTACCGTGAGTGCGGTGCCACGACGAAAGAGGTGTCGCAATACGCGGCGGCCTCTGTGATTCAGGTCAATGGTGCATGCCTGAGGATCAAAAGCCTGTCCAGCCCCGTGACCGCAGTGAGCAGTGCGTACAAGTCGGTCTGAGCCCTCAAAAACCATGTTGGATTCAATAAATGGCAGGGAAGTAAACTGTGCGCTGGGGTTGATTGCCCGCACTGTGGTCATGGTTTGTTCTACAGCGGACTCGTTTATGGAGGGTTGCATGAGCACTTGTACTGTGGCCTCTTTCACGTTGCCGACCCAGTATTCCGCGAAACTGAACTGAGGAACTCCGTGAGAGTTGGTAGCTACAAGCAGTTCATTGGGCGCAATATAGAACAGGTTAGGATTTTCATGATCTGGGTAGAGAGTGTAGCCCATGGCTCCAGGGGTGTTCATGTTCATGACTGGAACCGCATGGGCGGTGGACATTGTGATGCAGATGATGAATGGGCTGAGTTTTGAAATGATATTCATAAAATTCCTTTTCGAGTGACATGGCAAGCGAGTGGGTTGCAGCTGATAGTAAAGTGGCTTGAGATGAGAGCCTCAAAGTCAGCTCGACTTAAGGTGATGCCAGTCGCCTCTCTAAGTCTTGCAACCGCAGCGATGAGACAGATGGGCCGTGAACCGTTGCAGGCCTCAATGCCTTCAAGTCCCTGGGCTTCCGTCGGTCTTAGGATGGGCTGATTTTCAATGGTGCTATTATTGGGGTCCCCGCTACTGCTGGCGGTTGCCTTTTGGTCAGTATTACTTGCTTTGCCGCAGCCACTAACGGCTAGGGTGGTGATCAAGGCGATGCATACCAGTGAGTAATAAAATATGTGGGTATGAAATTTAAGCCTCATAGATCACCGAAAGTCTTGATCGAGGGGGATGGCGCTGTATTCTGGCAATATGACAATAGTGGTTTGCCCTACACCTTCGATGAAAGTCTGGCCTGTGGGCGTGCCAGATTCGTTAATTTGTACTCTTGCGTCAAGTAGTGCGCCAACGGAATCGGCGCGCTCCGTGAACGTGATGCATTCACTGAGTACGGATCGTTTGAGTGACTCAAATGTCGTAGCGTTTGAGTACCGACGGGTGCGTAGCTGTTCGATGAAAAAAGAATACCGATCTAGCACGGAAAACAAGGTGTCTCCATCGGCCCCCAGTCTGCGGCAGGTACCGATTTCGAGTTGCACGCGTTCAGAAACTCTAGAGCTAGGTACGTTTGCTGTAACGACGCCACTTACAGCTGCTGTGCTGGTACCCCATGCTGCACGGACGCGACCGGTATCTGCGCGATTGAGATATTCCTCCACCCTGATGTAGGGGCCCATCATGGAGGGGCGAGGTACCGCGGTAACAGTGCGATTCAATGCTGGTATACGAACGGTCATGTTACCGCTGGGTTCTAGTACCGCTCGTTGAATGAGGTAGCCGGGATATCTGCTTTGAATTTCCCGAGCCTGGCGAGTGATAGAGGCTTGGTCGTATTCCATGCCTACTACAAACTGTGAATAGAGGTCGCCCTCACCTAAGTAGATGAGGCTAGCTGTAACCGTAGGTTGGGGCGCAAAGGTAACGACTTGTCTGCGGGCGTCAGGCCAGACATTTTCTTCTGTGACTTGGGCCACGGAACTATGCGCGAAACAGAGTGCGCACGTGGCAAAAATAAATATTATTATACGAGTTACATCATTACTTTTCATCTTATTGCTCCCAGAAATGATTCAGATCAAAAATCTCTGTCGCTGTCGTAGACCACTTGGCTGCTGAAGGGCCGCAGCTCTGTGAGCGACATGGGCACGCAATACTCACGCTCCACCATCTCTCGCCGGTTCATCGTCCAGGTCTCTGTTCTCAACTCTTCAATCCGCGTATTGCCAAGTTGAACATTCGAAAATGACCAGCCCTCAATGTGTGGAAGGACGGCAGGGGTAGCTGGCACTTGCGGAGTGAAGAAGCGTTGGGAAATCGTATTCACGATCGAGCGTACGTATTCTTCGTCGGTGGCGTTGCCACCGTTGATAACATAGAGAAAGGAACCCTTCAGCACGATTCGAGTGGTTTCATGCGCCACCTGAATATTACTCCACCACCCGCCAATGGCGGCAGCAGCCCTGAAGTGCTCATAAACTCGGTTAAAATCAGCCGTAATGGTGGCATCGAAATTTGGGCCCAAGCCCTGGACCTTGAAACAGTAGTCAATTTTAAATGACATCGGGTTTCTGATACCACCAAGAAAGACGCGTACGCCTGCTCCGGTGAGAGATGCATTGATTCCGACAGGGTGCTCTGCAAGTCCAGCACGTGGTGGAAAATTCACATCAGTGAAGAGAGCAGGAAGCGGGTGACCGCCGGGGCTTGAGCTACTTGTGAGGCCCACTGTTGAAGCAATTACGGGCAATACGGCTATTCCTGCGCCCGGGTGCCTGTCTAAGAAATCTTGTAGAGCTGCAGCCTGCTCACGAGAAGATTTCAAGTGCATCTGAAACGTTACAAAACCTCCGTCATCTTCAGCGCTTGATGTGGATCGGCCCCAGTGTGTGAGACCAAAATGTGGCAGGCCCGCACTGGTGTGGGTAAATTCAGAGGCGTCTGGGAAAAAATAGAAGAGATTAGAATTTTGATGATCAGGGAAAAGAGTGAGAAGTGAGGTCACGCGTTGTGCGCTGTTTTCAGAAAGAAGCGGAAGTGCGTGAGCAAGGATGGGGCTGAGGAGGAATGAAAATAAGAGTAAGGGCAATCTGATGTTCATAGAGATCCTTTGCATATGTGATCGAGCCCATAAGCAAGTATGATGCCAGTCTGTATGGCGGCCTGAAGCATGCTCAGCGTGATTTAGAGAGGGATTCGCCGCGGTGTGTCCGAATTCTCGGACAATTCTGCACGACGCCGTATGGATTAACGTGCAGTACGATTCACTCGTTGTAGCGTAAATCATCGATCTACCTTTCAATTACCCACAAGTTTGACGGAATGGCCTCTCTAACCCGCATCTTTCGTGCGCCAAGAGCCCGCTCGCTACGAAAGCTGGTGAGATATGCGGGCTAAGAACACATGAAAATGCCGCTGATAATAGCGACGATGCAGCCCCATTGCAGCACGGTGATCCGCTCTTTCAGCACGACCCAGGCGAAGGCGAGGGTCACCACGGGGTAGGCCCCCGCGAGGGACGTGACGATGGAGATAGGACCGGTCTTGGATGCGATGATGACGCCCAGGTCTCCGCCAGCCATCATCGCCATGGGGAAAAAGGAGCGTCCCCATTCTCGCGGGGTGTGGCTACCGCCGCGCCCGAAGAGGAATCCGTAAACACCCAAGGTCATGATGCCGCCCATGGAGTTGAAGAGAGACATGTTCACTTCACTGGCGCCCGGCAGGCTGTAGCTGTACTTCATGATGGTGTAGCCCGCGCCCCAAATGAGCAGCGCGCCTGCGGCCATGGGGATCCAGCGCCGGCTCTTCGTGGGGTCGTTGGGGTCAGTGGGGGAGTATGAGAGCAGCGCACAGGCACTAATCACGGTGAAAACACCCACGTATTGCACCGTGCTCAACTCTTCATGGAGGAAAATCCGTGCGAAGAGCGTGGTGAGGGCGGGATAGGCGGCGGACAGCGTGCCCACGATGGTGATGGGGCCCGCTATGATGGATTGGAAATACAAAATCCAGCCCACGCCATCCATGAGGTAGGACAGAATGCCCACCAACATGAACTCGCGCCCTTCCGCGGCGAAGGGATCAGGATGTTCGTTGGTGAAGAAGAAGCCCAGGTTGACGATCAACTTGGCAAAAATGAAGTACAGGCAGAACCGCGCCGGAGGCACCTCGCTGATGTACTTCTTCACCAAACCCTGGCCAAAACCATAGAGGAAAAGCGCTGCCAACGCCGGTGCAAGCCAGCCGATCATCGGCACGCCGCTCATCGGTGCACCGCTCACGGGGCTGCCCCTTCTGCTTTCAGGATCTGGCGTACCACGCGGCGGGCGGACAGAAAGGCCCCGTCGGAGTGGGAGCTCTCCGTGAAGTCGCCGGCGAAATAGAGGCCGTTCTCAGGCCTGCGCACGGCTTGAGACAGCTCATCGAAGCGTGAGCGCCCCACGGGCCAGGAGGCAATGGCGCGGGGGTGGTAGCGGTAGAACTCCATGTTGAGGATCTCCCCTTTGATGCCTGGCCAGAGACGGTCCAGACTATTTTTCACTAAATCGCGCACAAGGTCCAGGGGCATGAAGTTGAAGGACTCCGCCTGGGCACCGTGGACGAGGAGCGAGAGAATCTTTGTCTTCCCTTGATGGTCGGGGTTGCCGTCGTAAATGACGCCCAGCTCTGAATCGCTCAAGATGGGCAGCGCACTCTCGCCCCCTTGATCCGTCCAAAAGCGTTCCGCCGTCTTGGGCACGAACACGTGGGCCTTGAAGTAAGAGCCGTAGGTCTGGCTCTTGATGGCGGCAAGCTTTGAGTTGGACAGCGGCGGGTCGAACTGCACCTCCATGACGAGGCGGTACGGGGGCACCGTGGTCACCACGTGTTTGGCTTCATATATCATCTGACGGTTGGTGGTGGCGTCCATGACCTGCACCAGCGATCGGTTGCCGCGCCGCCGCACGACGGTCACGCGCTGATTGGTAAGGATGTGTTGCCACCCCACCTCCGCTGCCAGGCCCAAAGCAAAGGCGTCGTTGCCGCCGGTCACGCGGTAAGAGAGCTCTCCTTTGCCTTCATTTCCAAGAAAAATATGGAACTCGGCCAACCCATCCAGGGCCGAGATCTTGTGCCACTCCGTGCCGATCTCGCATTCGATGGACACGCGCACCCAGTCCGCCACCTTGGCGGGGAGCTTTGCTTCTTTCATCACGTAATCTTTGAAGGATATGTCTTTCAAGCCCAGCAGCGCGGCGGGGAGCATGGCATCCCCATCGTTCTTGCGTTGGTAGGCCACAAGCCGCTGGACGGTGGGAGCCACCTGCTTCTTAAAGCGCTCCAAGGCCCCGCGTTCGCCGGCGGTGAAGAGGCGCTTCATATAGGTCTCCACATCGAGGTCCGTGGAGCCCAGGGTGAAGAGCTTGCCCGCGAGGCGCATGCTGGACATGGCGACGTCGGAACGGTGGGGGAGTTTGAGTGCCATGAGATATTCCACGGCGGGGTTCGATTCCCAATACTCTTCCATTCCGGAGTCCACGGCGAGGTCTTCTTCATTCCAGCGGTAGCGCAGAGTGCGCACCCGGCCCCCCACCCGCGGGGCGAGCTCGAGAACGAGGGGGCGAAGCCCTGCTTTCTTCAGCTCCAAGGCGGTGGCAAGCCCCGAGAGTCCGGCGCCGATGATGATGACATCAGCGTCGTTAGTGACCATGGTGGTTAGCTTTTCCTGGGGCTCTCCAGGGGCTTGCACCAAAGCTCGCTGGTGCGAGCAGCTGGTGAGTAGCGTGGCCACGGTGATGGCCGCGGCCAACGCGGCGAGCAAAGCCAGCGGCATCCGCCTGTGGCGAGCTGCGTCAAACATGTGGAACCCCCTTGACGATGACTCGCACTCTTTGACACGTTTCGCCAAAGAAAGACAAGGAGAGGATTATGAAGCGAATTCTCATTGGCGGGGAGTGGGTGAAGCCACAATCCACCACGATGATGGAGATCCGAAATCCCGCCACCGCGGCGGTGCTTGGCAAAGTCGCGGATTGCGCGGGGGCTGATGTGGATGCGGCGGTGGCCGCGGCCCGGGGCGCTCAGCGTGCGTGGTGGAAAAAACCCGGCGTCGAAAAAGGCGTCCTGCTCCGTGAGGCTGCTCGCAAAATGCGTGAGCGCACCAAGGCCCTTTCCACGTTGATGGCCCAAGAGACCGGCAAACCCCTCATCGAGGCCATCGATGAAATCGATTGGGTAGCGGCCGCTTTTGAATATTACGCGGAGGTGGGCCGCGCCGAGCGTGGCGTGTCTTTGCCACCCGTCGCCCCCAATCAAGTGAACTTCACCGTGAAAGAGCCGTATGGCGTGGTGGCCTGCATCGTGCCCTTCAATTTCCCGTTGCTCCTCCTCTCATGGAAAATGGCGCCCGCGTTGGCGGCGGGGAACACGTTGGTATGCAAGCCCCCCCATCAGAATCCACTCTCCACGCTGCTCTTCGGTGAGTGCTTCGACCACCTGCCCCCCGGAGTGGTGAACATCATCACCGGCGGCGGGGCCACCACCGGCGAGGCCCTCATTCGCCATGAAGACGTGGACATGGTGGCCTTCACCGGCTCGACAGAAGTCGGTCGCCACATCGCCCGCAGCTGCGGCGAGTCCTTGAAAAAAGTGAACTTGGAAATGGGAGGCATCGACCCCCTCATCGTCTTCGACGATGCCGATCTCAACGTGGCTGCCCGCGGAGCCGCCTGGGCGCGGCTCTTGAATGCCGGTCAGGTTTGCACATCGAGCAAGCGCTTCTACGTCGTCGCATCCGTCGCGGATGAATTCGAGCGTCGACTTCTCGATCATGTGAAGACGCTGCGCCTGGGCGATCCCATGGAGGCAGATACCGACATCGGCCCCCTCATTTCCGAGGGCGCCCGGGAGAAAGTCACAAAGCAGGTGGAGCGCCTCAAAGCCGAGGGCGCAAAGCTCGTCTATGGCGGAAAGCCCATCCAGCCCCAGGGGTTGAGGGGCTATTTCTTTGAGCCTACGGTGTTCACCGGAGTGCGTCACGGCGGCATCGCCACCACGGAAGAGATCTTCGGCCCCGTGATTTCCATCATTCGGGTGAAGGACAATGCGGAGGCCATCGAGAAGGCCAACGACAGCAAGTACGGCCTCGGCTGCGTGGTCTACACCGCAAGCCTCGAGTGGAGCATGCGGGCCATGGAAAATATCAAGGCTGGCACCTTCTGGATCAACGACCCCCTCACCGACAATGACGCGGGCCCCTTTGGCGGCATGCGCTGGAGCGGCATGGGGCGCGAGTTGGGCGCCGAGGGCCTGGATGCCTTCCGGGAGCCCAAGCACGTGCATATGGAATACGTGCAGGATGTGAAGGCGTACTGGTTCCCCTACAAAGATCGTCCCCTGCCTCAGCATTAGAATCCATTAAAGGAATCAACGATGTCCAAGTCAAATCTCAATAAGAACTGGAAGATGTATTATGGCGGTGAGTTTACTGCCGCGACGGGGGGGCGCACACGTGCGGTGGTGAACCCCGCGGATGGCAGTACCTTGTGCGAAGTGCCTGAGGCCACCCGCAGCGATGCGGACCGCGCCATTGCCGCCGCACGCGAAGCTTTCGACAAGGGGCCCTGGCGCCAATCCACGGGGCAGCTTCGGGCCCGGGTGCTCTACCGCATCGCGCAGCTCATCCGTGAAAACGCCGCGGAACTCGCCGAGTTGGAAACCCTCAATATGGGCAAGCCCATCGTCGAGTCCGAAATGGACATCGTGGATGCCGCCACGACCTTTGAATACTTCGCGGGCTGGGCGACTAAAATCTTCGGCGATGTGAACCCGGTGCCGGACAATGCCCTCTCCTTCACCTTGAAAGAGCCCATCGGCGTCTGCGGCCTCATCATCCCCTGGAATTATCCGTTGATGATGGCGGCTTGGAAGCTGGCCCCGGCCTTGGCCGCGGGTTGCACCATGGTGCTGAAACCCGCGGAGCAGACGCCGCTATCCGTGTTGCGGCTTGCCGAATTGTTGCACACCATCGAGGAGCTCCCCAAAGGTGTTGTGAACATCATCACCGGAGGCGGCGAGGAAGCAGGCGCCGCATTGGCTGAGAGTCATAAGGTAGACAAGATCGCCTTCACGGGTTCCACGGAAGTGGGTCGCCTCATCATGAAGGCGGCTGCCGCCAGCAATTTGAAGAAGGTCACCCTGGAGCTGGGTGGCAAGTCCCCTAACATCTTTTTCGCCGACGCGGATTTCGAACCCGCCGTGGAGGGGGCCCTCTTCGGGTGCTTCATCAACCAGGGGGAAGTGTGCTCCGCCGGTTCTCGCATCCTCGTGCAAAAGCCCATCTATGAAAAATTCATTGAAGCCATGGTGAAGAAAACGAAGACCATCAAAATGGGCCCGGGCATGGATCGCGCCACAAAGCTGGGGCCCCTGGTCACCGCTGAGCATCACACCCGCGTCATGGGCTTCGTGCAAAAGGGCAAAGAGGAAGGGGCGCGCCTCGTGCATGGCGGCACTCGCCCCGGTGGGGATCTGGAAAAAGGCTACTTCCTGGAGCCCGCCATCTTCGCCGACGTGAAGAACTCCATGACCATTGCCCAAGAAGAAATCTTTGGGCCGGTGGCGTCAGTGATTCCCTTTACTGATGAAGAAGAAGCGCTCTCCCTCGCCAACGATACGCCCTTTGGGCTGGCGGGCTCGGTGTGGACCCGGGACGTATTCCGCGCCTTCCGTGTGGCGCGCGGCGTACGTGCTGGCATTCTGTGGATCAATCACTCCCAGCCTTGCTATGTCGAAGCTCCGTGGGGCGGATATAAGCAGTCAGGCACGGGGCGTGAGCTGGGCCGTTACGGCGTGGAGAATTTCCTCGAAAGTAAGCTCGTCCATCTCAACCTCAACGAATCAACCATCGGGTGGTATTGACCATGAGTGCTGTGAAATTAGTGACCGCGGTGCCCGGCCCCAAGAGCCAGGCCTTGATGGAGCGTCGGAAAAAAGTGGTGAGCGTCGGCGTTGCCGCTGGCAAGTCCGGCATTTTTGCCGCCTCGGCCTCTGGCTCCACCATCACCGATGTGGATGGCAATCGCTTCATCGATTTCACCGGTGGCATCGGCTGCATCAACGCCGGGCACTCCGACCCGGCGGTGGTGGCGGCCATCACCGCCCAGGCAAAGCTATTGCAGCACACTTGTTTTCAGGTGGCGGGCTACGAGAGTTATGTGGCTCTCTGCGAGAAACTTGTGGCCATCACGCCGGTGCGTGGCCCTCGCAAGGCAGCGCTTTTCAATAGCGGTGCTGAAGCGGTGGAGAACGCCGTGAAGATCGCCCGCAAAGCCACTGGCCGCGATGGCATCGTCTGCTTCGAGAATGCCTTCCATGGCCGCACGCTCCTGGCCCTGTCCCTGACGAGCAAAGTGAAGCCCTACAAAGAGGGCTTTGGCCCCTTCGCTCCGTCCGTGTATCAAGCGCCCTTTCCCTATGCCTTCCGCAGGCCCGTAGGCCTCAGTGAGGAGGCCTACACTGACGAGTGCATTGCCAGGCTGAAGGCCTTTTTCAAGGCCACGGCCGCGCCTGAGGAGACCGCCGCCGTCATACTGGAGCCCGTGCTAGGCGAGGGGGGCTTCATCGTGCCGCCCCGCAAGTTCATGGAGTTTGTGCAAAAGCTCTGTCGCGATACCGGCATGCTCCTCATCGCCGATGAAATCCAAACGGGATTCTGCCGCACCGGACGCATGTTCGCTTCCGAGCACTATGGCTGGGAGCCTGATCTCATGACGCTGGCCAAGTCCATGAGTGGCGGCATGCCCGTGAGCGCGGTGGTGGGCCGGGCGGATGTCATGGACGCGGTGCAAGTGGGGGGCTTGGGTGGCACTTTCGGTGGCAACCCCATCGCTGCTGCCGCCGCCCTTGCCACCATTGAGATCTATGAGACAAAAAAACTCGCCGCCCGGGCGGAAGCCATTGGGGCCAAGGTCATGGAGCGGGCCCGTGGGTGGCAAAGCCGCTGCAAAGCCATCGGCGAAGTGCGGGGCTTGGGCGCCATGGTGGCCCTTGAAATGGTGAAAAACGGCCGTGACCCCGACAAGGACACGGCGGAAAAAACCGTCGCCCTCGCCGCAACCAAGGGACTGCTCCTGCTCACTGCGGGCATTGAGGGCAATAACTTGCGCACTCTCATGCCGCTTGTCATCACCGATGAAGAACTAGATGAAGCATTGAAACTCTTTGAGTCCGCGGTGATGGAGGTGTGTTCATGAAATACGTAGTGGTGGGTGGTGCCGGTGCCATGGGCCGCATCACCGTGAAAGACTTGTTGGAAACCGCCGACAAAGCCGCTGAAATCATCATTGCGGACTACGATGTGAAGAAAGCCCAGGCTGTGGCCGACTCCTTCAAGAGCGCACGCATCGGCGTTGTTCAAGTTGATGTGAAAGACAAGGATTCCTGCAAGCGCGCCTTCGATGGGGCCACGGTGCTCATCAATGCCGTGCAGTATCAGCTCAATCTCCACGTCATGGAGGCCGCTTTGCTCGTGGGCGCCCATTACTGCGATATCGGCGGCCTCTTCCACACGACTCGTAAGCAGATGGAGCTCCATGATCGTTTCAAGTTCAGCTGCCTCACCGCGGTGCTGGGCGTGGGGGCCGCGCCTGGCATCACCAATATCCTGTCCCGCGCCTGCGCGGACAAACTGGATACCATCACCGAGATCCACACCCGTGTTGCGGGCGTGGACCATACCCGCTACGAGCCGAAAGTTGCGCTGGCGGTGAGTTACTCGCTGAAAACCATTCTCGAGGAATTCTCCTACGAGCCCGCGGTGTTCACGAAAGGGGAATTCAAATTCGTGAAACCCATGAGCGGTGATACGTCGCACCGTTTTCCGCCGCCCGTCGGAACGAGGCGCCCCATGTACACCATCCACTCCGAGGTGGCCACCTTGCCCCTTTCCTTCAAGGATAAGGGCGTGCGCGAAGTGAGTTTCAAAATCGCCTTTGACGAGACGTTCCTCGACCGTGTGCGGTTTCTTCGGGATCTGGGCTTTGCATCCCACGATGAAATCGATGTGAGCGGCGTGCGGGTGAAGCCCGTGGACGTGGTCAATTACGTGGCCATGCACCAACCCCCTGCTCGCCAGGTGGGGAAAATGAGGCAGTACGAAATCGTGCGGGCGGTGGTGAAGGGTACGTCCAATGGCAAAAAAGTGACCTGGACCGCCGACTGCCACACCAGGGGCATTGAGGCCTGGGGCCTGGGTATCGACGTGGACACGGGTTGTCCCCCCTCCATCGTGGCCCAGATGATCGCAGCCGGCGTCATCAAAGAACGTGGTGTCCTAGCCCCTGAGGTCGCGGTGCCCGTGGAGCCTTTCTTCAAGGAACTGAAGAAACGCAAAATGACGGTGAAGATGCAAAAACGAACTGGCTGGACCTTTAAGGTCTGACCTACAGGTCTTCGAGGTCGAACCAATCGAAGAGCATACGGCGGTAATAGTCCAGCAGACCTTCATTTTTGCCGATGTTGCTATCCCAATCCGGCAGCCTGTTGAGGATTTCTTCAACGAACTGCCGCCGTTCCGCTTCCTGCCGCAAAACACCTGTTTCTTCGTTGGTGAGGTGGGCGCGTACTGCCAAACGGAATTCATCGTTGTTTTTCATCGGGACGTATTCGAAGAATCGAACGGTGAGAATGAGGTCTTTGAGAAAGACCACCCGAGCGTGCTCTCGATCACCGGATTTCAGCAAGGAACGCACGTGTTCCGAGGCACCGTCCATGCGGCCTACGGCGCTGTGGTTGCCGTTCACAAAGCGATGTTGCTCGTCGGTGAGGTCGCCCAGCA
>CAYHWW010000096.1:0-12852 GCA_964360145.1 uncultured Oligoflexia bacterium | reverse complement strand
CCGAGCGGACCCGGGCGGTGACGCCAGACCTCACCCGCCTCACCATCACGCTGACGCAAGAGCAGCAGGCGAAGGTCGAGAAACTCAAATCACTTCTCAGTCATCGCAACAGAGGGGGCACCGTCGCAGGGCTCCTCGACTTACTTTGCGAAGAGGCTCTCGATCGCCATGACCCCGTGCGCATTGAGGCGCGGCGCGTGAAGAAACAAAGCCAAGGTGTCGCGTCGGTACGACCGGTCGTAGTCAAAAAGGATGTCGTCGGAGAAAAGAAAACAGGGGTGCCGTCCTCTCGCCACATCCCCGCCGCGGTGAAACGCGCGGTTTGGCTCCGCGATAAGGGCCGTTGCACATTCAAAGACTGCGGCGCGACGCGATTTTTGCATTTCGACCACGCCCAGCCCTTCGCCCTTGGCGGTGGGCACACCGTGGAGAACCTCCATCTCCTTTGTTCCGCGCACCACGGGCGCACCACTGAAGAAGCCTTCGGCCCAATGCGCCGGAGGCTCTAAAACCCGATGAGCCTATTGTTTAACAACCCCTTAACGCACGCAGCGCACGGCGTAGTGGTGATCAATACTACTGGAGTCGAAGAAGTAGATTCCGCCTGCACGTGGCCAGCCTGGAGCTGCTCTCGTCACGAGGTAGTAGGTGAACTCAATGCCGGGGTTGCGCACTTGATCAGGATGAGATGATGACGACCAGATGTAGAGTGGTCTCGCGGCACGTGAGGTGCGCGGGTATCCCTCGCTATTGTAATAAAAATCAACAGATGACTCACCAGCATCGTTCAAGGTCAGGATCTCGGTATAGTGTAGTGCGCGCATGCGATTGATTTCGGCCTGAACCCTGGGGTCGCTATCCGCAACGCCTGAATATACTGTGTCTTCAATGCCGACGGCTCCGAGACTTGTGGCATAGAGCGCCAGTTCGCGAACCGTGGGTAAGCGTGAATCATGGTCACTGCAATACTCGCTAGCCTCGTGCTGTGTCATGAAATGAACTCTACCGTTTGCATGTTTTACGATGTCACCAAGCCCGCGGGGCGGTGTCTGCGCGCTCGCTGAAGTGGCCATGAGAGAGGCACCCGTAATCAGGGCAAAAAGCGAAACAGAGTTTTTGAGCAAGCTCATGAGTGATACCTTCTTTTGGGCGTAACTAATGCACGCTTTGTGCCGTTTCTCTGTACAAAAAAGGATCGGCTAAGGCGCTGGTTTCTAACGTGGTACGGGCCTCCCCAATCAAATAGGGAGTGTCTAACGTCTAGGCACCCCTGTGGATTCTTTTCATTGATCTGTAACTACTCCGCCGCCTCTCGCTGCATGTAAGTCTGGAACTCCGCGAGGTAATCCTCGAAGCTGGTGCCCTCGCTCTCGATGTAGACCGGGCGGTTCAGCGGTACGGCGGACATCTCAAATGAGACGAAGCCCGGGCGACGATAGCCCAGCGCGCTGAGGGTATCAGGGTCTTCCACCCAAACGAGGTTGGGCGGGCGCATGTCCACGGAGAACGGCTGCCCTGGTAACAGCCCCATCAGGGGGCCCGGCGTGCGCACGGTATGGTACACGGCCTGGACAAAGTCATAGTGGTCTTTGAGGGCGGAACGATAGGGGTCAGGGAGTGCTCCGCCGTTGGCGTTGGCAAGGACAGCGAGATCCTTGAGGCCCTTGCCCTTCAACATCATTTTGAAAAGGAGGAGTCCGCGCTCGCTGTCAAAGGCGCCGCTGATGGGCACCGCGGGCAGGTGGCCCGGAAGGAACGCGGCATCCCGAGGGTACGCGGCGTGGGCCTCGATGCGGGGCAGTTGACCGCGGATCATCTCGTAGGTCTTCAGCTCCTGACGGCTCTCATCATTGGAGAAGAACCAGGGTCGGCCCAAGCTCACGCCGCCTCGGGGCGCATGAGGTATCTTCACGACGAAGGCACCGGTGAAGCGCGTGCCCGTGGCGATGCGAAGCGCCTCTTCCAGCGCGCCATCGGAGATGCCATGAACCATAAGAGCGGTGCCAAAGAACCCCGCGCCGAGCCTGCGGCCCAGATCCAGGGTGACATAGTGCTGGCGCTCCACCCGAGAGCGCAATGTGAGCAACTCCCCCTCGGGGTTCTCGACCGTCTCAAGGAAGGGCTTCTCGGTGAGGGCAGCCATGCAGCCCATGAATTTCTCGAAAAGGCCCGCCTGGGCACGGGACGCGGTCAGCGCCAGGGCGATGGTCATGGTCATATATAAATATTTTTTATTCATAACGTGACATTTCATACTACAAACACAGGACTTTGTCTAAGAAACTGCCCCATGACCGTCGCCTCTTGAATCTACGAATTGCATTTAGCATCAAGCCATAGTACGTACCCGCGCCTATGATACATTTTTTCATGTCTGCTCTTGCCGTGCCCGCACTAATTTTATGCACCACCTCCGCCCAAGCTCGCTTCTATTACGAGGATGGCACGACGCTCGTTGCGCTCCAGAATATCGATACGTCGCTGGGTGGGCCGGGGTGGCAAAGGTTCGGCGATCAGGGGTTGGGCAGCCGTGAATGGGTCACGTGCTCGTTCTACCGCGGCAACGAGAAAAACCCTCAAGGCATCATTACCCAAGGCACGGAACTGCGGATCAGCGGAGCCAACAACGAAAGCAATCAATCCATCCGGTGGGGCTGGGTGAAGCTCTGGCTCACGAACTCGGAGTTCGTCGACTCATTGGTGTGCCAGCATGAAATAAATCGTAGTCGTAGCTTTCCGTACATCGTCTACAATCTCCCCGCTCCGCTCTACCTCGACATTGCCTTGAGTTCATTTTTTGGCCTCGTGCGCCAGCAGTGAACTCTCACTCCGAGACTTCAGGCAAAACCGCTGTATCTTGAGTTAGTTCATTGGGAGAAGGCACTGAGACCTGAATGCGATGGTCAGTCTCACTTCCTATTGGCCTCACAGAGGCAGTCATCCGCCAACGAGTACCAGGCAGTTGAATATTGCGGAATACGAGCGCGTATTTAAAACACCTGAGCATATCGCAGCCATCCTGTGCAGCCTTGATCTCGACAAGCTCGAAACCTAGAGCGGCGTGGTTTGATATGCTTTGCGCTACAGCGGGGCTGTTTGTAATGGCTTGAATATTTTGTAACCCCCCCGCAGAAGCGTTGTGCCCTACAGCGATAGTTGCAAAACTGAAAAACACGACCATCATGGATTTCATTGATATGTCCTCTTATAAAGAAGTGGTGCGGCGCTTTGACGCGCGGAACAATACAACAATTCTTGCATTATTCATACTATTTTGATCAAGTTTTCATTTCTGCGTTACATGCTATAATTATCATAAAAATATCATTTTTAAGTACATATTACATCAATAAAATGATACAATACAGCACATGAAGCGTATCGTGTTCTCAAATCTCCAATCCCAGTGGCTCCGCCAAAACCACTCCGCCCCCCTGCTCATCCGAGGTGCACGACAGGTCGGAAAGACCTGGCTTGCCCGTGAACTGGGTCGGCTCCATGGCGACATGGTCGAGATCAACCTCGAAACAGAGCGCGATGCCCACCGCATTTTCGAGAGCCACTTTGGCGACCCCACTCACCTCATCCAAAACCTCGGCGCTATTGCCCGACAGCCTATCATCGCCGGACAAACGTTGCTTTTTCTCGATGAGATCCAAGAATGCCCCGCGGCGCTGAAAAGCCTGCGCTACTTCAAGGAGAAAATGCCCACACTCAAGGTGATCGCAACAGGTTCGCTGCTTGAGTTTTTGCTCAAAGAGGTCAGTTTTCCCGTGGGGCGCGTGGATTTTCAGTGGTTGCAACCCCTCAATGTATTGGAATTCCTGTGGGCCACTTGCCCCGGAGTAGAAGACGTCACGGCGCTTGACTCCTCAGTGCTCAGCGCACGCATGGAAGAATACCTCACCGTGGGCGGCATGCCTGAAGCCGTGCTGCGCTTCAGCGAGTCAGCTTCGGTGGTAGAAGCCCAAGCTGTGATCAAGCGACTCAGCGCTGCCTACCGCGCGGATTTCCCCAAATATGGGAGCCGAGTGCAAACCCCGATCCTGAACCTGCTCTATGATCGCTTGCCTCGGCACTGGGGAGAGAAAATCAAATACTCAACACTCAGCGCGGATTACCGGGCGCTGCAGCTGCGGCAAGCCATGGATCTCATGATCGATGCGGGACTGTTGCGGCAATCCCGCCACAGCAGCGCCAACGG
Organism: uncultured Oligoflexia bacterium; assembly: GCA_964360145.1. Classification (GTDB taxonomy): domain Bacteria; phylum Bdellovibrionota; class UBA1018; order UBA1018; family CAYHWW01; genus CAYHWW01. The sequence continues at coordinate 8,648 of CAYHWW010000096.1, read as the reverse complement.
CCTGCCCCTGGGGGCAGAAGCGAAAGACAAGGACTTCAAACTTTTCTCCCTCGATGTGGGCTTAGGTCTTGCGCAACTACAGCTGGGCTCGCCGCTACCCCATTTTGCGGACCTTATGAATAAAGGCGCGGTGCTGGAACAGCTCGTCGCGCAAGAACTGTGCGCCTATGGCGCGTTGAACGAAGCGCCCCAGCTTTTCTTTTGGAGACGCGAGACGCCTACATCAAAGGCCGAGGTGGATTTTCTCATCCCTCGACAGGGGCGAGTCGTACCGCTTGAAGTGAAGTCAGGCACAAACCTGAAATCAAAAAGCCTCGGTCTTTTTCTCGGAGAGAAAAAACTGACGGAGGCTTACAAAATCACCTGGGACAAAGAGGGCAAAGACCGCAGCGGCAGAACGCTTGTGCCCCTCTGGCGGGTACATCAACTACTCACCCAACCACCACATATTACGTGAGCGCTCAGATCGTCTTGCTAAACAGCTGCGCCTGGGGCGCCTTGCGGACGAGGCGTGCGTCGAAGGCCATGCAGATGTTGCGCAGCACGGCCCGACCGGTTTCGGTGACCCTCACTTCGCGTTCGCCCAAGACCACCAACCCATCGGTGGCGCATTCCGCTAAACGCCCTTGCACGCCATCCAAGAACGGCGTGTGCTCGTCGGCCCGGCGCCAACTCGTTTCGAGCTTGGTCATCAGATTCAGGACATGACGGCGCAGCACTAGGTCCTCGCCATCAAGCACGTGGCCCCGGAAGATGGGGAGCTCGCCCTTCCCCACCCGCTCCTGATACTTCTCTAAAACCTTCTCGTTCTGGGCAAAGCAGGACCAAGAATCACTGATGGCGGAAACACCAAGCCCCAGCTGGGGCGAGACATGGCGGGCGGCATAGCCCATGAAATTCCGATGAAGCTCGTTGTGGCGCGCGGCCTGCCACAGCCCATCGCTCTCAAGGGCGAAGTGGTCCATGCCCACTTCGCGGTAACCCGCGGCCTCCAAGCCCTGCCTCCCCAGCTCATAGAGCGCGCGCTTGGCATCCCCGTCAGGCAAATCAGCCTCGGTGAAACGCCGCTGGGACGGCTTGATCCAAGGCACATGAGCATAGGCGTAGAACGCGATGCGGTCGGGCCGCAGGCGCTTCACCGCCTCCATGGTGGCAGCCACGCTTGCGGTGGTTTGCAGGGGCAAACCAAAAATGAGGTCATAGTTCACGCTCTTATAGCCCAGCTCGCGGGCCATCTCGGTGACCGCCCGCACCTGCTCCTCGGACTGCACGCGATGCACGACGTCCTGCACCTTGGGGTCAAAGTCCTGCACGCCAAGACTGATGCGGTTGAAGCCCCGCTCGGCAAGCACCGTGAGGTGCTCCCTACTTGTCACACGGGGGTCGACCTCCACGGAAAACTCAGCCCCTGTGACGCGACGGCAACGGACCAGGATGCCATCCACCAGGCGCGCCAACTCCTTGGGTGCGAGAAACGTGGGAGTGCCGCCCCCGAGATGGAGCTCACTCAATAAGAACGGTGATGACTGACTCACGCCCAGGCGCTCGCCATAGAGCGCCCACTCCGCCAGCACGGTGGCGACGTAGGGGTCACCCACGGTGCGATTGCGGGTGATGCGGGTGTTGCACCCGCAGTAGGTGCAGAGGCTTTGGCAGAAAGGCACGTGCACATAGAGCGCGGCCCCCACACCTCGGGACGTGGCCGTGGCGATCTCGCGCTCCAGGCTCTCCAACCACTGATCCGCGGTGGGGTCCGCGTCCCAATAGGGCACCGTGGGGTAACTCGTGTAACGAGGCCCCGCCACGTTGTACTTTTTATAAAGCGCACGTTCAGCCTCAGACCAGGTCATTGCCCGCGGCCTCCGAAGATTTCATGTTGGAGCTGGATGACCCGGCGCACGTTGGCCTCTTTGGCTTGGGGCGTGCAACCATGGCCCAGGCCGCAGATCCAACCCGAAAGATCCGCGCCGCTGGCGGCGATACCCTCGAACCAAGCGCGGGTTTTCTCTTCACACTGCGCCTCAGGCAGCGTGATCCACTCAGGGTCCATATTGCCTTGGATGGCGTAGCCGCGGCCAAAGTCGCGCAGCACGTCCCTCAAGTCATGGCGCCAGTCCACGCCCAAACACTGGATGGGGAGCCCTTCGAGTTTTTCCCAATGGGCGGGGTCTGTTTTTTTGGAATAATAGATCACCGGCGTCTCGGGGCAGGCGGCACGGAAGCGCTCCAGCACCATGCGCAGCGCGGGCACGACGTGCTTAGCGTAGGTGGTGGCATCCACTTCACCACCACAGGTGTCGAAGAGGGCCACGGCGTGGGCACCGGCTCTGGCCTGGAGCATCATATTGTCGGCAAGGAGCGGAACCAAGGCTTCGAGGAACCCCTCATAGCGGCCATCGGTGAGACCGCGTTTGGAATCTTCAAGTCCACCGGCGTGGGAGCCATCCACCGCATAACAGAAGAGCGTCCACGGCCCGCCGACGAAACCAATGAGGCCCTTCGTCGTCGGCAACCTCTGGGCGATGACCTTCAATGCTTCTGCTTGGAACTCCATGAAGCCCGCCCGTGCCCCATTCGTCGCGGCAGGCAGCGTGAGCCGACGCAGATCTTCGCGGGTTTTCAGGTGCCAGCCGAGCTTGGGGCCGGGCACGTAGTCGAGGCCCATGCCCAAGGCCTCCAGCGGAAAGAGGAGATCCGAGAAGAGAATGGCGGCATCGAAACCAAAATCCTCCAGCGGGCCGAAGGTGATGTCGCGGGCGAGCTGCGGGTTTTTACACATCTCCATGAAGCTGTGGCGGGCGCGAATGGCCTGGTAGTGGCAGTGGTAGCGACCGGCCTGGCGCATGAACCACACCGGCGGGCGAGCGGGGTTGCGGCGATTTAAAGCATCCGTGAAAATCATTATTGCAACTCCAATCGATAGCCCACGCCCCGCACGCTTTTGATGAAGCGCGGCGCGTCGGCGGATTCTTCGATGATCTTACGCAGGCGCAAAACGAAGTTATCCACGGTGCGCGTGGTGGGGTATTCGTCATCCCCCCACACTTCAGCGAGAATTTCGTCCCGACTCACGGTGACGCCACGATGCTCATAGAGGAATTTCAGAAGAGCGCATTCCTTCTGGCTCAGGCGATAGGTGACGCCATCAGCGCCCACCGCCTCGAAGCGCGGGAAGCGCACGGTGGAAGCACCCAAGACCACTTCCGCCGGGGCCGCCGAGAGGGCGCGTTGACGCTTCAACGCGTTGCGCACACGCAGCACCAGCTCTTTTAAATGAAAGGGTTTAGCGACGTAATCTTCGGCGCCAAGCTCCAGCCCCCGCACGCGGTCTTCGGGCGTAGCCATGGCGGTGAGAAACACCAGGGCCGTGCCCGGGTACTGGGCGCGGACACGGCCCCCTAAATCGAAACCATTTCCATCCGGCAGCCCGACGTCGAGGAGCGCGAGATCGTAGCGCCGCCGCGAGAGCTCCGCCCAGGCTGACTCGACGCCATCAACCCACACCACATCAAAGCCTAGGCCACCCAGACGCTCTTGGAGGGTTTCACCCAGGTTGCGCTCGTCTTCCACGATGAGGATGCGCTCGGCGACGGCGGCGCTCATGGCTGTGCGCTCCGCTCGACAGTCATGGGGGCAAAGCGCAATACGGCGCGAAAGCCGCTTGAAGCGGCATTCTCAAAGAAAGCGTCGCCCCCCATGCGTCCCATGAGGGCGCGCACGAGGTAGAGGCCCACGCCCGCCCCGCTGGAACGGGGGCCTTTATGATAGAGCCTGCCCAGGTCATGGCGCTTGCCTTCGAAACCACGACCGGTGTCTTCCACGAGGAGGCACAAGCGATCACCCTCCGTGCGACAGGACAGACGCACGGTGGTGGCCGCTCCATGACGAAGGGCATTCTCAACAAGATTGCGCAGGATCACACCGAGAGCCGTGGTGTCCGCGGTGACTTCTTCGTCGGCGATGGCGTTGATGAAGGTCACTCGCCCCTCCTGGGCCTCCTGCCAAGGGCGCAGGAGGGAATCCACGAAGGGCTTCAAACGCAGGGGGTGTGGATGATAGCCACCGCCGCCCTCCACCCGAGCGAGCTCCAGCGCACGCTCCACCTGAGCTTCGAGGCGCATGGTGTCCTCGAACAACCTTGAGAGGGTGCGGCTCTTCTTCAGCTCCACGGGTAGCTCCTCTTGCAGGCTTTCCACCTGGAGGCGGATGCTGGTGAGCGGAGTTTTCAACTCATGGGTCACCGCCGCGAAGAAGGCTTGCAGGCTCTTCGCCCGCAGGCGGTGGCGCCAGTACAACGCGATGAGCGCCGCGGATGCGACGATGACGAGGATGAGATAGGTGCCCGACTCCCAGAAGAGCATGCGTTTCAAACTCTCGGCGTTCCGCGCGATTTCCTCCGGGGGTAAACCGAGTTGACGTTCCAGCCCCTCCACCCGACCCGTCAGGCGCAAGGCCAAACGGCTCCACCACAGGCCCAACCCCATGACGAGGAGGAACCAGAATCCCTGAAAGAGGATAATGAGGGAAGTACGGCGGGAGGTCATTGCGATGTCTTGAGCCCCCAGAGCAGCGCGAGACGTTCGAGATCGGCATCCGTGTGGGCCGTGGACAGGAAGCCCACTTCATAGCCGCTCGGCGGCAAGTAGATGCCCTCCGCGAGAAGTTCGTGGAACACCCGGGCGTACTTTTCTTTCTGCTGAGCAGGAAAATCAGCGGGCGTGCGCACGGGGCGGGTGGCGTCACCGCCATGGAACACGGGCCAGAAGAGGGAAGCGAAGTTCTGCACCCGCACGCCGCCACCGGATGACTTTTCCATGGCGCGCGCCAGGCGCTCGGTGCGGGCGGCTAAGGCGGCGTAGGGGTTGTCCCGGATGATTTTATTCACCATGGCAAGACCAGCTGCCATGGCCACGGGATTGGCGGAGAGCGTCCCCGCTTGATACACGGGGCCCGCCGGAGCCACGAGGTCCATGAGGTCGCGACGGCCGCCATAGGCCCCCACGGGGAAGCCGCCACCGATGATCTTGCCGTAGGTGACGAGATCCGGGGTGAGACCAGTGAGTTCGGCCATGCCACCAAAAGCCACGCGGAAACCGGTGATGACTTCGTCGAAGATGAGAAGTGAACCGTGTTTTTTGCAAAGACGCGCGATCTCGGCGAGGAACTCTGGTGATTGCAGCAGCAGACCATTGTTGGCGGGGATGGGCTCAACGATGACCGCAGCGATCTGGCTGCTCGCGGCATCGAATATTTGAGTAAGGGCACTGAGGTCATTGAGGGGCGCCACCAGGGTCTCGGCGGCGACCGCTACACTCACGCCGGCGCTGTCGGGGCTTGCCATTTCAGCGAGGCCTGAGCCCGCACGCACCATCATGGAATCAGCATGGCCGTGGTAGCAGCCGTCGAACTTGAGGATCTTGTCGCGACCGGTGGCGGCGCGGGCCACCCGCAGCGCGCTCATCACCGCTTCGGTGCCAGAGTTCACGAAGCGCACCTTCTCGAGGTGGGGAATGCGCCCGGTGAGCGTCTCCGCCAACTCCAAAGACAGGGTGTCCGCGGCGCCATAGCTCCAGCCCCGGGCGAGTTGAGCGGTGACCGCCTCGCGCACTTCCGCATCAGCGTGGCCAAAGAGCAGCGGACCCCAGCTCAGGCAATAATCCGTGTAGCGGTTGCCATCCACGTCAGTGAGGGTGACGCCACGGGCGCTCTCGATGAAGCGTGGGGTGCCGCCTACGCCGCGAAAGCTACGCACCGGGGAGTGCACGCCCCCGGGGGCTACCTGGCGGGCTCGTTCGAAAAGACCCTGGGACTTCGTCGTGTTTTGGGGCGTTATACTCATGGAAAACCTCTATCTTAAGAACTGAATCTAAGCGAATTCATTGATCCATTGGCGGGCATGGCGGGAACCATAACTGATGATGATGCGGGCCCCGGCCCGCTTCAGCGCGGTCCAGCTCTCCACGTGGGCGGCAGGCCCATTCATGAGACCCTCCCGGGCCATGAGCTCGATGGCGGCGTACTCACCACTCACTTCGTAAACCGCCCAGGGCTTATTGATGGACTGGGACAGACGCCAAAGTACGTCCAAGTATGGCATCCCCGGCTTCACCATCAAAATATCGGCGCCCTCCTCATCATCTCTGACCGAGGATGCCCAGGCATCGTCATACCGCCCCGGATCGATCTGGTAAGTGGACCTGTCCTCCATACCCCTCTTCGGCGTGGAGTCCGCCGCCGCCCGGAAGGGGCCATAGAACTTGGAATGGAACTTGGCGCTGTAGCTCATGAGCACCGTGCGCTCTAAACCTAGACGATTGAGCTCAGCGCGGATGGCGCCCACGCGCCCGTCCATCATGTCGCTGGGGGCCACGCAGTCGGCGCCAGCCGCCGCGTAAAGCCCCGCCGCCCGGGCCAGCTCCGCCACCGTGGCGCCATTTTCGAGGTGGTCGCCCTCGCTGGAGAGCACGCCGCAATGGCCATGCTCGGTGAAGGAGCAAAAACACACGTCCACCGCCAAGAAAAACGCGTCACCAAACGCGCGCTTCACCCGCTCAATGATGGCCACGGTGTCATCCACGGCAAAGGGGGCGGTGGCTTGTTTGTGGGCGGGCACACCAAAAAGCAGCCCGGCGCGGACGCCATGCTCCAAATCCCCTTCGATGCGCTTCAGAAGAGAATCCGGGGTTTCCCGGAACACGCCGGTGAGACCAGGGATGGCGACAGGCGCGCCATGGCTCTCACTCACGGGGGCCACGAAATAGGGCTGCATGAACTGGCGGTGGTCGAGCCGCACCTCACGCACGAGGTCACGCAAGATGGGGCTGCCACGCAAACGACGGAGCGTGAGGTTTGCGGAATTATGGACGCTATGCATGGACATATCCTAAGTTTTCGCGAGGGAATTTTTCTGGATGACGAGACGGAGGAGGAGCGAGCCGACCAAAGCGCACTTCTGTGCGCTGCGTGAAGGCCGCGACGAACGACAACGAAGTCAGGCGGAAAAATCCCCCGCGAACTACTTCAGCCATGATTGCCACTCCTCGAAGCTTGGAAACACCTGGGGCTCCACCCCACGGGCTTTGAGACCAACCGCCGTGCGTCCCGGGCCACAGGCGTGGCGCACGGCCCCGCGGGGGAGGAACAAGGCCAAGTTTTCATAGGCGGTGGCCGACTTCCAGTAGAAAAACCGGCTGCTTTTAAGCTTCTTTTTCAAGGCTTCGTTCAACTTCACCAGCTCTGATGACGCCGTGGCCACCGTGGCCCAGGGGGCACCGGACAGAGCGGGGGCCCGCTTGTGGGTCAGCAACGCCACGTGAGCGTCCGCGGCCTGGACAAAAGGTTCAGCGAAAACCTCAGTGAGGGCCTCCACGCCCCAACCCTCGGCGCAGCCCTCCACCCACAGGCCCCGGGCGGCAAGCTTGCGCCAGGTGGCGGTGCCCGCGGCCCAAAGGCGTTTTTGGGAAGCGGGGCCCTGCAACTCATCGGGCAGGGCCGCCGCCATAGAGACCACCCAAAGGCCGGCGCCATCCAAGGCCGCGCGCTGCTGCTCCGTGAGTTTTTCGAGGGAACGGGAGCGCTTGCGGGACTCCTTTGCCTCGCTGGAAACGAAAGCCACTTCGGCGGATCCGGTCACGGGGGGTGGCGCCTCCCAACGAATCTCATTGACGAGCTGACCTTGGGGATGACGGCCCTTGATGTAGAGTACGGGGCCGCAGCCGGGTAGATCCACGGAAGCCGCCCCCAGGCTCAGATGGCAGCCCCCGCCCCATTCTTTCAAGACGGCACGCTCCGCGGCGGCGGCGGTGGCGGCCTGTGAGTCGTGCAGACGCTCCAGGACGGCGCGCAGCTTTTGATCATCGGCCCGGCACTCCACCGCCAACGCCCCCTGGGCGGGGCTCCCCGGAGTTTCCATGATGGGAAGCATCTGGAAACGGGTGCCTTCCAAAATCCGCAAGAGCTGAGGCCCCGCCTCTTCGTCTCGCAAGAGGCGATTCAACCCCGCGCAAGCCAGCACCACGCCATCCATGCGTCGCCCTGACTCTTCAGGCTCATGGAGCCGGGACAGCCGGGTATTCACATTGCCTCGGATGGACTCAAAACGCAGCCGCGGGCCGCGCTGTGATGGCCCCGCGGGCAGGGCCGTCGCTAAAAACTCTGGCAGATTCTCAAGACGACGAGGGGCGGAAGTGCCGATGACCAGCTCCACGGGGATGTCGGTGGCGGCAAGAATGCGCTCCCACACATCGGCGCGGTACACCACCACGTCCCGGGGGTTTTCACGACACGGTACGAAGAACGGCGCGAACTCAGGGGGCCGTGCGAGACTGAGGTCTTTCATGGAGTGCACGCAGAGATCCACGCGCTTCGTGCGCAGGGCCTCATCAAGTTCCGCCACGAAGAACTCACGGCCCTCTATTTGGGAGAGCGGCACGTCCTGGATGCGATCGCCCTTGGTCTCAATGCCGAAGAGTTCCACCGTGAGCCCCGGATTGAGGCGCTCCAACTCACGGGCCACCCAACGGCTTTGAGCCATGGCGAGCCAGGAGCGACGGGTACCGAGACGAACAAGATGCTGAACCATGCTGCCACTATGCTCCGTAGGACCAGAGATCTTCCCATCCATGGCTTAAAGTGATGTGCATGGTGGC
>CAYHWW010000095.1:0-12880 GCA_964360145.1 uncultured Oligoflexia bacterium | reverse complement strand
TGCTCAAAGCCCCTTAAGATTGAAAGCCTGCGTAAAAGGGCCCCGCGCCTGGTGGCGTCATCTTCAAGGGCGAGATCATTCTGCACCGTGAGAATTTCCGCCCTCGTCTCGGTGAGGCGGCCGTTCAAGGCATCCACCCTCGGCCCCTGTTCAAGATAGGTTTTCACCCGCAGGCGATGGAGGCCCAGCGGCAAGAGCGGCGTCGTATAAGCAAAAAGCGTGGGCCCCACGGGCTCCAAGGTGATTTCCGCACCGTCTAAAAAAGCGCGGTGAAAAAGCCGGGCCCCCGTGGCGCTGCCTGGCGGCACCGTGCCCGATGCGATGAGAACATAGGCGATGTCATCCGCCGCGATCACATTGCCCGGCAAGATCATGGTCCGTGCCCACGGCGAAGCCAGGGCCTTGCGCACGGCGCGCAGGGGCCGCAGGCGGGTGAACCAGGCCTGACGCGCAATCTCGCGGCCCGTGAGCAGGCCGTCGCGGCTGCTGAAGCCAAAGTGAATGCCGCCGTAAATGCGGCTCATCCCTGCTTCTCTGGCAGCGGCGGCAAAGCCCTCATAATGCCGCGTCAGTGAGCCCTCATCGGTGGTGGAATCAAAAGCGAGGGCATCCCGTTTGAAATAAAGCGAGAGCAACTCGGCGGCAGCCCCGCTAAACGTGCTGTGGCCGCTCACGTATTCCGGGAAGGGTGGCGTCACGATGAGGGAGCGCCAGTCGGGGTCCGTATCCATGAGAGCGGTCACTGGGCGCCAAAAATAGTAGTGATATTTCATGTCCCAGGCCGCAATGGCGGCATCTGCCATGACGATGTTCAGGAGAGCCATGAGGCGGGCGCGCTGGTAGAAAGAAAGACCCTGGGAATCGCAGATGCCGAGGGCGATGCGGTTCCAATGGCCCGGGGGCGTGGATGTCGCGGGGCCATCGGCCCAGAAATCCGCGATCTCAGTTTGTGCCGCGGTTCTCTCGGTGGAATCAATGCCTCCAATGCGGCGCACTTCAGCAAGAGCCTCTAGCCAAGCCGGGGAATCAAGGGCGGGCGGCCCGCTCTTTCTGAATTGCGCTGGCTGCGTCATGGAAAAGGGAATGACCGCGCCCCAGCTGGGCAGCAGCGGCGCCGCGAAGTTTGGCGGCGTGGGCACCCAGCTGCCGGGGATGTCCTTTGCCGTCAACGTTTCAGCGCCGGAGCGATCAGCGGAGCGACTGAGCAAAATCCCCTGGGCGGAGGCCAGCCCCAATGCGATGCCCGCGCTTTTGGATGCACCATCGGGAACCTGCACCATGCGGTCTACGTAGGCCTCATCTATCAGAGATGAAAAAGTAGGGTAAACCCGCCTCAACACCTCACGGGAGGCCGTCGCCACCGCCGCCCGCAGATCCACAGGCTCGAGCACTGCCGCATCGAAGAGATAGGGCTCGTATTCCCGCTCCACGGCATTCACCGCATCAAAGATCGCGATGTGGAGAATGGCCATGGCCCGGGACATCTTGGGCGGTGACACCAGGTCCATGCGCACGATGGAGAGGGCTTCATCGTTCCAAAAAGAAAGCTCCTCCGCGGGCGTGGCCGCGAAGAGCAGGGGCGGGCTTGCAGCGATGAAAAACATGCAGAGGAGCGTGCGCATCGTCATCATTTTAGATCAGGGGTTGCGCGGGCGCGGTGAGCACGATGCGGCGGCGGGGCTCATCGGCCTTGAGCGTAAAGCTCCGCAGCAGCGCATCCATGGCGACACCCGTCTGCGAATGCCAAACCCTTGTCAGAGCGCCGAGGATTTCGGCATCGCCCTGGATCACGTCATAATCATCCACGTCAATGAAACCACCATGCTCCCGTTGGGCGGAATAAAAGTGGGCCAGCAGCCGGGAGAGCGGCTCGACGTCGCCGGTCAAGAGCAGGGCCTCGATGACGAAGGCATTCTCTTGGTACCTCCCCTGCTCCAGGCCCTCTCCGACGTTGACGAAGAAAAAGCCGCTGGGCTTTTGCATGGCAAGGAGCGCGGCGCGGGCGCTGGCGATGAGGGCGGCGTAAGCAGGGACCTCACCCTTGAATTCATCGAGGAGCACGATGCTGCCCCCCAGGCCCATGAAATAGTAATCTTCCGTGATGAGCACGCTAGGTAAATCAGCGGCCACCACTGCGGCGATCTCTTTTGCAAATGCACGCTGGCCCCAGGCCATGGCCTCACGGAAACGCAAGTAAAAGTCGTAGCCCCGCAGCGCGGTGTTTCGCCCTTGTGACACAAGGCGACGACGCAAAGCCGCGGCACGCTGGGCCTCGGTCACAGCATCTAATGCCGCCTGAGTAATGGCGTTCACCGCGGCAGCTGAGGGGTTGGGGTTATCTAGCAGATGAACAGCGGCAAGATGATCCCTGAAATACCCGTTGGCCTGCAGGCCCCGCGCCTTGTACTGCGGCATCCCCGTGAGGTCCGTGAACTTCGAGAGCAACACGGTATCCGGGGCCGTGAGGCGATTCATGCGGTCGATGACGCGGGCCTTGAGGGCATCCGCCGATTTGCGCAGCACGGGCAGAATGGCGGGCTGAAAACTAATATCGTACTCAAGGGCCAGGGGCAGGGCGTGGACGCCATACTGATTGGAGAAGCTCGCGTTGGTGGGATCCTCAATGGGCCCGGGCGGGTTCGTGAAATCGAAACCGCCGTCATTATTTTGGATGAGGAGGTGCCTGTTTCTGATGCGAGCCATGGTGCGCGAGAGAAGATGAAGATCGGTATTCGCCTCGACGGCATAAGGCACGGTCTCCACCGCGAGCACGCGACGCATCCCCGCCAGGGCCGCCGCCAGGTTCGTGCGCTCAAGCTGCTTTGCGGAAAGCTGCGCTTCGAGCTGCACGCGCCGACCGGGGTCAGTCTCACGGCCGAGCCTGTTTTGCAGGTTCAAAATTTGCTGGTCGAGCCTCGTGATGGCCGCTTGCGCTTGGCGCGCCTCGTCGGCATCTTCAAGAACGACGCTCACATCAAGGGTGTGGCCACCCACGGCGGACTGCGCGGGAATCAGCGCGAGCCAGGTGTCATCCCCAGGGTTGAGCAGGGGGATGTCCGCGCCATCATGCTTCGCGGTGAGAAACGTTCTCATGCGGTCAGGGGCCCGAAAGCCCGTGGTGAGTCGCAAAAACACCGTCGTCTCTTCGCCGACGTGCACCGTGTCTGGTGAGAATTCCGCCGCGACAAAGCCCATCTCGGCTTTATCTTGAGCATACGAGCTTGGCGCACCCAGCGCACCCAGGAACGTCATCACCGCCAGCGGCCATTGCACGAAAGTCATCATGTCTCCTCAAACGCACGCGATGTGCGTGCATGAGATGAAAATTCTTTCATCCGCGTCTGTCAATGAAGAGTCTGCGAAAAACTGCGCACGCGCTGCGCAAATCGCGACTCACCAACGCGCCTCAACAAAAAAGACTCACCTCACGCAAAAAAAGGGCGGAGGGATTTCTCCCCCCGCCCTTTTTTCTTTCAAACAGGAATTATTTTACCGCAACCAGCTCAAGCGGGGATCCCTCAACGGATCCTGCTCATTTTGCAACACGCGGTAAGGGTCATCGGCGATGTCGATGAGGAACAACGCGGGCCGCAGGTTCGCCGCGAAGACATTGTCGATGACGCCGGCGCCGGGGTAGAAGCCGCCGCTCCACATATCCTTGGGGCTCAACTCGAAAGTAAACGAGAAGATACCCAGCTGACCCCAGGACCAATCGGTGGTGTCACCGGAGGCGATGTAGAGCTCACTGGACTGCTGAGGCGTGTAGCCGTTCCATTGGGCCATGGTGCGGGCCATGGTTTCATAAGCGCGCTTGGCGTTCTGATTGTCGATGGGCTCGTACTTGTGGCCCCAGGGGTAGAGGATGAGCTCGCTGAACGTGTGGTAGGACAACAACACTTTCAGGTTAGGCCGCCCCTCGACAAAGGCCTTGATGGCCTGGGTTTCGGGTTCCGAGAAAGGCGCGGTGCCCATGTACACATCAGAACAGGTATCATCGGATGACCCGCCCGTGCCCCACATGAAGCCATAGTTGCGGTTCAGGTCGACGCCGAGGCAACCACGGTCAAAGAAGCCTCCGCCGCGAGCATTCTGGCGCATGTTCTTGCGGTGGCTCTTGTACCGGCTCGTGGAAACGTCGTACTCCACGCCGTCGGGGTTCACCATGGGGATGATGAAGATGTCGCGGCTGCTCACGAGGCGGGACACTTCGGGGTCGGAGTCCATGTTGACGGCGAGGTACTCCATAAGCATGAGCGGGATTTCCGCGCTGAGGTGTTCGCGGGCGTGGTGATTGCCCATGAAAACGATACCAGGCTTACCTGAGGTGAAGCCGTCATCGTAAAACTCCATGGAGCTGTTGATCTGCACGGCCCAGATGTCACGACCCTCGGTGGTCTTGCCGATGCTGAATTTCCTCATGCGGTCGGGCTTGAGGGCAACGATTTGGTCGATGGCCGCGGTGGCCTCGGCGTAGTTATGGAAACGCGCGTCGTCCGCGGGGAAGTCGAGGGGGCTGATGCCTTCACCGAGCACGAAGGTCTCTCCGACGCGGAACCCCGCCGCACGCACGCGGGCCAGGATCGCATCGGTAGCCGTCCCATAAATCGAATCGCTTTTTACAGACTCGATGGATACGCCCAGGTCGGCAAGCTTCGTGCGCTGCTCCCGCTTCGAAACCATGATCTTCACGTAATTGCGACCCGGCTCTCCAGTGCCGTGGGCCTGTACCTCAACTGATGTCATAGATAAAACCGCCGCCAGGACCAGCCCGGCAATGCCATGCGCTCTCATGCCCCCTCCTTAGGGAAAAGTGTGATGAATTTCGCGAGTCTATCCGGGGTGAGGGCACTAGGCAAAACGCGCCGCATCCTAGGGGGAGCCCCCAATGTCTGACAAAAACACTAAAGCACTGCCCGGGTGCCGCCGATAGGCTGCATGTAAGGAGGACGGGATCATGGGTAAAGAACAAGGGCCGTCAGATCAGAAGAAACCGAGTGCTTCCCCACAGCAGAATCACTCAGTACCTGTACCCCAGGGGCCGAAAGGCGCCGCGGGCAACAAGGTTGGATGTCACGCCGATGGCTGCAAAGCCAAAGACGCGAAGTTCAACTTCTGTGACGAACACTTCAGGCAGTTCAAATTCGGGTTGATCACTAAAACCGGTCAACCTGTTCTCGATTACGAGAAAAAAGTTGATCACTACCAGAGGTGGAAAACGGCCCAAAAAGTTGCCTAACGTCCGTCGAAGACGTTGGCGCCGCTGGGCTGAACCCCCCCGCCTTGGCCCCCCGCGCGATGGCCCACTAAACCCCGGGCGCGGGGCCCGCACCTCGGTCGCTAAAACCGGCCGAGGCATGTGGGCATGGATTTGAGAGGGAGTACCTGATCATCGGGTACAGTATCGGGTGCTCCCTCTCCCCACTAAGGGTTATGTTTCTGGATTATTTTTATGCGGCGTTCACTCACCACACTGCTCATCATTTTCGCGGCGCTTGGTAGCTTTGCACTGGGCCTGCTGGCCTTTGCTAGCCAAGCAGGGACCTTGGGCATGGCTGCTTGTCCCGCCTGTGGGGCGCTGTCTTCGCTGGCATGGTTTTGCGCCGCCGTGAGCGGCTTGTTGGTGTGGCCACTCTATGCGTCGGTCGCCATGCGGTTCCAAGAAAGACGCGCCATCGTATTGCCCTGGATCGCCGTGGGCATTCACGCTTTTGCTCTCTTGATGGCGCCCGGTATTTTTCTTGGTCGCGAGCTGCCCTTCGTCTCCATACAATTCAAAAATGCGCCCTCGGGGCCCTGGAGCGAGTTGAGCAGCGGCGCTTCCACCCGCGATACCCCAGGGATCTTCAGCGCGGAAGCCATCGGAAGAGCCGTTTCAGCTCTTGGCGCGGGCGCGGATCTCATCCTCGGCCCCAGCCTCGGGCCCGCCGTGCAATTCAGGCGAACAGCGGAGCTGAGCCTTGCGCGAAAAACTTTGGATCTCCTTCAAGGCGACCTAGCTGGCGAAGCCTGCGCTGCCTTGGGCATCACCGATCGCCGCCTCTGCGTCGCCCCCGCCATCGACCGTTTGCTGCGGAGCAATCCCCTGGTCAGCGCCTGGGCCCTGGGCACCCTCTTCGAGCATCTTGAAAAAATCGCCCTGACTCACCCCGAAGCCGGCGCCGGCGGTATGGCCGAAGACCTGCGGGCGGCTCAGCGGCGGGCGGCCTTCGTCGCCATGGCCCACGCGGCCAAAGCCTTGAGGGCCGCACCTCCCCCCAGCCACTGGCCAGAAGCCGCGTTCCTCGCTAAGCAAGGCGCACGCCCCCCGCTTCTCTTCAGCATGGAGAAACATGAACTGCAGTGCCGCCACTATTGGCTGCGCTCCATGACAGAACGACTGGAACACGCTCGCATCCTGCTTCGCAAAGAAACTCAGCGCCTGCCCGCCGCCGCCGGCAGCGATAACGACGGCTGGCTTGAAGCACAGGCCCTGGTCGACGGCCTTAACGCGGACATGATGACGGAATCCTTCCCGGGTCATTCCCCAGGCAAGGTGAGCCGATGGTGGCTCAAGACCACGAATCCCGCCGCTTCACTGCCCTATGCATTGCCTAATGCTGCTCGCTGAATCTCGAAAAGCTTTTTGATGGCGGCCTCGGCACCAGCGGTCATCTCGGTCATCTGCTCCCGGGTGAAGGGCTTTTGTTCGGCGGTGCCCTGCACCTCGACAAAGCGACCATCCCCCACCATGACGAAGTTCATGTCCACATCGCAGGAAGAGTCTTCGCCGTAATCCAAGTCCACCAATACACGGTCTTCTTTGATCCCCACGCTGATGGCGGCCACTTGACCAATGATAGCGTCCGGCATGCGTGCGGCTTTCAAAGCCATGGCCAGGGCCACGTAGCCTCCAGTGATGCTCGCCGTCCGAGTCCCTCCGTCGGCCTGCAGCACGTCGCAATCAATGATGACGCTTTTCTCGGGCATTTTCCGCAGATCCACCACGGCCCTCAGTGCACGGCCCACGAGCCTTTGAATCTCATGGGTTCGCCCCCCCACCTTATCCCGCTCCCGCTTCGTGCGCTGATGAGTGGCGGCGGGCAACATGGCGTACTCCGCGGTGACCCAACCCTTTTGGCTCCCCGCAAGCCACTGGGGCACGCTTTTTTCAACCGTGGCTGAACAGAGCACCCGGGTCTTGCCGAATTCCACTAGGGCGGAACCGGCGCTGTACTCATTCACCCCTGCCGTGATCTTCACGGTGCGCAGATCGAGATTGGAACGATGGTGGGAACGAGACATGGGTTACTCCTGGGCTGTCTTATTGTGGATGAGGCGCGCCTTGTAGCGCACAACGGCGGTTACGATGGCGTCGGTAAACTTGTCGCGGAAATCGGCGTTCATAAGACGGCTACGGTCTTCTGGATTGGAGAGGAAACCCATCTCCACGAGCACCGCGGGCATGGCGGCCTGGGAGAGGACATAGAAAAAGGCCTGTTTCACGCCACGGTTCTTCACCGCCCGACCGCCATCAATCTGGGCCAGTTCCTGCTGGCAATAGGAACCAAAAAGGGCGCTCTGCCGGATAAAGTGCTGCTGCTCCAAGTCCACGAAGATAGTCTTGATGCTGAGCTCCGTGGGCAGGCTGCTCACGTGGGCTTGACGCGCCCAACTCTCATTTTCCAAGAGCTGGGTCTTGCGAGCATCGCTGTCGGTGGCGTCAGGGCTCAGGATGTAAGTCTCGGCCCCCGCCACCGTCGGATCATCAGCGTGATTGGCATGGAGGCTGATGAAAAGCCCCGCGCCACGTTCGTTGGCAAAACGAGCCCGTTCCGCCAGGCTCATGAATCCATCTTTCTCGCGAGTGAGCAAGACATTGACGTCTTTCACCTTGGCAAGAATCTGCTGCTTCAGGCGCTGGGCGTAAAACATGGAGATGTCTTTTTCATAGAGGCGCCCCTCGGTAGTGCCCATATCGAAGCCCCCGTGGCCGGCGTCGATGATGACTGTTTTCAGCGGCTGGGGCTGTGAGGGATCTTCCTCGATGTCCCTGGGCGCCATGGGCTCTTCCTCGATCAATCTGCCAAGCCCCAGCCGCTGCGTAAGTTCTTGGGCCAAGGGGAGCGGCAGCAGATACCCCTGGTCTCGGGTCACCTCGATGGTGCCTTGGTAGCGCCGCACGCGGCCGTCAATGTCCATCAGCGGGGTGAGGGGTGAGAGAACCGCCGTGGATTTGCGCAGCGGGTTGGAAATCACCAGTTTTTGGCGATCCCAGCGATAAAAAGCCCGACAGCCTAAACTGCCACAGAACTGTTTTACAGGAACCATGCGCTGGCCACCGAGAGAGAGCACGGTAAGGGCCCCATCCCGGGGGGATGATGCGCTGGACTCCGCCTCGCGGTGGTAGCGCACGGGGGGCATGGGGGCCGCCGCGAAGGCTGTGACCGCGCAGCAAAGAAAAAGACTGGAAAGCGCAGCTCGTTTCCGCATAAAAGCATGGAAACATTAACAAGGATCCCATGGACCTCAAAGCTGGATTTCTAGACAGAGCGGAAGTACGCGAAGCCATCGTGCTGGCCTTCCGCGAAGACCGGGCCGCGGAAGACCTCACCACGGACGCCGCGGGGCTCGGCCACCGCCCCGCACGGGCTCGCATCATCGCGAAAGCTCCCACCATCGCCGCCGGAGGAACCCTCGTTCCCCTGGTTCTATCCGTGGCCCAAGACCTGCTGCCCACGGCCCCGGTGAGCTGGACCGTCGCCGCAAAAGACGGTGACGCCCTGGAAAAGGGTGCTGAATGGATCCGCCTGGAGGGGCGCGCCGCTGACCTACTCAAGATCGAGCGCACGCTGCTGAATTTCTTGATGCGCATGTGCGGGGTCGCCACCGCCACCAAAGCCGTGGTGAACGCCGTTTCAGACACGCCCTGCAAGGTGCTCCACACCCGAAAAACCGCGCCCTGCCATCGATTCACGGATATTTATGCATCCCTTTGCGGCGGAGCGGTGCCCCACCGCCAGGGGCTGGGAGATGCCGTTCTCGTGAAAGAAAACCATCTGCGGGCCGCGGGTTCATGGCAGCAGCTCTTCGACGGCATCCAACGCGTGCGCAGCCGCGCCTCCTTTGTCGAAATCGAGGTGACTAACCTCATCGAGCTCAAGCACGCCCTGGCGGCGCGCCCCGACCGCATCATGCTCGACAATTTTTCCGTGGAGGAGTGCCGCAAGGCCGCCATGCTCTTTGGCAGCGCCGTGCAACTGGAGGCATCCGGCGGTATCACCCTAGCCAACGTCCGCGACTATGCAGGGACGGGCGTGGATTACATCTCCATGGGCTGGATCACCCACTCCGCGCCCGCGGCGGATCTTTCTCTGCTGTTTGAAGTATAAGGACCTGTCCATGCGTATCATCGAACTCGACAGCTGCGGCTCCACCAATGATGAAGCATGGGCCCGCCAAGATGGGGCACCCACCCTCGTGGTCGCCCAGATGCAGCATTCTGGCAGAGGGCGACTGGGCCGTCGTTGGGAGTCCGAAAAGTCGGGCAATTTGTACACAAGTCTCTGGCTTCCTGCTCCCACTGACCACACCTGGCTGGCGCTTCTGCCCCTTGCCGCGGGGGTGGCGGCGGCGGAAACTATCATGGCCTTCTGGCCCCAATGTGACGAGAAAGGGCTTCGTCTCAAGTGGCCCAATGACCTCATGATCAACAACGCCAAGTGTGGTGGCTTGCTCTGCGAAGCAAGGTGGAGCAGCGG
The DNA here is from genome assembly GCA_964360145.1 of uncultured Oligoflexia bacterium. Lineage (GTDB taxonomy): Bacteria > Bdellovibrionota > UBA1018 > UBA1018 > CAYHWW01 > CAYHWW01. Next base: position 3,143 of record CAYHWW010000095.1, on the reverse strand, counting down.
CAAGATGACAGGAATGGTGGCGGGCCTGGGCCTCAATCTAGAGCATGTGCCCGAACTGTCGGGGGGGCGCGTGGTCACGGCATTGCGAGCGGAGGGGTTCCAGGGATTAACGGCCCCCGCGCTCTGGGCGGAAACCTGGGCGGCAAATCTCATGCGCTGGGTCGCCACTATTGCGAAACAGAACGAGAAGTCGCTTCTCCAGCGCTGGGAGGAACTGGCCCACCTCGACGCCTTTCCTCTCTTCGAAACCCACGAAGGCGGCGCACTTCGCCGTTACCAAGCCATGGGCCTGGACCTCTCCGGCAGGCTGCGGGTACGGGACATGACGACAATGAGGGAATCCACCCTCGACCAGGCGCCTTAGGGCCTGCCTACGGCTCCGAAAGCAACCGGTCCAACTCCCGCTTAATAATCGCCTCAGCCAGGGGGGGTAAGATCTCGCGGACCACGCGCTCCAGGACCTTTTCCAGATCCTCTTGAGAGACTGACGGGGCTTGAGAAACCTGCGGGACGGGCTGCAAGCTGGGTCGCTGCGGCGACTTCATAGCGCCCGCTGGCTTTTGAATCTGCATATCCCTCAGGAATCGACTGCCACCGTCATCGACGGGTTGCGACGGCAGGGACACCAGCTTCGACGGCTCCTTCATTTTGCGGGACTCGTCGATGCTCCAGCCACCGAAATCCAGGCCCGTGATCTGCATGGTGGAATCCGTCAGACTGCGGATGTCGCTGTCCCTTGGAAGCGGCGCCGGGGGCGCGGGGACCTCGTCGGGCTCCTGGCTGGCCATGGGCAAATCGATGCTGCCGGCACTGAAACCCGCGGGAAGGGCAGGATTGACGTCCATGCTGAACTCGCTGGTGTTGACATGCTCCAGCACCACCTCCTCCACAATGGGGTGCTCATCTTGCAGCGGTGGCAAATCGAAATCCTGCTCCGTGGCAGCCGGTGGGATCGGTGTGACGTCCATGACGCCCGTTGTGACTTCCCTCGCTCCTGAACGGGAAGCGACTGGCGTGGGCGGCTGGCGGAGGAGATCCGCGATGAGCTTCCGCAGATTCGAGGGGTCGAAGGGCTTCACCAGCCTGCCCTGGAAGCCCAGGGCATCCGCTCGCTTATCATCGATGCGCTCAAAAGCGCTGTACATGAGGACAAAGCGGGCCTGGCTGCCATCACCGGTCAGATCCACGGCTTGCTTCACATCGTAGGCGTTCATGTCGGGCAGCGAAACGTCGATGAGTACAATGTCGGGGCGTTCCTGCTGGATGGCCTGCATCACTTCGTGACCGCCGTTGGCCGCCACGATTTCATAGCCCTCCGACGACAGGGCCAATTTGATGACCTTTTGAATCGTAATGCTGTCGTCGGCGACGAGGAGCTTTTTGCCCATGGTACATCAAGTATTGCAACCGCCTAGAGCAGCGTCAACTAAGGGTTCGCGCCTGAAGACGGGGAATTGACACTGGGGCTTTGCTGCTGCCCCCCATAAGGATACAATGGGGGCGGGCCTCGGTTCGCGGGTAAATGTAAACTCCGAACCGACAAGCTCAATCCAAGGGGCTGACCCTGACTGCGGTGAGCAAGCCTGTAAAACCAGGAAGCCTAAAACAGTTAATTGGCTACCACATGAATCCTTGGGTTCGAGTTACTCACCCGCAACCGAGGCTTCCCTAGATATACGGATGGAAAGGGCCCGCAAATGGCGAACTCAACGAATCCCACCTTGCCGACGGATCTTGGCTGGGTGCACGAACTGGCGAAAAACGAACTGAACCCGGAATCCCAGAATATTTTCAACGCGGTAAACCAGTTTGATCCGAAGCAAATCATCGAAGAAAGCACCATTGAGTTCCTAGAGGCCCTGCGGGACCTTTTCACCATCTACTCCAAGGTTTTCAACAACTACTCGGAAACCGGCGGTCGCTACAGCGACGTCAAACTCTACGGGGTTGCCAATACCCCCGCGGACTTCATGCTTTTTCGCAACAACATCAAGCTCGTGTTCTCCAATACCGCCCACGGCATCATCAGCGCCACCTTCATCCAGCATAGCCGCGGTGGCCTTGCCGTGGATGGCAGCCCCGTGGATCAGAGCCGCGTCATGCCCGGAGCCCGAGACAACCAGGACATCATCGCTCAATTAGGGCCCTTCCTCGACGTGAAGTGGACCTTCCAGAGCGAAGCGGTAAACCCAGACCGTCTGGTGAAATACTACTTCGTGGAATTCGTCAAAGCCTCCCGCGTGGCTCCCCGGGAAGTCTCATCGAATCAGCAGCTTCTGAAACAGATCAAGGCCCTTCTCCAGGACAAGGGTATCGATCTGTGAGGCGTTCACGAATTTCGACGAATTGAGAGAGAAGTCCAAGAACGCCGTGTCCGGGAAGTGGCCCCGCGTGGGCACGAGCAACCCCGCATCGAGCCCCAGGCGTCGGCACATGTCTTGGCCAAACTCATAGGTGCTCAGCTTCGTCAGCCCACCGAGGTGATAGGTCTCGTTCATGGCCTCATTTTTAACGATCCAACGCAGCGCGTCCATCAACACGCCAATATACAGAAATGATTGATGCTCATTTTCAGGCAACTCGAAGCGTTCGCCCCTGGAGAGGGCCATGCGCATGCGATCGGTGAAACTCGGGTGGAGGTAGGAGCCGAGACCGTAAATGGGGGAACAGCGCAGGATAGTGAAGATTTGAGCCTTGCCGCGCACATAGTTCTCGCCGGCAAGCTTGGTTTTACCGAACGTGGTTTCAGAAAGAACCACGTCGCTCTCGGCGTAACTGCCGCGCTTGCCGTCGAAGACGTAGGACGTGGAGATGTAGATGAAGCGATTGTGCACGGTCTCGCCGGCGGTGTTAAAGAGCACCGGGCCCAGTGCGTTCACGGATTCCGCGAGTTTGGGCCGCCTGTGACAGTCCATCATGTCCGTCATGCCTGCCACATAGATGACGAAATCCGGCTTCAGGATCTGCATGAGGCGCTTCAGGAAGTCTTTATCCTCGAAGGAATAGACGAAGTGGGACAGCCCCGGATAGCGCACCACATCTTTGCGGAACAGGGCGATGACCCTGTGCTCCTTCCGCAGCTGGGTGACGATGTTGGAGCCGAGAAATCCACTGGCTCCGACGACCATGATAGTGGCCATGCT
>CAYHWW010000094.1:0-12933 GCA_964360145.1 uncultured Oligoflexia bacterium | reverse complement strand
GGAGAAGTATCTGGAGAGCAAACGGCGGAACGGATCTAGGCCAATATCCTCGATTTTCAGGGTTCCAGAGAGTGCGAACATAGTTCCGTCCTCGTTAGCGACCGCAGGCATTAATGGGGCCATTTGAGAACAGGCCGTTTCCGTTTACGCCGCCAACCTGCGTTTGGGTTTGCGTCTCGAAGATAGCCAAGCCCCGGCCGATACCGCCCTTACCAAAAACTATTCCGATAGAACCTTCACTATTGGATAGGAAGGAGATGGAGAATGCAGGCGTCGTGATTGTCGTCGATGAACCTGGGCCGCTCAGACTGCTAATGTCGCCGTAGAAGATCCCAAATAGAGGACCTGCCGCCAGCACACCGCCGCCAATGGCGGTACCACTACCTGTAGAGGCAAAACCGGCAGCCCCGAAAGATCCACCCTCCGTGCCTATGGCGATGCCGCCACTGGCCTCGAAAACAAGACCTTCACCCTGACCACCGCCTGCAGCGCCACCAGATCCGGCAATGATGCCTGCTAGGCCATTGGGGTCAGTGTACTTTAGGGGGTTGTTCCAGACATACGCGTAGAGGTTTACATCCCCGCCAGCAAAGCCAATAGGATCTGCGGACAACCAGCGGCCCAAGACAGGATCATACTCACGCACACCAAAAGTAATAGTTCCAGACTCAATGTTGTAAGTACCGCCAGCTAAGCCGTAAACCACGGCATCGCTGCCGTCAGTGAGCACAGGAGCAGCAACCAACACCTCACCCCATGGTGAGTATACATTGCCGCTACCAGCGGCCGCACTGTTAAGGACCGAGCCGAGGTGATCAGTCACATAGACTCTGACTCCGGCGACATCGATTTGTGCAAGGTGCTCATCCATGCCAGCTCCGTCGATGAAGAGTTGCACAACACCGTTGCCTTTGCGTCCAAGCAGTATTTTATCTTCATCGCCCATGAAGGCGAATGATTGCTTGATCGTTGCACCACTATTAATGGTCACAGATTTTGCTGTTCTGCGACCAAGAGCATCGACGGCGTAGATCGCACTCGTGTCAATCTGACTGCCGCCATTGCCAATGGATTTTGTGAACGCAGTGATCTGTCCGTCTGCGCGATATGTGAAGCGCCTATCGCCAATCGAGTTTTGATTGCCGCTGATGCGGGTGATGTTGCCCCATCCACTTGCGTCAGCGGTGTAGTTGTGACCACCCAGTTGAGTGATGACGTTATTCACAGAACTTCCAGCGCCTAGAATAGAGTCGTTAATGCGGTTGCCCGTTCCATCAAATGACCAAGTGCGGTTATCGATGAGACTACCAAGAGCAGCAGGCCCATTCATAGTTGTGAGCTGATCTGTGGCATCATGGGTGAATGTGAACACACCCATTTCCCGCATCACGGTGGTGATGTTGCCAGCAACATCGTAAACTAGGGCTTCGGTGATTGATTGCGCCACGGCGCCATCGTTGCCAATCCAGTTGATGGAGGTCATGCGATTCAGCGCATCCCAAGTCCACTTTTTTCTCTGACTCATTCTCGCCTCACTGACTGCAATGGCCCTAAGCGTTTCAGCCCGATAAGTGTAGCCATCGCTCAGATATAAAAATAAGCCCCGCCGCGAGAAGCCAGCTAGCAATCCAGAGGACTAGTCCTCGGTTGGCCCTCTTCGCAGCATTCTCCGGTAATAGAAAAAATCTCGTCGATTTTTTGCTGCTGAACAGCGCCGACATCCAACTCACAATACCAAAGATCGCACCACCAGTTGCGATGATAATCCCAGTCTTAGTTAGCCAAGGCATGCTTCACCTGCCCCCGCAGGCTTGGCTAAAGCCTTTGGCAGGATTAGTTTGAGTCTGGATGTTAGATGCAGAGGCTCCCACTCCAAAACCGTAAATGCTCGCAGCATAGCCTGTAACACCACTGGACTGAATTCTGGAGAAACCACCACCAAATTCGCCAACTCCAAAGCTTACATTTTGTTCGGTGCCCGGCCCAAAAAACTGACCTTGCGTTCCTGGGAAATAACCACCAGTTACGCCGCCACCAGCAAAAGCGCCGCCTACTGTTGTTCCAGATCCACTCGTCGTGAAGCCAAAGAAGCCACTGCCATTCGTATCGTAGCCAATGCCAGTTCCAAATGAACCTGCGCCTCCTTGTGCTGACCCCGACGAGCCGCTGATGCCATAGTTGCCACCAAAGGAGACAAAGAAAACGTCAAGACCGCTCGGATCGGTATACCTAAGCGGATTATTGAACCTCGACTCATAGAGGTTCATCGTGTGGCCAGCAAACCCAATGGGATCGGTCTGTAAGAAGCGGCCCGTCGTCTGGTTATACATCCGAGGGCCATTTTCATAGAGGCCGCTTGCGGCATCAAAGCTCAAACCCTGCCATCCGTACATCACCGCATCCGAAGAAGCCGTGATGCTAGGCGGGGTTCCTAGCAGTTCCCCAAAGGGCGCGTAAACCCGGTTGGTGCCAGCTGCGATGCTATTCAAGATGCTGCCGAGGTGATCAGTCACGTAGACCCTCACTCCACCGACATCAATCTGGCCCAAGTGTTCATCGGAGCCAGCGCCGGCGATAAAGAGCTGAACCACGCCATTGCCCTTCTTACCTAGAAGTACTTTATCCTCATCGCCGAGGAAGGCATAAGCCTGGTTCACAATGACGCCATTTGTGGTCACAGATTTTGCAACCCTACGACCCAAGGCATCGAAGGCATATGTGGCAAGTGTGTTCACTGCACCGCCACCAGATCCAATCGACCTGCTGAATGCCGTGACTTTGCCATCAGGGCGCATGGTGAAGTGGCTGTCACCAATCGAGTTTTGGTCGCCCCAGATGCGAGTCACATTGCCCACGTCGTCAGTCTCATACCTGCGCCCGCCGAGCTGTGTGATCACATTATTAATCGAAGCGCCAGCACCCAACGCGGAGTCATTGGTGCGGTTGCCCGCACCGTCAAAGCTCCAGCTACGATTGTCAATGAGGTTGCCAAGGCTTGCAGGGCCGTTCACCGACGTGAGCTGATCCGCCTGGTCGTGGCCAAACGTGAAAGTGCCCATTTCTCTGGCGATCGAGGTGACATTTCCGGCCACATCGTAAACCAGGGCCGCGGTGATGGACTGCGCCACGGCGCCATCACTTCCGCTCCAGTTGGTCGAGATCGCACGGCTCAGGGCATCCCAGGCCCACGAGCCAGAGAGGCCCGTGCTCGACGTCTGTGAGGTCCTGCGGCCAAAGCCATCAAAACCTATGTTGAGCTCAAGGTTCTGGCTCGCGTAGCCTGAGAGCACTCGCATCAGCCTCGCTGCCGCATCGTATTGGGCGCTGTAAAGATCAATGCCATCCCAATTGATGCCGCCAATCTGACCCGTCACGTCGCGGCTCACAGCGAACGTACCCTGCGGAATGCCCCAGGGGTTGCCCGCCTGCGCGGCCCGCTGGCTAAATGCGGTGAGTGCAAACGGAGGTACAGCCTCATAGGTGAATCCAAGGTTCGCAACATCGTTGTTTGCTTGCGTGCGAAGTGCGGTATCAAGCTGCGGCTCATAGCTGAAGTGACTTGTATCTTGCACAGTCACAGTACCGTCAGCGGCAACGCTCTTTAATGTGCGGCCCACCATGCGGTCAAAGCTATCGTAAGACATTTCTGTTACGGCTGTTGCAGCACCTGCTGCTGTGCTCGTCTTCTCTTGCTTGGTCAAGCGATCTGCGCCGTCGAATGAGTAACGCGTGATCTCAGTCACCACAGTGCCATTACCAGCAGAGCTGGGGCGTTCCTGTCGAACAAGGCGCCCATTGCCATCATAAAAAAACTGCGAGCGGTGATTTTCAGCATCGGTGAGCGCCGTCAGATCCCCGCGCAAGTTGTATTCATATTGTGTGACCTGCCCCTTAGCATCGGTCATGTGCGTAAGGCGTTGACGGCTGTCGTATTCCATCGCCGTAATTCGACCCGCGGGGTCAATAATACGCGTTGGCTTATCCACCACATCACAACCCATGGCCACGCGGTCATATTGAATATCAGTGGCGCGGCCCAGCGCATCAGTGACGCGCACCAAGCGATCGCGGTCATCCCAGGCATAGGCCGTGGTGTGAGTGCTTGATCCATCCGTGACTGCCCGCATAAGCATTCTGCCCATCACGTCATATGTTAAAACCACATCAGGTCCGTGGCTATCCACAATCGACGTGACGCGGTCGAAGTTATCATAGACGTAGTGCATGCTGCGGCCACTACTCCAGCGGCGCATGCTCACACGACCTCGTGCGTCGTAACCGCGGGATTCAGGATTGCGGGCATCGAACACCGCAGTGACAAGACCATCGCTATTCGTTGCGTTGCCATAGCTGCCCCGACCGTTGTTGACGCCCACGATATTACCAAAGGCGTCGTAGCTCAACGACAGCGACAGGGCGGTGCCGCCGCTGCCTCGCGTCACGCTTGTGACGTCGCCCGTAGACGGGTCAATGCTCATGCTCAACGCACCACCAGCAAGGGGCTGATAGCTCGTGGCTTGATCGAACGAGCTGTCATAGCCCATCTGAGTAAAGGCAGAGTCTTCGGCGCGTTTCACGCCACTGACATTGCCACGGGCATCAAACCGATAGTCGGTGCGATGGCCCTGCTCGTCAATGCGGGCAGTGATACGATCATGGGCATCCCACACACGCTGGACACGGCCACCGTCGGCATACACAACCTCTGCGACTTGCCCCAGGGCAGTGAGTCTAAACTCGGTTGTCGCACCATCAATCTCTTGCAGTCGCGTAGTGGGGATGCCCGACGAGGAAACGTAGCTGAATGCGCGGTATGCGTTACCGGGCTCACGTTGCTCATGGGCCTGACCGTTGTCGTAGTAGGTAAATGACGTCACTCGCTGCAGCGGGTCAGTGAAGGAAGCAAGCAGGCCCTGCGCCTTGGTGCCAGGGCGATTTGAGGTGTAGCGGTATGTCGTGACGTAGTTTTCAAAGTCAGCGCTTGTGGCGAGACGCCCCTCGCTGTCATAGCTGTAGCTATAAGTCAGCCCATCGCGATCGCGTGTCACTGCACTGATGCGACCACTGCTGTCGCGGGTAATGCTCACGGTACCAGCAAGACCTGTGGCAATTTGAGCGAGCGCGCCGCCGCTGTAAGTAAACGTTATTTCTTGGCCATGTCGATCGCGCATTTTAACTAATGCACCAGCAGGTGCGGCGCCGCCATTGCCGTAGGCAAAGAAGTAAGTCATGCCGCCGGTCTTCTTCAGCTCGTAGTGATCTGAGACGAGGCCAAGGGAGCCCAGGAACCCTGCGGGATTGGTAAAGGCTTGGGTGGCATCATCGTAAGTAAAGCGCTTCAGCCCACCAGCTTCATCGAGCCAGAGAATGTTTTTATTCGCGGAAGACTCGCTCAAGAGCCGCGTTTCGTAGCCATGGTGCCAATGCGGGCCAAAGTCACCACTAGTGCGGGCGCTCACAGTCATATAGGTGCGCGACCACACGATGGCTGTCTCGGCACTGCGCCCCTTCATCGTAAAATCAGTGAACTTGTGCCACATGGCGCCGCTGCCCACGTTCACGGGGGCACCCTGAGACTGAACGCATCGGTCATAGTCGGGTTCGCTGTTGTTGCTCTGGCCATGATCGCCAATGCGCACCTCAGGCCGTGCGCCATTATTCGATGCAAACGGCGGCAACGCGATGAAAGTGCCCGTTCCGCTGCTGAAATTAGTCTCCGGGGCTAATGCCAGGGATGTACGCGCTAAATGCCCAAAGGACGTATCTAAAGCACCGTATCTAGCGATGACAGCACTGCCTGCGTTGCCGTAGCCCGCCTGCGCAACCCCAATGGAATTGGTTGCCGCATCGACGGCTCCGTGCACGGCATCGACCCGACTCTGGTTTTCGATGGCGACACGCTGGGCGCGGGTGTCTGAGATGTAACTCAGAATGGAGTTTCCGATACTGACCGCACTGATAACTGCAGCCGCTGTGCCTGGGACAGCCCGGCCCGGGAAGTTGATGCGCATCGTGAACGTATGTTCTCCATAGCCCCTTTCGGTGCCGAACCTTCGTTCAACTTCACCATAAGTTATTGTCGTGGTGCCTCCTGAATGCGTTGCAGTCGGGGTTAACTCCTCTTCCGCAAAGGCACTGCACGCTGCGCCGTGAACAATAAGTGCGATGCCAACGCATGCGCGAAATAATAGGATAATATTTTTATTTTTCATGTGAAGCTCCTGGTAGCCCTAAGGCCTCTTCGAGGCGCATCTCGTTGCGTAGGAACAGCTGTTCCTGGCGGGCGCGGCTCGCGGACACGCTCGGCCGCGGCGCTAGCTCCGCGTAGCGCGCCACTCCGGCATCGTAACGAGACCGCACTTCGCGCAATATGTTGCGATCAAAGGCCGAGAGCACCTCACCGCGGGTGGCCACGAAATTCTGCAAAAAACGAAAATCCTCTTCCCCCATGGACTCGCTTCCCGCATCTGCGATCGTCGTCACCAGTTCATCGCGCAGGGATAGGCAGCCGCGATAGCTGAAGCCCATCCCCTCTAACGATTCAAACTGGCGAATGAGACAGGACTCCAACTGCGTCGCGCTTTGCCAAAAATCGCGGCAGCTGACCGCCGCCCGCGTGCGCCGCTCGATGAGGTCATCAATGGAGGCGGTAAGGCGCGTCATCACAGACGAGATTCGATTTAACTTGCGAGCAGAATCATTCAACAGAAGAACGGTGTGCTGCGCATCTTGGCGAACACCAGCGTCCGCTGAGTCGGCCGCCACGGGCGCGGCGCTGCTGCATACGAGACACATGGTGATGAGGAAATTGCTCATGAATGTGTTCTTACTCACAAGCCACGTCCTCTCTATGTTCAGGCGCGCCGCCGAACATATCGTAACACCGTGGCTCGTGCTCGCGATCAGCGTCTTCCCAATTGTGCCACGTGCGGTAGACAGTCTCATCTTTGTAGCTTGTGAGGTACGTGAGCTCCAAGTCGATGTTGCGCTCACTGAGACGAATGTAGCGCTCGCTCGCTTGCTTATATTCCCTTTCCGCGACGATGGCGCGGGTCTCTAGGGCCACAACCTCACGTTGCTGCGCCTGCAAGTAACTTTCTATCGTGACCAATCGCAAGTGGAAGGCGGCACCGAGGCTTGCGACACTGGAGTCGATTTCATAAAGAGACTCAGACGTCTGCAACGCGCGAGTGCCCAATGCTCTGCCTATCCTGATGAAGAGCGGCGCTTCGCGGGCAGGGACATAATTCTCATCCCATGCACGATCTGGATTGGGTGCTGGCGCGGAGATTTCCAGCTCTTCCGCGAGCTCGCGAGCGAGTACGCCCAGCGCGATATCTTCTTCGATGGGGTCGTGTCTTTCTTCGGGGAGGTGAGACGCTAGATAGAGAAAGTGCCGCAGATACATTTGCGAACTTAAGCCGTGGTACATATGGACGGCCGCCATCAAATGGTGAAGGGTTGATGTCTCGAAAATATTGAGTGCTGATTGAATGGATTCAATTTTCTGCTTCGCGCCTTGCAGCCACTGCACTTCTGATTCAAGACGGTACACATTATTGTGGCGACCGCTGTAATCAGCAGATATTAATCGATAGTCCTCAGCGCGTTCAGTCAACGCCATGAATGCTTGATTGACCGCAACCATGTGTTCGCCTCGTCCCGTGCCATCAAGATGCCTGATCGTGTCGGCAAGACAGTTGTTCATGGAGCGGTAATAAGCGCAGCATGCCGTGAGGCTCTCGCGGCGCAAGGGGTCAACGCCTTCGGGCGTCGGTGCACGGCACGCCTGATGGACCCAGGGCACTTCCGTGGCTCGGTGTGGCAAATTTGACAGATCTGGGGCAGACGTCGGCGCGGCATCGGCTGAGACAGGAGCGAGGGCGGGGACCGCAGTCGCATCCACCACGGCAGGCAGGGTCTCCCCCGTGGTGCTGTAACCAAATGCCTTCGCACGAGGGTCGGCGCCCAGGGCGTTGAGCAACGATGCGGGGAGAGTGACGTGCTCTTGCTCCGCACGCTGTACGAAGAAAATAAGTTGTTCAAAGCTCCCAGAAAGCTCAGGGCTGGTGAGAATGCGTTGAGCTGCCGTAAAGAATGTCGTACCGAGGCTAGCCGTCAGGTCTAAATTATAGGAGCCTTGTAAAAGAGTGACGCCTAACACCATGTGATCAGTGGATTGAATACCCCAATTCAAGGTCAGGATTTTCAAGCGCTCGGCGAAGTGCGCATCCCGCACGAATACCGCTGTGATCAGAGTCGTTGCTTTTTGACGGCCAACGCTGTTCACCGCAATGGAAGAGATCGTCTCAGTGATGCAAGCCGCAAGGGCTGCTGGATCAATGATTTCGCTTAATATTTGGACCAGGGCAGTCGCTTCTGTGCTTTCAGCGGAAACCTCTCGTTGGAGGCGCAAGCAGATATCTGAAGCGGATGCAGTGGCTGCCTCCGGGGCAGTGGGCGCTGGCGCCCTGTAGAAGGCGCTGACCTCTGCCTCGACGGAGGCGAGAAAGTTTTGACGTGCGATGCGCTGCTGCTGACTTGCGCTGTCGACGCCCTCTCCGTTGGAGGAGGCTGGATCAGATTTTGCACCGCAGCCCATCAAAACAAAGGAAAGAACCATGGAAGCCAACAAGCTGTTCGGAAATGAAGACATAAAGCCGTCTCTCTTAGTAAATAACTGTTGTTTTTTCAGGACTGTTACTGTATTAATCTTGTCAAGAATTATACCCTTAACTCTTCGTGCTCTTAAATTCTTTAAACACTTGTTACTAAACATGAATCACACCTTTATTACTGTTTTATCTCTGTGCTTAAGCCTCTTCCTGACAGCCTGTGCTGGTGGAAGGATGGACCTTATTGATCAGAGACCACGCGCTAGTGCACAGAGCGCGCCAGAATTGACGGCCCCCACCCCAGGTGTTGCCCCTGAGTCCGTGGTGCCCCTTGAGACTCAAGGCATGGACCAGTTTTTTGAGTCTTGGCGACTCTACCCAGAGCTGCGCATGCGCCTGGCCTACGGCCTCGCGACCATCCCGGCAGAGCGCATGGACTGGGATGGCGTGCTGCTAGGGTTTCAAACGCAGCGTCCGCAGCGGCCCGATCTCTCCGAGCTGGCATTGTGGCAAGCGCTGCTGTCATCGCTGCGCACGCGGTTAGCGCTCATTGACGCTGATAAATGGTTTTCATTCTGCCTCATCGCGCCCCGAGGCCTCGGGCTCGAGGCCCTCTACTTCTCGCGGATGCAGAAAGCAGCGGAGGTGGTAGGTGCCGCCGAGAGTACGCTGCGCCCGCACCTTTTTGAGGATGAACAATGGCAGGAGTTGGTGCGGATCATGTCGCTGCCACGACGCCACAGTCTGGGGCCACGCCCCTGGATTGGTTTCTTGAACGCCGTTCTTTTTGATTTGGGACGAGAGAACGCGGCACTCGTGGAAATCGCTGAATCATTGATTTTCAATGACGAGATGTGGCTGGCGCGCCTTGAAGAGGCTGGCGCGTTCCGCGGACAAATGGAAACGCTGCTCTCAGAGGTGAGGACGCGGCTACGGTTGAGCGACACGAATACTGCTGAACGGCAGTAACATATGGCCCCCCGTCATTTACTTTACGAGGCTGATCTTAATGCTGTCATCTGGTTGATTTTTGTCTAGCCATCACATCATCCCAAAAGAACCATCGCCAGTGCGACCATGTCCCGGATCACCCCAGCAGCTGAAGCCGAGACTGCTAGCGACGCAGGCGTGACGGCTGCCCATGCTTAGTGACAGCGTATCATCACCAGATCGGACTCCCGGAACCGTGAAATGATACGCGATCCAGCCGGGTGCGTCCGTGCCGGATGAATGATACACCTCCTGAGCATCCCGCGGAAGCAGCGACGACTCGAGGTTCCCCCAACACGTCATCTGGTGATCCCCAAACAGCCGAGAAAAACACGTTAGATCACCACTGGCCATGTAGAACCAATTCTCCCGAGGGACGTGCACGGCAATCGGATTAGGTTGAGGTTGACGAAACAGATCTTCATCAGAAGACAGGGCCAGCTGACCTTCATGATTATCTCCCCAGCACCATTGACGTTCCCCATCCGTCACACAGGTGTGGTGATCGCCAGAAACGATCCAAAGACTCCGAGGACTAGACGGAATCGATACCCGCAGCGGGCTCGCTGAGGAAAGCAAATTTTCGTCGGCGACTCCCAGCTGCCCAGTGCGATTAGAACCCCAGCAGTACGCGTCACCACCCCGCAATACTGCACAGCTATGCTGTAAGCCCAGACTCAACATCTCGATTGTGCCGCTTAAGTCCCCCACGGGGCGCGCCATCAAGGCCGTCACGGGCTCCCTGGAACCGTTGCCGAGTTGACCATATGTATTATCTCCCCAACAATACAGCGCGCTGCCCGTGCTGCCGCAGGCGTGACTGCCACCCGACTCGATGCTTACTAAACCCGTCAATGGCCCTGACATTGTCCGTATTAGCGTGGGGAGCTTCACCATCGTTCGCCCCATTCGGCCCCAACAATAGGCCCGGCCACTGATGAGGGCACAACTATGAGCGACACCCGCCGTGATGCGCGAAACGTGAATGGCTTGCCCCAGCGGCAAGATGTCCTCGCTTGTCGGCAGTGCTGTTTCCCGAGGCTGCGGGCCTCCATCACCCTCACGACCCAGCTGATAGCCATGGTTGTCACCAAAACAAAGTATGCGCGGGAACGTTCTGTCACCATCCGTACGTGCGGAGTGCTGTTCCATGACCACGCACGTGTGGTCCCTGCCAGCAGCTATGCGCGACGCAAACGCATGTGGGGATAAAATCATGAAAAATGTGGCCATCAGTATTTTCGAAGCAAATCTTTTCATGGTCCCACCATGCCCCTGGCATGTGCCTCATCCCTGGTGAAGGGCAAACGACTACGCCAGTCGTAACGCGCCCCCTCGAGTTCCGCGCCATCCATGAGCGCTTCATCTAAAGCGGCACCTCGGAAGTCGGCGCGACGCAGATCGGCACCGGTAAAATCAACGTTGCGCAACCATGCGCTGTGGAAATTTGCACCCTGAAGGTTCGCCCCCTGAAATAATCCATTACTCAAAATTGATTCAGCCCACAAAGACCCCGGTGCGCGGACATCTATGAATGAGACGCCATCCCCCTGGCAGCGAGAACCATTGAACCCTACCATCGTCGCTCCATTGAACCGCGCACCATTTAACGTACTGCCACTAAAGTCCGCCGCACTGAGGCGCGCTGTAGAAAATACCGTGTGGCTCAAGTCCATGGCTTGCATACGGACCCCATCCAAGCTTGCAGCTGAAAATCTGCCGAGTATTGCGATAGCTCCAGTCCATGACGTACAACGCAAATCTGCCCCTGTGAAATCGACACTGCTCACCGTCGCATTCCTGAATTCGCCATAGGCGAGCATGGCCCCGCGGAATGTACCCACCCATGAACTCCGGTCAAATCCTCGAAGATCGGAAAATGGCACGAAACCACACTCCCCTAAAAATGATGGGTTATGACCATTGGAGCGGTGCTCGCGGTGAGCGCAATATCCATTTTTGTACTCAAAACCCTGGTAACCATGACTCGCTCGCGCCAGGCGGGATGCCTTGGCTCTAACCCCTTCAGCATTATTGCGACACCATCTGGTGCCATGGTCCCAGGCTACGGCTGCATACAGCGGTGAACAGCTGATCCATAGAGCCGAGACGATTTTCGCTGCCCGCATCAAAGGGCGGCGCATAAACTATTTCCGCGGAATTGAGACAGCGCACAGCATTGACGCAGGCCTGACCTCGCTTCAGCGCCCGCGGCTGCGCCGATTTTCATCGCATCCCGCAGTATTTCCTCGTTACCGAGCGTGCGACCACCGCTCGCAGCAAGTGTGCGAGCAACCGCATCAGAGCATGGTCCCACCACCGGATTCTCCCCCCCTTGAGGATGTATAATGGGTGTGGCGGTATCGCCCCCACTCGGCATGCCGCCCCCGTCGCTGACGCCCCCACAAGAACTCAGTAATGCGACACATAGCAATAAAAGGATACCTAGAGGCGCCTTGATTTTCATTGGAGCTTCACCTTTACGCTAATGAAGCGATCGGCCCGGGTACCCTCGAAATTTTCTTCCGAGGACACCGACAGTTTTGAGTAGGCAAGGGCTTGCTCAGCCATATCTTCCATTGAAAGCAGGCTCTCCCCTATTCCGTTCGCTAGATTTCTAAATGCCACGCTCACGTAGCTGATCCCCTTGTTGCTCGCATCACCCAGTTCTGACTTGAGAGTGGCCCCAGCCAATAGTCCTGCTTTCAAGACCGCACGCGGATCATGATTTTGACGCAATGACAATCTGAGCCCCTCAAGCCCCCGCGACAATCCAGCTGTTTCAAACCTCTTCGGCTCAATCATCGGAACAGAATAATAAAATTCGATGCTCTCGACATTGTGATCCATGAGGTCCAGTAAAATGGCGACATCGACGTGGGGCAGGCCATCGACGGCCCTGCGAACACTAATGGCCTGCTCAATGAGTGTTGGCGTCGCCAATCCCAGCGTGGCACGAAGCGCCACACAATCGCGCCCTGGCATGCACATGAGGTCTGGATAGGACCCATAAATACGTCGAATGCGACTCGCATAGGCCGCCTCCTTGAATTGGAAACGGATGGCTGCAAGACTCTCCTGCTCGAGAGCTATGCCACCAGAAAGGGGGCTTATCGTACGTATTCCGACAGGAAACCAGGAGCTGTCAAATGCTTGTGACAGCGGCAAAGTGCCTGGGACGAGCTGTGCTGCCACCTCCACTGCGTGCTCTGGAGTTGATGGCATCCGGAACACATTCAATCGTTCATTCAGATGCCAATTCAGTGCGCCCCGAAACCGGCTCTCACCGACCATTCCCAAGACATAGAGGTGGATACGGTTAGCGAGA
>CAYHWW010000093.1:0-12954 GCA_964360145.1 uncultured Oligoflexia bacterium | reverse complement strand
TTTTAGGTGCACCGCTTCAGCCACTGCTCGCATAATCAGGCTGAACAGTTACATATTTTATTATGTAATATTCATTGCTGTTGACGATATTTTCGATCTTTTATTCAAACTCAGACGAGTTTTCCGAAGCGCCAAAGTAGGGATTTAATTCGAAATTCGAAATAGTCGCACTCAGCGAGTTCTGAGACGTCCTAGAGGATTTTTCTGACTACAGTTTCAAGTTTTTATTTCGTTAAAAATGGCGATTCTGTAACCCGTGTTACCTTTCTTCATCGAAAGGAAAACAACCCATGCAAACTCAACTCCGCACACTCTCCGACTCCATCTTAGTTTTCGAAACCAGAAAACTCGTCACTCAAGAACAACAAATCGTGGATCAAGTCTTAGATCATCTGGAGGAAATCTATTCCCGTAGAATTCATTTCAAATTGGGATATTCGTCAATGACCCAGTTTTGTATTCATGAATTGGGCTACAGCCCAGGCACCGCGCAAACTCGGGTGGATGCGTTGAGGCTGACTCAAGCACTCCCTGAGGTGAAAAAGGAAATCGCTCAAAATGATGCCAATATTCACCAAGCAGCGCTGCTCCAAAAATTCTTCAGAAACGAAGAGAAAATTACAAAAATAAAAAGAACGACAGGGGAGAAGAAAAAACTCTGGACGGAGATTAAAGGCAAGAGCGTAGTTCAGTCTCAAAAGCATCTGACTCAAGTCAATCCCGCCGCCTTTCCTCCTCCACCCGAACGTGATCAAACGAAAGTCGTCTCCCCTGAGAAAACACTGATCTCATTCGTTGCCGACGAAGAATGCATAGAGCTGATGGAACGGCTTAAAGAATTGTATCCAGATGAAGCGTCACGACATCTAGGTCTCTTTAAGAAAGCTTTGCGGATTGCGTTGAAAGGCAAAGATCCGAAGGAAAAGACAAATAAAATTCAGACGTCTGAATGCGATAAAAATATTGTTAGCGTTTCTGATATTCAGAAAACTCAGTCCACTCAGATGGCCGAATCGATTCAAGCAGCTCTGCCCATTCAGACATCCGAATCCCAGGAGAAAAAACGCCCTTATATTTCAGTCACGATCGAACGCGATTTGCTCAGACAAGCGAATTATCAATGCACCTACGTTAGCCCCATGAATGGCAGAAGATGCTCACAGAAAAAAGGCCTCGAACTCGAGCACAAGCACCCATTCGCCAAGGGTGGGACATCGGACGCGGGAAACCTCACGGTTTTATGCAAAGCTCACAATTCTTTAAGAGCGATTGAGGAGTATGGGGCTCGGAAGATGCAATCATTCCTTAAAGGTCTAGTACGCTATTGATGGATAAAGAGCCCACAGAATCTCCGCATCCGATGCATGGGCAATCGCGTCGTGATTGGCTAATCGAGCCACATCTCGAATTTCGTCAAGATGCGCGAGCAAAGGTTCGGATAAAATCTCAGAGTCTCCAGTGAGCAGGAATTCTTTGGCTTCGCCACGGAAAAAAACCAAATGGAAATTTTTCAAACGTTCAGTCGCATCTGACGTCGCTTCAGTGGGTTTACTCATCACCAAAGTCACCGAAACAGCTGGGCCTACCGTAATCCATCCGCTGCAGTTCTTGAGCAATGCCGCTGTACTGTCCGGTCCATTTTTTTGTTTGTAATGAACTAGACACAAACTAATCGCAACCACCGAACCCACTACCGTAGTAGCTCCACCTACGGCCTGGTTGGCGATTCCAGCCAAAAGCCCAACAGTAGAGCCTACCCCTCCGGTAGTGACAAATTCCACTCCTTCGATCTCGCTGTGCGCGAAAGCTGAAGAAGCTGTGGTTAAAATCGAGAGACACACAATCAACGTTTGGAAGATCATTTTCATGCATGATCCTCTATCTAATTTTTAAATAAAAATAAAGTATAATATACGATTTCGAACGTGAAACCGTTTAGTGATGTTTAGTGAGAAGAGGATTGTTTTTTCGCGGCAAACAAATGCACCGAATAGATCTCCAACTGACGAACATGCTTGAAAAACAACCACGGCAGGTGCTCGATTCGCTGCCCTACCTTGAATCCCTGCTGCTGATAAAGCCACTCCACTGCCTCAGCCGAATCTTTTACTCCACTAGGCAATTGCTCACGCAAATCCCGCGCGACTTGCTCGTGCCAGATGTAGGGGCAACTTTGGATCGCCACCCCACCTTTTTTCAATAGTCGATGTTGTAACTGAGGCAAAACTGCAGGCTCCGGCATCATATCAATCGCATTCAAAACGACCGCCACATCAAACTCGCCGTCGGCCACGGGACACGCATCCAGATCACCGACGACAAAATCGATACTTCCGTCCGGTTTGCTCAACGGCAGCGGAATCCGCACCTTCCTCGAAACCACTCCTTGTAGCAAATCCCCCGGAACTCTCAGTTCAAGCGGATACGGCGCACCCAAAATCAGATGCCGTGCCAACGCAATGCTCGCAAACGAGCTATCGATTCCCAGATATGACTTCGCGCTCCCGCTCAAAACCCGAGCCAGCCCCCCCACTCCGCATCCCAACTCAACGACCGAATCGACCGGGCGAATGCGATTCAACTCACGCACCCATTCTGAAATTTTTGCAAAAGGTCCCGAATCCCAATGCTCGCGCACTAGCGAGTCGATCAATGGACTCGAAGATCCAACATTCGACCTCCACCAATCCGTCTCGCCCCCTTTTTCGGGTTTTACATTCAGATAATGATTCATCAAATAAAGAGAAACCACGCGCTCTGCCTCGAGATCCTCTTCGATGTGCTCGGATTCGATTTCTGATTTGGCTTCCAGGTACTGCTTGCGAAATTTTTTGGGAATCTCACTATCCGGCACAATTCGCGAAATGCCTTTGACATGCTGAACGAGATACTCCTGAACATCTTGCACCAGAATAGCGACCCCACCCAGAATCGGATACACGCACTTGCACTTTTGACAAAAAATCTCTTTCACTTCCTCTCGAAGCGCAAGATCACTCCCGCAAACCGGACATAGCAAACGAGATAGAGTCGCTTTTAGCATAAAAAAACAATAACCCTTCTCCCCTTCGTCGGATAGTACCCGCTCATACAAATCTGCTTGGATTACCTGGCTGAGCGTGCAATATAAATATTATGAAAAATACTATTTTAGCATTTGTTTTGTTGGCCGCTTCAACTGCTTTTGCAGATGACAATACCAGTGTTTACGCACCTTCAATCTTGACCTGCAGACTCTTACAAAAAGTCGAAGCCCCGCTCACGATCACACTCTATTCACAAGATCCAGAGCTGACCCAATCCACCAGCAACGGCATCGTGGCCATGACTGCAAAAAGCCCGCATACCCGCAAAACTATCCATCTGGCTTCTACTGTTCAGATCACCGTTGCAGAACCCACCGCTACCATTTTGTTTGCAGACGGGCATCAGCAGCTTTCGTTTCCCATCACCGACTACGCTGCTAGCATGAGCAAAAGAGGCAAGGTCTTTCACGCCAATTGGAGCATTGGACAAACCTCGTTCAGATACTCCTGCCTACCCTCATTCATGATGCCCCAATCGAACTGAATTTAATTCATGATCCATTGTCTCAAGAAATTAGTCGTGGTTTTTTTAACGGTGGCATTCGCGTCTACGCATAGTTTTGCTGCAGAACCATCGCTCGGCCTGGACGTCACATCTGAGTCACCAGCGATCTCCACCCCCCAGGAAAAAGCGGCCGATCTTGAATGGCGCAAAACCTTCAAACGCCATCGTTGGCTGGGAATAGGGGCCGCCTCACTTCTTGCACTGAACGTGGGACTAGGAGTGGGAATGACTGCACACGGCGAAAACCGTGAGCCTCTCAACAACAGCACCAACACCACCGTGCGCGCTCTGCACATGGTGACCTCGCTCAGCTTGGTGGGGTTCGGAGTCTATCAGTTTTTTGATGGGCGCACTTTGCGGGGATCCAAAGAGCATATCTCGACCCATGCGCATTGGGCGTACCCCTACTTGGCGATGCTTGTTTTAACCGGGACTCTCGGGGTCCTGTCGAGCCACCTCTTTGTCGACAACAGGTCTGCTCGAACTGTATTGTCAGGCACCCACATGGCATCCGGGGTTGCGACTCTGGGACTGCAATGGGGAGCGTTGATTCATATCCCTTTTGGGTTTGAATAACGCTGCTGCTAGAGATACCAACTCAACCCCAACAACGCCGTAGCGAAGTGATTCACATAACCATAGAGACGAAAACTTTTCCCCAAAAAAACTCCCGCACCAAATTCCAATCCCGGACGAATCCAAGTCCAGCTTTTTTGCCCCAAAACATGTCCGTAGGATGTTGAGATCTGAAACACATCGAGTCCCACTTTGATTCCAGGTTTGATGATAAAATTTTTCTGACCATTGGTCATCGCTCCATCGAGGACGAGCATTGAGTTGTTGGTCACCTTCTGCGCAATCCCTGCAGCAATCGCATCCACTCCTGCCAACAATTGAAAAACTGCAAATCCAATTCGCGTATCTCCATCCGGATTAAAAATCACGCCTGTATCCACGCACCAGGTAGTACCCGTGCCGGTTCCCTGCACTTCTCCTTTTTTAAAAAGTCGTGTGGTTCCGTTGAATCCAAACGCCATGTTGATTTTTGGAATTTTCGTCCCTACACCGTAGTTCAACAAAGCGACTCGGCCGGGACTGTTTGCCTGGGTATTAAATCCCTGCAAAGCAATGCCGCCGCCCACCTTCCCATTCCCAGTAAAAAAAGAAGCTCCTCCTCCCCATGTGGTATTGGTCAATCCTCGAACCACAGCAGCATCGATCTTTGAATCTTCATTATTGGGAAGTCCTCCCGGATTTTCTCCCAACGCGGATTGCACGCTCGGAGACGCAATCCCTCCCGAGGTCGAAAGCAAATTCAGCGGAGCATCTCCCGCTTCGGCTACATTAAAAATAAGAGCGGAAAAAAAAACCAGGGAGAAGATTCTGAATAGAGTCATATATAAAAAGACTAGAGCCAAATCGAACTTTTCTCCACCTCTTATTCTATTGAATAAAGGGTTGCATAAAAGTTAAATTTTCAGTCTACTCAATCCATGAATAAAAAATCAGTCCACTGGATGGGCTTGTTGGTGGGGCTTTTTGTGTTGGGTGCGCAGGGAAGTCTAGCTTTCGCAGAAACACAGAAAATGATCGATGTACAATCGGTGCAAAATGTCTTGAATCAGACCGGCGCAAGCTGGACTGCCAAGCATTCTTGGGTCACGGATCTGACCCAACCTGAGATGCAAAGATTGATGGGGGTGCAGAAACCTCCTCAGGGGAATTTGGATTTTGAAGCCACTGGCACGAGCATCTTGGGCACGCTCCCCGCACTCGATTGGCGCAATGCGAACGGCATCAACTGGTTGAGCCCAGTGATGAACCAAGGAAACTGCGGAAGCTGCGTCGCTTTCGCTGCCGTTGCCACTCTCGAAGCTCAAACTTCCATCGCAGCAGGAATTCCCTGGTTGCGTCCGACATTTTCATCCCAAATGCTTTTCGCATGCGGGGGGGGCGGATGCGATACCGGATGGTATCCCGAAAGTGCGGCCAACTTCTTGCAAAGAACTGGCGTACCCGATGAGGCCTGCATGCCTTATACCTCGGGCTCAACAGGCCACGATCTTTCTTGCAGCCAAAAATGCGCTGACTCGGGATCACGAACTTTCAAAGTCGCAGGTTATCAAACCACCGGAGGATTCTGGGGTGGTGGCAGCGTCGAGGATGTGCTGAAAGCCCTGACCCAAGGCCCTGTGATGACCACTATGCGAGTTTTTGGTGATTTCATGACCTACAGCAGTGGGATTTACAAACACGTCACTGGCGAAATGCTGGGCGGTCACGCGATCAGCATCGTGGGATTTGACCGAGCCAAACGTGCTTGGTTGATTCGCAACAGCTGGGGCAAGGAATGGGGAATGGGCGGATTTGCTTGGGTGAGTTGGGATGACACCTCGGGTGTCGGATCAGAAACCTGGAGCTTTGACATCGCTTCTACGCAAGGGCATGTCACCGTAAAATCTCCTGCAGACCGTGAATTTGTCTCCGGAAAATATCAATTGGTCGCCAATGTTGCGGGCGCATCTTCGAAAAGTATTCAGTTTCATCTGAAAGATGCTTCAGGCAGCGAAGCGTTGGTCGCCAATTGCACGGTTCAAGCTACCAAGAACTGTTCTTCGGTATTGGATACGACTCGTCTAAAAGAAGGACGTTACGAGATTTTTGCTGAGACCTCATCACCTGGGATCAAATCTCAAGTGCGTGAATTCTTCGTGCTCAACCACGTGCCTCAAATGAAACTGTCGTTCAAAGGCGCGGGAGTCGACTTGAACGCACCTCTCACGGGCCGTCCTGAATTCGAAATCTTGGCGACTTCGACATACGTGCCGATTCAATACGTGGATTTTGTCGTACAAGATATGAGCGGAAAAACTGTGTACTCAAAAAGAAATGATTCGGTTCTCGAGCACATGAAGCTCGGCTGGAGAACACAATTCACTCCCAACGGAAGATACAAAATCTTCTTCCGCGGCGTGACTCAGTACAAAGGAACCGCTTACACAGCGACTTCCAATGTAGCGACCGTGACGTTGAGCAACTAGTCCGCTAGCGACTCATTGAGATAGCGAATTAAATCTTCCGGGCACTCTTTCTGCGGTAAGTGACCGCACTGAGGGAGTGTCCGGAAAAATGATCCTCGAATTTTTCGATGCCACTCCTGTCCCACTTCCATCGGGACAATTCGATCCGCCTCTCCCCAAATTACCCAGGTAGGAATTTTGTAATTTCTTTTTTTGTTCAGTTCGGGCCCGATCCAGTCTTGAGGTGTTTGAGCGGCGAGAATGGCTTGGCTATTGCCTTTGGCCATGCGCGCGACTGCAGCTTTGAGTGCGGCGGCGGGGAGCGGGCGGGGTTTGAAGTAGGCTCGTTTTTGGAACTCGAGGATGGATTCCTCCGTGGGTTTGAGGAAAGCCGAGAGAGAGTTCTGCGCATCAGCCGATGGAGGCGGACTGAGCCCCCCTGCCCCGACGAGCGCCAAGCGGCGGATTTTCTCGGGGTGATCGAGAGCGATCCAGGCTGCCACCATTCCGCCAAAGCTATTGCCGACGACCAGCCAATCCGAGCATTCGGGCGCGTTTTGCAGGCGCTGGGCCAGATCGCTGGCCAGAATGCGGGCACGGTAGTTTTGGGGGAGCTTCGGCGCCGAAGTCAGGCCGGATCCCGGCAGGTCGACGGCGAAGAGCAGGGCTGGCTTGTTCCAGGCTGTCGGTGACGTGCTGAGCAGCTTGCGCCAGGTCAGCGCCTGATCACCCAGACCGTGGATAAAGAGCAGGCAGTAGCGGTTCTGGGTCAACGTGCGGGCCGGAGTCGAAGGCGCGTTCTCCTGCAGGTCTCGTTCGTAGACCGTCCAGCCATTCCAATTACGGGTTTGCACGTTGTGACGGTGAAGATCCCACTTGATTTCAAGCTCGTGGAGCTCGATCGGGAAGCGGTTTTTGAGAATCTGGACCACGGCAGTCGCTGAAAGAACCAGAAAAACAGTGGTTCCGAGAGCAATTTTGGTTTTCCGAGAAATAGACTTGAGTTTTTGCACGGTTTTAGGATAGACAAGGTGAGTTCTTTTCCAAACAAGTATTTTTTCACCTGTCGCGGGGTGGAGCAGCCTGGTAGCTCGTTGGGCTCATAACCCAAAGGTCGTAGGTTCAAATCCTACCCCCGCAACCAAAAAAAATCAGAATAAAAACCACCTGTTAGAATAAAATCTAACGGGTTTTTTTATGTCTAAAATTTGTCCGATGTCTCACGGATGTCTCACCAAGATCCGAACTCACTCGAAGTGGATCGAAATCACGATGAGACAACGTGCAAAGGCACGAGATTATCGATGGTAGGTAAAATAGAAAAAGACCGCGCTGCATTTCTAATACTATCGCCCAGTAGGTGAACATACCGCATCGTAGTTGCGATATCCTTGTGACCGCAAATTTCTTGGACAGTCTTAATGTCCAGTCCGTTTGCGATCATCAGCGTGGTCCCAGTGTGTCTGAGATCATGGAACCTGATTTTCTTTGCCCCTGATTCTTGGATGTCCTTTTCAAAGTGTCGACCTGAGAAATTATCATGGTCAACGGGACCTCCCGTTTCAGTGCAAAAGAAAGTCTGATCGATACCTCTCCGTTGATGCTGTGCGAGCCGTTTGAGTTCTAGTCTCAAAAATGGGTTGCACGGTACATAGCGAGATTTTTTTCCTTTCGGAGGACGAAAACCCCGTGCGACAATATCGTACTGCCTCTGGATATGAAGAAGTTCCTCTCCTTGAGCAAGATCTAGGGGCTTGAGTCCCCAGATTTCCCCAGCTCGAAGAGCCGTGTTGAGCGCTAACATATAGGCCACATAGACCCATCGCTTGTCGCTTCCCAACGGATATTTCTGATCGGCGTATTTTAAGAATGCTGACGCTTCAGCCTTTTCCCAAAATTGAATGTCCTCTCTCACCTCTTCGAGTTTTGTAAAACCACCCGCAGGGTTAAAAGGAATTCTTCTTTGCTTCACAGAAAAATTAAGAACCGCCATCATGACTTCGGTCTCTCGGTTCACGGTCGCTGCTTTGACTCCGTCTTTGAGTCTACTCATCCGGTAGTTTGAAAAAACTACGGGATTGATTTGATCCAAAGTAAGTCTCCCCAGCATAGGAATGATTCGCTTATCGAGTGCATCCTTAGCCCGTCTCATATGTCCAGGGCTGAAAGATAAACCTCGATGAGCTAACCAAAACTCACATTCCTGCCCAAACGTTCTTTCTAACATATTAAAAAGCGACTTGGGTTTTGTCGCGTTTTCAACCTGTTGAATTTTTTGATCGAGCAGAAACTGATCAGCGTCGACCTTTCGGTCGAAACGCCTTCGGATGTATTTTGAACCTCGTCCCGAGGACCATCCAGATGCCTCGAAGCGTACCTTGCCGTCTCCTGTGATTACTTTTTTTACTTTCATAGACCGCTCCTTCCTCCCGTCACATCAGTGATGGGTTTTGTGAGGCGATCCATTGTTTAAGAATATCGGAGCGAAGATACAGGCTTCGGTTGAATTTCAAGAAAAGCTCTTTGGGAACTTTTCTTTGCTTTTGTCGGTAGTGCCAATCGTAAATGGTTTCCACTTTACGATTGAGAATTGAAGCCACCTGTTCTGGCCTCAATATTTTTGGCAGATTTTCAAAGAGCAAATCGATGTCACTAGGCATACCATTGCTCCTGCTTTTCGGCGACCAATAATTGGAGTTTTTGAAGGAAATACAGCATAAAAAACACTATAATTTTAATGAGTTCTGTTGGTTTGAAATTTCTCCACTTAAACGTTTACCGAGGTACTCATCTTTTGAAATTTGGCCGTTTGATTGGATATAGATCAAGTAGTCTCGGTCGAAACGATCTTGATGTGAGAGGGTCTGTTCTTGCAATGCTTCGACGTCAGATGTCGAGATCAGATCCAAAGCATATAAAATCAGTTCATCGGCGGAATTTTTTCGTCCGTAATCTTTTTTATTCACTTTGCTTAGCTCCAAATTTATTTTTTTCCTCGTATCCTTCAAAACTCTCATCGAGGTGTATTGAAATTGATTTGAAGCCTTTTGTTTTTTTACTGTGACTGATTGCATTTTTACAATCTCCATTCTGAATGGAAGCTAATGCACAAATCGTACCAGTCATTGCGATGCGATCATCATGTGCATTAATTATTAAATATTGTTTTTGTACTATTTCAAGTGTGGTTTGAATAAACGATTGATGAATTCCAGACTTTTTTTCAAACTTTCCGAATGTTGTTTGAGTCTAGAAAGATCCTGGGTTGCTTCAGAATGATCTAAGAGCTGAATAAATCCTTTGAATCGGGCTAAGGCTACTGAAATTTCGTGAATCTCGTCCTCGCTTAACGACGTAATTTCCATAATTTTTGTTCTCTTTTGATTTGTTTGAAAGTCAGTCCCACATCTCTGCAACGCCTATAAACACTGGGTACACTGATCCCTAGTTTTTCTGCTGCTTCGTCTGCATTAAAATCATAGATTTTTAGAGTTTCTAAAAGGTAGCGATATTGGGCCTGCCTCATGTATTCTACGTAATCCACTTTTGTGACATCCTCGGGCTTCTCGGAAGACTGAGGAGTAGCAGCAGGTTTTGATAGGCCTGTTTTTTTTCTAAACTGAGTTGTTTTGGCCAAGTCTTGAGCCGTAATCATTTTAGAATCGCGGCCTTTGGCAAATGCCACAGCCGATTCGATAGCGTTTCGTAGTTCACGTATATTTCCAGGCCATGGATGGGCTTGAAGTATTTTAATACACTCGGATGAGATGCCAAAGGTTTCACCCACCAGAAAGTTAACAAAATGTCTGACTATCAGGGGAATATCCTCAAGACGATTTCGGAGAGGAAGTGTTTCGATCATTTCTCCTTTGATTCGATAGTAAAGATCTTCTCGAAAGGTTCCATTTTTCACCATTTCCTCTAAAGAACGGTGCGTCGCTGAAATGATTCTTGGCTTTGAGTTCAAAAGATAATTTGATCCCACGCGATAAAACTCTCCGGTCTCTAGGACACGAAGAAGTTTTGGCTGGATATCGAGCGAAAGCTCACCGATTTCATCTAAAAATAGATCACCGTTTTTAGCGAGTTCAATCTTTCCTGGTTTATCAGCAGCAGCTCCAGTAAATGCGCCTTTCACGTGCCCAAAAAGTTCGCTTTCGATGAGCTCCTTGGTGAATGAACTACAGTTTAAAGTGATGAATGGACCTGTTTTGTTTTTGGCGTTTTGATAGAGAGCCCTTGCTACCAGTTCTTTTCCAGTGCCAGATTCTCCTTCGATCACTATATTGAGAGAGGTGGATGCCAATTCAGAAATTTGCTTTCTCAGTTCGTTCATTCCAGGGGAAGTCCCTACAAGAGAAGATTCGATGGCTTTTTCAGTTTTAACTCGGTCTACGAGATAATTTTGCTCGAGTTTCATTCGTTGTTTTGCCACTCGAATTCGTCCGGGCAGCTCCTCATAGGAGGAATCGGTTTTAACCACATAGTCCGTGGCTCCAAAATCGAGTGCTTTTTGAATCGAATCGGTCGATGAACTGTGAGTAAAAACGATGATGGGGGCGGAAACAGAGTTTTTTCTCAGTTCTGGGATAAATTCAAACGTGTCTTCTTTGTTTTCTAGGTATCGATCCACTAAAAACAGGTCGTAGATATCGCACTGAATGGCTTGCCTTGCATCACTCAAACTTTTAACCAGCGTCAAAACATAGTCTTCTTCTGAAAGAGAGAGTCTGATTTGGTCATAAAAAACCAGCTCGTCTTCGAGAATGAGAGTTTTGATAGGGGTATCCATAAGTCCTATTTTATTATTATACGATAAAACGATAAAAATTTTATCGAAAAACAATAAAACAGGTTGGTTAAATAATCTAAATTTAAAAATAAAGCACTTTTATAGGTTTTAAGGTTGGCACGCAATGTGCTTTAGGCTCTTCCAGAAATGGAGGCTTAGCATATGGCTAACCAAGTAATTATTTATCGTGGAAACCTTGGATCAGATCCTGATCTGAGATCATCGGAAAATGGAAAACGATCTGTCTGTCGATTCTCGGTAGCTGAGAATGTTTACAGACGTGATCCCAATCACGAAAAAACGTTCGTTTTGCGGCATGTGAACTGGTTTCATGTGACCGCATTTGGAGAACTAGCAATCCAGGTCGCTGAAAAACTGAAAAAAGGCGATCGGGTGCGCTTAGAGGGTGAGCTGAGGACTTTTCAAATCATGTTGGAAGGAAGGGTCAAACGAATTGGCGTTGAGATCGTTCTTTCTAAATACCAACTCTTATCGAAAGGAAACAAATCGCATGAAAAGAATCTGGAATCTGAAATCGCTGTGGACTCGAATTCGCTCGAATCTGCAAAAACTGAACTTTTTGCTGAGGCCATATGAAGATCTACCATCTGAGTTTGATGTCTGGAATCGCGGCCATCGTTACGTGTCTCCTCGCTTCGTGCGCGGTTCACCCTACTTCGACGCCTACATCCGGTAAAAAAAGGGATTTTTATCCACCTGGGGACATTAAACTCCCAGCGAACTTTTATCATGGAAACAAGGTCGAAAACTCCCCATCTTCCGAACCCGAATACATTCGGAGTGAAGCGCAATCGGAACTTGGACAACTCGTTGACTACAAGCTGTCCGAATCTGCGTTTCAAAAAAAGAAGAGGGATCGGGCAGGAGAGAGGCTAACGCCTCTCTCCCTAGCTCAAGCTTTCAAAGTTCAAGCCTATTCCATCGATCATTACGCTCAGGAGGGAGCAGTGTTGCTCACACCTAAGATTATGTTTCAGAGTTCACTCTCCGGACAAAAAAGCAAGGTGGTGGATCTTCCCGATGGCCGGGTCAGTCTATTGGGGGCCATTGCACTGGTCGATGGCTTGCAATCTGAAATCTGGAGTGTGAGTGGGAAAAAGAAGATCCCTAGCGACTATTTAATCTCAAAACCTGATGAATTCTTAGCTGCACTGCAATCAGAACTGGGTGTGGCATCTCAATTGGTCTCATCCTTAGAATGTCCGAGCCACATTGTAGTAAGTGCTCCAGGTCAAGGCGACATTGAGGTCGAACTCACGACTCAAACCCAGATGTGCCAAATCAATGAGTTTTTTCCGGCACAACTCAGTGTCAAAAAAGAAGATGCTCGCAAAATCAAAGAAACTTTTCTCAGAGGCAACTCTCTCACACTCAAAGCTGAGCTAAATTTATCGCAAAGAATTGTCACCGAATATGCATTCTTAAAACTTTATCCGAGATGGATTTTGAATGTGATGAACGCTTTTTTTAAAAGTAATCGTAACTGTTCAGCCTGATTATGCGAGCAGTGGCTGAAGCGGTGCACCTAAA
>CAYHWW010000092.1:0-12989 GCA_964360145.1 uncultured Oligoflexia bacterium | reverse complement strand
GGCAGTCCCCCAAACACTTCCCGCGTTACAGCGCCATGATGGGCGCTGCAGAGTAGGCGGAGGTTTCGAACGCTGTGCTCACCGCCCAGAAAAAACGGCTGCACATGGTCGTAGTGCAAATATTTCGTCGCCCCGCAGTCAGATTCAGCGCACTTGCCGCCATCTTTGAGCCACACCCTGCGTTTGATGGCGGCAGGGATGTGCCGAGACGATCCAGCAACAGGGGCGGGTGACTTGGCCCTTTGCTCCGCAGCGGCGCTCATTACTTGGGGCGCCCCAAATGAAGCCGTGCGACGACGTTCGCTGCGTGCCTCAATACGCACGGGGTCGTGTTTGTCTAAGCCCTCTTCAATAAGAAGGGCCAGCACGCCAGCAAGAGTGCCCGCCTTGCCCTGGCCGCGGTGACTCAAGAGGCTCTGGAGTTTTTCGAGTTTGGCATAGTCTTCAACAGGCAGTTCCACCTTCAGCGTCTTTGTCGCCAAGGGTTTTGACGATTGAGCATGGAACACCGCCTCAGCCTGCCGCGTGGACTTGCCTTCAAGGCTCGCAAAGACCGCGAGCTTTTCTGGGATACTCATGCTTTGCAATCCCACTTCTTTGCGCTGAGCCCCTTCTTCTTTAAAAAACTGCGTGGCCCGCGCCACCACGGTGAGGCTCAAGGCGCCGCTTTCTATTTTTTCCTGAAGCGAGGGCAGCTCCCTCAGCGCCCGCATGGCCGTGATGCGACGCCAGGCCGCGTCGTTGCTATAGCCCAACACGCGCACTGCAAACTCAAAGAGAGAAGGGCACTGATATTGAGAGAGGTACAGCCGTCGTTCTTCCACCTCACGCAGGTGATGTAAAATAGCAACACCTACGCGCCGTTCAGTGGCGACGAGGGTTTTCAATTCAGTGATGAGGCGCTCAGATGAAAGATGTTTTAAGTTCATGGGCCGCACTCTATCATCGGTTTTTCGTGCGCAAGATTTCGCGCAGGAATGCCCGCCATTGCATTTCGCGATAAAGACGAGGCGCGAGGCCTCATGTGCATCAGCAGCACGCCACAGAGCGTATTATCGCGCAAATTATGGGTGAATTCGGGGCTGGGTCACTACTTCGCGCTGAACCCCCGTCAAGTAAAATCGAAAAAAATGTATGCGTGCCTCACTGCGATGCCCCAAGGGAGTAGGTAGAATATTCCCCTCCTCCCAACACGAGGCGCAGCACTCTCAAGAGCGGCGGTTCCAGAGGCGATAAGATTGAGCATGGCATATAAAAGAAGACTCAAAATCCTAAATCACCCTAAATTTCAATTATTGATCATCGGTATCAACACGCTGATTCTCCTTATTTATACAGGGGGCGTGGCCATTCAGCTCTACCGGACAAAAGCTTACTTGCGAGAACAAGGCGTGCAAGCAGGTCTACACGATGCGCATCCTTACTTTGAGTTCGTGGCCTATCAGTCACAAACACTCATAGAGTTTGTACTTTGGGGCTGCCTCATATCTACAGTGATTTCGGGGTTGGTCCTACTCTTTGTCACCAACAGAATGGCTGGCCCATTAGTGCGCATCAAAAATCATTTTCAGGAAATCGCGCGCACAAAAACTTACAAACCATTGAGCTTAAGGCCTACGGATTTTCTTTCTGACATAGTCCCTGACGTCAACTCAGGACTCGAAGCTCTTGATGAAAAGCATAAAACCGCACGGGGTGCGTGAGTCATGTCTTGGCGCCACCAAGTAATCATGGCGCTGTTTGCGCTAGTAACAGCGACTGCTAAAGCTGGTGGCACAGACACGTCGCTCGTATCACGATTTGCTGGCTCAGTGGGTGGAGCGGTTTGCGGCAGTGCCGGTTGCATCACATTAACAACCGGCGTAAATCTACGGCCGATTCCCATCTGTACACCGAGAGTCCCTTCTCGGCCTCCAGAGGCGGTCTCAGGTGGGTGCAACGCGGCTCTTCGACCCTATGGCGCTGGCGCAGGCACAAACCGAGATCCTTATTTGATTTGCCATCACGAGCAGTTTGAAAATATCAACCTCAACCGATCAAGTCACTTCCGCCTCGCAAGCGATATCGATATGACAGAAATATGCAGGCATCCCTCTCTTGGGATTCGTCAGATCCTTGAGTTTAGCGGTGCCCTCGATGGTGCAGGTTACACGATTCGAAACCTAACGAAGATTAGGTTTCACCATAGTGCTCATTTTGGTGATCCTGGTGGGTGGGCCAACGTTGGGGAGCTGGTCGGTCTATTTAAAGCAAATAGTGGAAAAATTTCAAACATCATTTTTGAAAACTTCTCCATAAGCATCACGGCTCCTGTCTGGAATCCACAAGGTGTTGCGCTTCTCGCAGCCTGGAACTCAGGTCGAATCGAAAATATCGCTTTCAGAAACAGTTTTCTCTATTACGAATCAGCGCGGTTCGACGGCGATAGATTTACGGTCCGCATCGGTGGAGCTGTTGGAGAGCAGTTTCACCCTGGTACTCTTTCAGACATCTATGCAGATATCGACATGACGGTTTCGAATTCAGGATCAGAAGCCGAAATGAGCTCAGCAGGAACCATCCTCGGTTATGGCGGCAACATTACCAACAGCGTGGCAATAGGTCACATCACATCATTACACCGGGTACGTCATCTTGGAGGGATAGTTGGCTATCTAGCGGGGGATTTGCGGCAAAGTTGCGCAAATGTCGACATCAATGATGGAATTCTCTCTAGTGCTTCTATAGTTGGTGGTCTTACTGGAGAATCATGGGGTCACATCGAACAGTGCACCGCACGAGGAAACATCTCGGGCGTCAATGAAATTGCAGGTCTCGTGGCAGTCAATCGTGGGCAGATCGCCCAATCCGCCTTTAGAGGAAATGTTACGGCCC
This sequence comes from uncultured Oligoflexia bacterium, assembly GCA_964360145.1. GTDB lineage: Bacteria > Bdellovibrionota > UBA1018 > UBA1018 > CAYHWW01 > CAYHWW01. The sequence goes on along the minus strand of CAYHWW010000092.1, from coordinate 10,115 downwards.
GTATACCGTTTGTTGGATATGGCATTCGATGGACTGTCAGTGCGGTTGAGGCCATAAACGGCTCAGCAGGAGGATTAGTTGCAACAAACCTGGGCCGCATCGAAACATCACGGGCGATTAGTCGGACGCTGCTGAGCGGGTCTGCAGGAAGCACCCGACTCCTCCTCGACCCTACCCTTAGCGCAGCCGGCGGATTGGTTGGTGTCAATTCAGGGACGGTAATACGCTCCTATAGCAGCGGCACAGTCAGTAGCGGCGGCACCGCTGGCGGTCTCATTGGACGCAACATAGTTGGGGAGCATCTGCGTGCTCGTAGCGAAAGCGGGCTTGTAAGCCACAGTTACGCTGGAATGCCCCACGCCACAACGTTCGTATCCACATCTCAACTCAAGCAAGACTCTATGCTCGGCGTGACCTCCTCACAGGTTTTTGGGACGACCCGCGCAGGCGGCCTTATCGGGCGCAATGAAGGTACGGTTCAAGATAGCTACACGTGGAATTACGTACGAACAGGCAGTTCTACCCAATGTTCCGCTGGCGGTTTGATTGGTGAGAACCAGGGCCCAGTCACGAGTACGTACGCCATTAGCATTGTACATCCAGCATGCACAGCTGCGCGTGGAGGCCTTATTGGACGTTCGTCGATTGCTGGCTACGTTGAGCGCTCTTACTACAGCAGAGCGGCCTTTGGTCCTGCGTCCAGTACCTATGGGACACCTCTGACCAACGCTCAATTGGCGACTTCTGCTAGTTTTGATCGCTGGGATTTTAGAAGCACTTGGCTCCCGCCCCTATCTTCGCCAAGCCTACCCTATCCTAGGTTACAGTAGGCTGAACTCATCCCGTTCCCTCCCAGATACAGGGGACGGAGGCGCGTTGGTGATTCTCTGGTGTGGTATTGGCTAAAGACGGGCTTAAAATCGCCCGCCCGGCAAATCCTGCCCCTCGCTGTGGAGGGCCCCAGCCGCGTAAAATGATTCAATAGATGAGTACGCCATCGTCGACATCAGCACAGCGCATGCTTACCGTGGCGACCATCACGGCGCTCCTCGCCGCGGGCACCTGGTTCGGCGCCAGGGCTTCCACCCGCACACGACCGGTGTGGGAAACCCTCATGCCCGTGAGTCGACTGGCGGCAGCGGCGGCGGGCATCGTGGAAGCCCACCGCAAGGCCGTGGATAAAGATTTGCAGTTGCATCGATGGGGCGAGGCGGGCTTTGAAATGCCGCGCCCCCGTCAGTGGTTGAAGCGCCTCATCGATGGGGAGGCGCTCGCTCTTGCTCAAATTCCTGGGGAGCTGGAGGCCCCGCGACGGGCCCGTGCCCTGGGCGCCCGTCTTGCCCAAGAGGGCGAAGACGAGACGAGGCGTTTGGCGGAGATCGCGGCACTGCTCAAGGCCCATCACGGCTTTGATGCCACGCAGGCTTACGTTGCCTTGCGTGGTGCCCATGCGGGACTTGCGGATGATGCCCGTGCCGTTGCTCATCTCGCTGAATCCGAGGCCGCCAATCTCCAGGTCCTCGCGGAGCGTGAAGCTCACTTTGCCGCGGCACTCCTCACCGCCGCCACACTGCTCGCCATCGCAGCACTTGCGCTAGCTATACTTCAGCTCAGGGCCTGGAGCCGACCCGCGACCCTCTGGCGCCAGTCACTGGCCCGTCTTTCTCGCGGCATCGCCTCGGGGAGCCTCGAAGGTGGCCTCCGCGACGCGGCGCGGGCCCCCATGGAGGAACGCCACATGCCTCGTGATTTGGCGCTGCTCTCCCGTGAGATCTCAAACATGGCGATCACCGCCGTTGAGCATGAGGCCACCATCCGGTCCCAGAAGAATAAGCTCGAGCATCTCAACGGCAGCCTCCGGTCTCAAAACCGCATGCTCCGTAAACTAGGCTCCCTCAACGAACGCATCTTGAACGCCATCAGCAGCGCCATGCTGGTGCTTGATGATGAAGGCCGCGCCGAGCAGGTGAACGATAGCTTCACGAAATTGTTTCCTCACGGCCAAGAGCAGCTCCTCCAGTGCTTCGGGGCTGAGGCTTCCGCTTGGTGCGCCACCGCGGAACCTTTCCGTGCCCGCCGGGCGCGAGCCGCTGATGGACGTTGGTTCGATGTGTCCGTGGAGCTCCTCCCCGCGCCGACCGCGGGCCGGGTGATCTCGCTCCAGGACATCACGGCCACGGTGGTGGCGGAAGATCGACTGGCCCACGCCGCCAAGCTTACGCTGGCTGGAACCCTCTCGGCCCAAGTGGCCCACGAACTGCGTAATCCCCTCAATTCCCTCATCCTGAATCTGGAGATGATGGAGGAGGACCTGCCCGCCAACCATCCGGCCACGCAGCGCTTGAAAGGGCTCATGGCCCAGGCCGAACGTTTGGAGCGCCTCACCGCCAAGTATCTCGGAGTAGGGGGGGTGCGCGGCGATTCCGCCACCGACCGTGCTACGGTGGATTTAGGCTCATTGCTCGAGGATGCGCTCGAAACCCGCGCGCCGGAAGTTCATGCCCGAGGGGTTCGCGTGGATCTGCAGCTCCCGCCCCAGGCAGTGGCTTTCGTGGCAGACCCCGTGGCACTTCATCAAGTCATGGATAATCTACTCACGAACGCCTTGGATGCCGTGGACGAGCAGCCTCAGGAACGTCGCTTTATTCGCGTGAAAGCAGTGGCGGCAAACGGCACTCGTGTCCTCATTACCGTGGAAGACGGCGGTGAGGGCGTGCCTCAAGAACTTGAGTCACGTCTTTTCGAGCCTTTTGTCACGAGTAAAGCCAGGGGCAATGGGCTGGGCCTCAGCGTCTCGCGGCAAATCTGCCTCGATCATGGTGGTGACCTGCGCCATGGGGGCCACTCCCGCTTCGAGGTGAACCTGCCGTGCTAGGACTTCATGTGCTCATCGTTGATGACGAGAAACACAATCGGGATGCCCTCAGCGAGCTGGTGCAGCGACTGGGGCATGACACCCATTGCGCCGCGGATGGGCGGGAGGCTTTGGATCTCTGCGCCCATGTCGCCTTCGATTTGGTGCTCACCGACGTGCGCATGCCGCGCTTGGATGGCATCCAGCTCTTCGAGGCCCTGCGGACGTCAGCCCCCCATGCTCTTTCCGAGCCACCCATCGTCGCCTTCATGACCGCCTATGGTCGGGTGGACGAGGCGGTGTCAGCCCTACGCCACGGTGCTTTGCATTTCCTCACGAAGCCGTTACGGAAGCGTGATGTGCAGCAGGTTTTGGAGGAGGTGGGGAAAAGCATTGAGTCCAGGCATGCGGCGCGCGTCGTGCATGCCACGGCGGGGTCGCATGCAGAGCTTGTTTTCCGTTCCCGAGTCATGGCCGACGTGGTGTCCCTCGCGGATCGCGTGGCCGCCACCTTGGCATCGGTGCTCATTGTCGGCGAGTCCGGCACCGGGAAGGAATTGCTCGCACGCCGCATTCACAGCGCGAGCCCCCGAGCCTCCCAGCCATTCATCGCGGTAAACGCCGCGGCCATTCCAGAAACGCTTCTCGAGAGCGAGCTCTTCGGCCATGAGAAAGGCGCATACACCGGCGCTGACATGAGTCGCCTGGGTCAAGTGCGCGCGGCCCAGGGAGGCACTTTTTTCATCGACGAGGCGGGTGCCATGCCCGCGGCACTGCAGGCCAAGTGGCTGCGGGTCATCCAAGAGCGCTGTGTGCGGCCCCTGGGCGCCGTGGCTGATATCCCGGTGGACGTGCGTTGGATCGCCGCGAGCAATGAGAACATGGCAGCCGCGGTGCGAGACGGTCGTTTCCGCGAGGACCTCTATTACCGCTTGAATGTGGTGAGCATTGAGTTGCCCCCTCTGCGGGAGCGCCCTGAGGATGTGGAGCCTTTGGCGTGCGTGACACTCGCTCGCCTCGGCGCTCGGGAGGGACGGGAGCTCACGTTGTCTCCCGAGGCCCTCGTGCTTCTGGAAGCCTATCCCTGGCCCGGTAACGTCCGTGAACTTCTCAACGTGCTGGAGCGGGCCATGGTCCTTTGCGCCGATGGTTCCATCACCGCGGAACATCTTCCGCCTCATGTGGCGTCATCCCATCAAAGCCGCGAAATCCGCGTGGTCCTGGGCACGAGCCTGGAGCAAGTGCAGGATCGTCTCATTGAAGAAACCCTACGCCTTTGCGGCGGTGATAAAACCCGCGCCGCCCAGCTTCTGGGCGTCAATGCCCGCACCATCTACCGTTGGTTGGAAATGAAATCGGCGCAGGAGTCTTCCCGCTGATGCCGGGAAAAGTGAAAACCGGGGCAGAGCGTCTCGAAAAATCCGGCGAAGATGGCCGCCTCCGCTTGGCAGGCGCGATTTTGCGCGACGACATCGGCGGCGCCATGCTTGCGATGTGGGCAGGACAAAGAGAGATAGCTTAGATCCAGGGTCGTGGAGCGTCTAAGAAGGAACGGGGCTCTGATCCAATCGCCGCCGCCCAGGTACAGAGTGGCCAGGGTCCAGACCCCCTCTAGGCGACCGGGCCGCGGCTTGGGCCCGCCATCGGACATGAGGGCTTCCTGGCCGATGCGTCGGCCCCAGAGGCCTGACGCATCTTTCACGTCCTGGAACCCAGCCTCATCCAACTTGGCGAGCAGGGGGTACAAGTTGCTTTCCAGCGCGGCGATGCGTTCATCCAAGGTCGTGAGAAAAGATTCAGTAGAGGTGTCATCCAATACCTCATCCAGGGCCAGTGGAACTCGGATGCCCAAGCCCTTGTGGCTGGGCATGGCACAGTCAACCGCGCCAATGGCGTTCTGCAACGATGGGGAGACGGTCAAATGCTGAGCCAGGGTTACCACCGCTTGATAGCGTCGATGGAGATAGCCGAAGTAATAATAATGGCAGGGACTAAGGTTCTGCAGCATAGGGATTGCACTGTATCATCTACTTATTTCTGCAGATGAGCCCGGTCCTCGGCGGTGATTTCAAAGAGAGACAGCGAGGCTTCCGCCAAGACGCGCGCCATGGTTTCCCGTTCTTTGATGTTGTGCGTAACGACACGTACGATTTCAGAGCTCTGGGCCACGTAAAGGGGGATGTCCCGGGGCACGCGGAGGAGGCCCACGGCCTCGCCCCAGGTAAAATCCCGCAGCTTTTGAAGCTGAGCGTTGATGTAGGGGCCCACCGCGCTCGGTACGGAGAGCAGGATTTGAGGCCCTTGCTTGGTGAAGATATGCACCACGGTGCGGTCGCCGGAGGGGTTGCCCCTGTTTTGATTGTGCAGCTGGGGCGTGAGAAATGTTTCTTTGATGATCCAGAAGTTGGGATTGGTGCTGGTGAGCTCACGCTTCACGAACTGGGCCTTGACGTCGGGGCTTTGGAGCAGGCTTGTCAGCAATGCCGTGTGATAGAAATGCGGCACTGATTCAGGATTGAGCTCCACGCGATCTTCCGTGAGGGCATCGAAAAGACCGGCGTAGCGGCACACCGTCCGGTCCAGGGCCTGCCAACGGCGGGCCGCGGCCACGAAGCGACAGCCGATTTGCGGAGTGTCCATCATCCAACGGCGTAACGTATCCTCGGTGTGCTGGCTCTGGGCGAGCCAAGTGAGTGCTTCATTGACCACGTCGTTTTGCACCCGTGTGAGATCCATGACGGGCAGGTTCCGCAGATCTTGGATTTTCACCGATCCAGGGTCCTGTGTGATCTGCAAACGAATCCAGAACTGCAGGACTTTGCTGTTCAGCAAGTGTTGGAGCCAGGGAAGGTCAGAGGAGTTATGGGGGAAAATAGCGATGCGCTCGTGGGGGCTAGTGACATCCAGGGGATGAAAGCGCAGCGCGCTGCCTTCCCGGGTGAACTCCAACCCCGCGGGCTGCTGGGGCGCGGCCCGGAAGAGGCCCTCCTTCTCGCTCACCACGTCATTATCCCGGGCGGGACTCCAGGTTTGCACCGCGGCCAATTGGAATAATTTAGGGCAGCGGGAATTGAGGTGGCGTACCAGTGGCGCCGCCCCTTGCACGAAGATCTGCTCCCAGCCCCGTTCCACGATTTCCCACTGGAGGGAAGCCGACTCCTGGTAGGAGGTCTGGGAAAGGTGAATGATATTCACCGCGGCACTGGGGAACTTGCCATAACGTACCCGACTGGCGTCGCGCGCCGCTTTACCCGGCTCTTTGGTGAAGACGTAAAGGTAGCGGTAGGGGCCGAAGCGCTCTTCATCCAGCTCAAGGAAGTAGTCGAGGACGGCGGAGCCCAGCACGTGACGGCGGAGCTTTTCACCTTCCCCCTGATCGGGGAGCACCCGGTGGGTGAGGTAGAAGCAATGACCGTGTTCTTTCAATTTACCCAAGGCAAGTAACAGATGAGCCTCGCCCCAGCCCAGGGTGGACGTGGCGTGGAGCCATGGTTTCCAGTAGGGCAGCTGCTCGGAGAGGCTTTTCATCCAACGGGAGGATTTCTGCCGATCCGGATGGTCCAACACGAAGGCTTGGTCAAAACCTTCGCAGTCTTGGATTTGGGCGGCAGTTCCCTGTTGTGCCGTTGGTATTTCGCCCAGGGCGAGCTGCTCCTGGTTGTGAAACTGCAGGGCGAGCTGCTGTACGCAGCGCACGCCATGGGGCAGCTTGTGCGGCGGTGAGCAGTCCCGTGCCTTGATCCTCCGGAGCATCAGGAGCAAAGCCCCCACCTCCGTGAAATGCGTTTCAAGGCCCTCGGAATCGCATCCCCAAACAGAATGGTGAAGGGCGGACTCCTGAGCCCGCATATCCCCGTTTGTACCAGGGCCGCTGAACCGGTCAGCCAGCGATCTCAGGCAATCCAACGCCAGGGCCGCCCCTTCGAGCACGGGGATGAACGTCTTTCGAGGCAACATCTTGTCGTGAATCTTGGAAGAGTGAGTCGGAGTGCCGAGCTCTGATTCCGCGAAATGAAGCAATGCCTGGGAAAGAGCCCTGTCTTTGCCAAACTCCAAGTGGTCTAGGCCAAGATCGCTGTGGGCTTCCGTCATCCATTCTTGGAGGTCGGTATCACTCCAGGCAAAGCCAGGGCGGTTCACCACGATGCCGTGGGTCAGGATCTGGGCGCAGTTCTTCGCCGTGGCGGCAGTGGGCGTGTACCAAGAGTAGAGATTGGGCCGCACGAAGTTCCAGCTGTGACGATCCGTATTGAAAGCGGCACTTCTGCGCACAAGGAAATCATGAATGACGAAGTTGAGGCGACTGAGGTCTTCGTCGTGGAAGCCGCGCCAACCGTGGGTATGGAGGGCTTTGACCACGAAGAGTTGAAGGAGAGTGTGAAAGGCCACTTCAGAGGTGAAGCGTTCGAAAGCTGCTTGGCCCAGGGTTTTATCCCGACCGTTGGGTCGGGAAGAGTCACGGATGAGCTCTTCCAGCGAGAGAGACCGGTTCATGCGTTCGCCCTTGAGGCGGGCCACCTTGCGGGCGATGGTTTCCATGCGCCGCTCGATGAGCTGTTTGCGGCTGGGTGGTAACAGCATCATCTTGTGGCGATTGCCATAGATGTCATCCCGCATGATCTGGAAAATAGTGTCCAGTCCCGGAGCGCCCAGCGCCTGGGGTGACGGCATCTGGGGCAAGAGCCGGTCCAGGGGCGCCTTTTCGGCGGGAGCCATCTCGGTCAGTAGGGACTTGAGGTCCGCGCTGACAACATGGCCAAGCCACTGGATATGGCCGCCCCGCACTTCGAGGGCGGCAGTTTCTGCCCCCCGTGGTGACTCCTCAGGCACGGGAATCGTGGGCGCGGCAACACCGGCGACGAGGTCGCCAATATTCAAGAATGTGCTGAGCTGTAAGTCCGTGGGTGAGCGATTCATTGATGCCGTAACTAAGGTGCTGCGATGGATAAATACAGGGAAAAATCGACCTCTTTCGAGGAAGCTAAGGGGCGCCGAAGAGGAGCGTATAGAAGTACCTGAGAGAGCTCTGTTTTTGAAGGAGCTCCGGAAATAATTCCGAGGATGAAATATGACGCAAAGCGCAAGTTCCCCTAAGTCCCAAGATGAGTCTGGAGAGATTGACCGAATCATCCAGGAGATTGAGCAAATGGAGAAAAGCATCGACGATGTGCAGCCCAAGCCTGCTGAGGTCGCGAAGGTGGTGCCCATCCTGCGCTCCGTGGAGGCAGAGGTCACTGAAGCAACCTCAGGACCTACGACGCCTGCGAAGGACCCCATCGGTTTTGACCAGGCCCTGGCCGCGGCAACTGCCCGGGAAGAGGGTGATGGAGACGTCACTAGCGGGGCAACCGCCGCGGGCGAGGGCAATCTTGCCCTCTCCGTGGGAGGGTGCACGAGCATCTCCCTAGAGTTCGCACAAAGTGGCATGAAGGTGACGCTGCGCTACGAGGATGACGCTCTGGTCATCAAAACAGATGGCGGCGCCGAATTCAGGGTTCCTTTCCGCAAGGCTGCTTGACGTAGTACCTGGCTCACCGCACTCTACAGCGGTGATCGCTTTGGCTAGTGGCTGCTTGAACGGCCTCAAGTTAAAACTGCCATCCGGTGCTCAGACCCGCCCCTCCGGGGAGCGGCTGCGTCAGGGTATCTTCAACGTATTGCGTGGTTACCAATGGGAAGGCGCCCCTCTCCTCGAAGGCGCCCTGGTGATCGATGTTTTCGCGGGCTCTGGCGCATGGGGGCTCGAAGCTGTTTCCAACGGCGCCACGGGGGTGGTGTTCGTTGAGAGTCACCCCAATGCCTTGGATGCGTTGCGCGGCAATGTCACTGCCGCGGCCCAGGCGTTAAAACGTCAGGGCGGACGGTTCAAATGCAATGTCATGCATAGCGATGTCGTGGAGGCCTATGAGCGGCTGCCCTCCTGTCGGGTGCTCTTCGCCGATCCTCCCTACAGCTCAGGATGGTTCGAGAAGCTTCTAGCGTTGGAGGAGCAGACCCCCGCGGTGGAAGTAGGAGGGCTCTTCATTTATGAAGCGCATGAAAAAGAGCCTATCCTGACCCCCGAGCATGAGCAGCTTGCCCAGCGGGCAGGCTTGGATTTGCGCAATGACAAAAAATACGGTGACAGCCGTGTTTATTTCTATGTAAAGCGCGGGTAGGTTATAGCCCATGGCAAAAGCACGCACCAAGGCCCCCGCGGAACTCTCGTCGCGGCGCAGGGCTGTATATCCAGGCACTTTTGATCCCTTCACCAATGGCCATCTGGATATTGTGGATCGGGCCCTTGAGGTTTTTGACGAGCTTGTGATCCTGGTGGCGGGGTCTGATCGGAAGAGTCCGTTGCTCACAGTTGAGGAGCGGGTGAGGGTCATTCGAGATGTGGTGAAAGCCCGATCCAGTGTGAGGGTGGATTCCTGGGGCGGGCTAGTCGTGGACTATGCGCGGAAGGCGGGCGCGGGCTCCCTGGTGCGGGGCTTGAGGGCGGCAAGCGATTTCGAGTATGAGTTCATGATGGCCTCTATGAACCGGGAGATTTCTTCCAAGGTCGATACGGTTTTTCTCATGACCGGCGAGAATCTTTATTTCGTGAGTTCCACCATGGTGAAGGAGCTCATTCGATTCGGTGGCGACGCCAGCCCTTATGTGCCTGCAATCGTGAAAAAACTATTGGATGCCAAGCAAAAGAAAGGACTCCCCCCGATATGAGCAAGAATCCATTGGAGTTGGCCGAGCGCATGTCCTCCATCGCGGAGAGCGCCACCCTTCGCATGGCCGCCGCTGCCCGGGAGTTGGCCGCCAAGGGCCATAAGGTCTATAACTTTGCCGCGGGCGAGCCTGACTTCCCGGTACCCTCCACGGTGAAGGCGGCCCTCATTAAATCCGTCGAAAAAGACCAAAACAAGTATACGCCGGTGCCCGGAATCGCCGAACTCCGTGGCCGCATCGCCCGCAAGCTCAAAGAAGAGAACGGCCTTGAGTACCGCCCCGACCAAGTGGTGGTGAGCTCCGGGGCCAAACAGGCCGTTTACAATTTTCTCATGGCCACCGTGAATGCCGGGGATGAAGTGCTTATTTCCACGCCCTACTGGGTGAGCTACCCCGAGATGGTGAAGATCGCCGGTGGTACTCCGGTCATCGTGGAGACCAGTGTGGCCACGGGGTGCAAGATGACGCCACAGCAGCTGAAAGATGCTCTGACACCGCGCACGCGGGCTGTGATTTTAAATAGCCCCTCCAACCCCGCCGGCGTGGTGTACAGCAG
>CAYHWW010000091.1:0-13068 GCA_964360145.1 uncultured Oligoflexia bacterium | reverse complement strand
AGATTATATCGGAAAGCCTATCAAGAGGGGGCAACCACTCTTCGATCTTTACAGCCCCGATCTTGTCTCGACGCAGGAGGAATACCTCTCAGCAAGAAGGCAAGGCGGTGCCGGCAAAGAGATTGCAAAAGCCGCCCTTGATCGCTTGAATCTTTGGGCTGTTCCCCAGTCCGAGATCGATCGTTTGGTGAGAGCCGGGAAATCAAAACGATCAGTAACTTTCATGGCCCCCGTCGATGGCTACATCGTGAATAAAACGGCGATCCGCGGCATGTACATCACGCCGGAAATGGAACTCTACCACATCGCCGACCTTAGCCGGGTTTGGGTCATCGTCACCCTCTATGAGTACGACATTTCGGCCATCAGCGTGGGGGACAAAGCCAAGGTGCAGCTCCCCTATGACGCTGAGAAGTCATTTTCAGGGCAGATCAATTACATCTTCCCCGAGGTGGACGTCGAGACCCGCACGGTGAAAGCCAGGATCGAAGTCCCGAACCTGAAGCAAACACTCAAGCCCGGCATGTTCGCCAACATCGAGATCAAAAAGGACCTGGGTGAGGCTATCGTGGTGCCCGAGGATGCCGTCATTGATACGGGGGTGAGAAAAGTCATTTTCGTAAAAGCAGGGCCGACGCGATTTGAGCCGAGGGAAGTCAAGATTGGCCCGAGGGTCGAAGGGGTCTTTGCCATTCTCTCGGGGGTGAGGGCGGGCGAGCAGGTGGTGACAAGCGCTCATTTCCTCATCGACACTGAGAGTAAGTTCCAGGCTGCCCTAGGTAAGGGCGAGGCTCCCGGCGGCGGGCACGCCGGGCATTCCGGGCATGACAAAAAGTGACGGCGTACCATGATTGAGAGAATCATCGCCTGGTGTACCAGAAACTCCAAGATCACCCTTGTTGTAGCCGCGATCCTCGGCCTGTGGGGCGCATATTGCCTGAAGAACATCAAGATCGATGCCATCCCCGATCTTTCAGAAACCCAGGTTATCGTCTTCACGGAGTGGATGGGTCGCAGCCCCGATCTCATTGAAAACCAGATCACGTACCCGCTTGTGACCTCGATGCTGTCCGCGCCGAAAGTCTCGGTCGTGCGCGGCTGGTCGATGTTCGGGATGTCCTTTGTGTACGTGATTTTCCAGGACGGCACCGATCTTTACTGGGCAAGGTCTCGCGTCCTTGAGTACCTTTCAAAGCTCTCGGGCCAGTTGCCCGCTGGTGTCACGCCAAGCATCGGCCCGGATGCCACGGGGGTGGGCTGGGTCTTTCAGTATGCCCTTGTAGACCCGACCGGAAAACATGATCTCTCTGAGATTAAAACGTTCCAGGATTGGTATCTGCGCTATTGGCTCGCCTCCGTGCCGGGAGTCGCTGAAGTGGCGAGCGTCGGCGGGTTCAAAAAGCAGTATCAAGTCGAGGTCGATCCCAACAAACTCGCAGCACTCAGGATCCCCATAGAAAAAGTGCTCAACGCCATCCGCGAGAACAATAAAGACGTCGGCGGCCGCACCATAGAGATTTCAGAGCGGGAGCACTACGTCAGAGGTCTAGGCTACGTCAAAGACCCTAAGGATCTTGAAAACATTTCGCTTGGTGTCGGCCCGAATGGGACGCCCATTCGCATCGCCGACGTTGGCCGCGTGAGTATTGGGCCCAATATTCGCCGCGGTGTCGCTGACCTTGATGGGATGGGGGACGCCGTTGGCGGCGTCGTTGTCATGCGGCAAGGAGAAGATGTCTCCAGCGTCATCAGTGCCGTGAAGAAAAAGATCGAGGCCGTGAAAGGTGCCTTTCCTCCCGGGGTCGAGCTCAAGATCACCTATGACCGATCAAACCTCATCAAAGAGGCCGTCGGTACATTGAGGGATAACCTCATCGAGGAGATCATCCTCGTCTGCATCGTCATCCTCATTTTCCTCATGCACGTCCGAAGCACCCTTGTCGTCGTGATCTCCCTCGTTCTTTCTCTCTTGGTTTCAATCATTCCCCTCTATTATCTCGGCATCAGCCTCAATATCATGTCCCTTGGCGGGTTCATCCTGGCCATCGGCGACATCGTGGATGGCGGCATCATCCTTGTGGAGTATGCCCACAAGAAAATATCCGAATCCAAAGGCCCGATTGACTACCAAGACATCGCGATACGGGCATGCAGCGAACTGGGGCCCTCACTCTTTAGTGCGCTGCTCGTCATTGTTGTCTCTTTCCTCCCGATCTTCGCGCTTCAGGCTCAGGAGGGGAAACTCTTTCACCCGCTCGCCTATACGAAGAGTTTCGTGATGCTCACCACGGCGATCCTTTCGATCACCGTGGTGCCGCCGCTCATCGCCATTTTCGTCAAAGGGCGGATACGGAGTGAGAAGGAAAACCCCGTGAACCGGTGGACGCAAGCCGTATACAAGCCGATTTTGCAATGGTCTTTGCGCCACACTAAAACCGTTCTGGGAAGCGTAGCCGCGCTTATCGCCCTATGCATTTTTGCCTTTACGCGCCTGGGTTCGGAGTTCATGCCCCCTCTCTGGGAAGGCGACCTTCTTTACATGCCGATTACGGTCCCAGGTATTTCGGTGACGGCGGCGACGGACATCCTGACGCGTCAGGGTAAGGCCATCAAATCCATCCCCGAGGTCGAGACGGTCTATGGCAAAGCGGGAAGATTTGAGACGCCTACGGATCCGGCGCCCCTTTCCATGTTTGAGTTTACCGTGCGCCTTAAGCCGCGAGACCAATGGAGGCGGGGCCTGACCGATGACAAGCTCATCTCTGAACTAGACGAGGCCGTGAAGGTTCCTGGCCTCAACCGAGCATGGACCAAGCCTATTCGAGGCAGAATCGACATGCTCTCCACTGGCATTCGAACGCCGATTGGCGTCAAGATATTTGGAAAAGATTTGAAAGTGATCGAAGGCATCGGCCAGGAGTTGGAGCGGATACTCGGAAAGGTACGTGGCACGCGAAGCGTCTACGCCGAGCGCATTGGCGGGGGGTATTACCTCGATTTCGAGCCAGACCGCCAGGCTCTGCAGCGCTATGGGCTCAATGTCGGGGATGCTCAGATGGTCGTTGAAACGGCAATAGGCGGCATGGAGATCTCACAGACGGTTGAGGGCAGGGAGCGGTACACGATCAATGTGCGGTATCCCCGCGAGCTTCGCGACAATGTCGAAAAATTGAGCCGAATACTCGTAGCCACACCTACCGGCGCCCAAGTCCCACTTGGTCAATTAGGAAAGCTCGTCACGCGCATGGGCCCGCCCATGGTGCTCGATGAAAATGGTTCACTTGCCGGTTACGTTTATGTCGATCTCAAGGATCGTGATCCCGGCGGCTATGTCTCGGACGCAAAAGAGGCCGTTGCCCGCGAATTGAAACTCCCCCAAGGCTATTTCATCACTTGGACGGGACAATATGAATACCTTGAGCGCATGCGGGCTCGAATGCAGATCATCTTGCCCCTGACCCTCCTCCTCATCTTTGGGTTCCTCTACTTTGCCCTGCGCTCCGTCGCCAACACGCTCATGTCCATGGCGGCCGTCCCCCTCTCTGCCATCGGCGGGGTGATCTTCATTTGGGCCATGGGCTACAATACGAGCGCCGCCATCTGGGTAGGCGTGATCGCCCTAATGGGGGTTGCCGTCCAAGACACGATGGTGATGATCGCATTCCTCGATGAGTCCTGGAAAAAGAGGAAAGAGGCGGGGCAGCTTAGCTTCGCTGATGATTTTTCCGCGGCCACGGCGGAAGGCGCTCAAAGAAGCCTGCGCCCGATCTTGATGGACGTCATCACGGACTTCATCGGACTCATCCCGGTCATGATGGCGGTGGGCCTTGGCGCCGACGTCATGAAGCGGATGTCCGCTCCGATGTTTGGCGGCCTGGTTTGCTTGATGTTCTTGATCCTCATCGTGATCCCCGTCGTTTATAAAATGCATGCAGAATGGGCTTTAAAAAGAGAGGCACATTCATGATCAGCGTGGATCCGTGGGCATCCTTGAGACGAGTGTCAGACCATCGCCCAAAAATTTTTTTGACGGGGGATTTTTCAAGGAAATGGCATTTACTGGCGGGGTGGTGGCCCTCATGGCGCTAGCCATCTATGGCTATAGCCAGGTCGGATCGTGCGACGCAGGTGTCGGCAGCAGATTGTGAGCACGGACCCTTACCCGAAATACTTGGCATCAAACGCGTGGGGCAAGAGCTCCGCTAAAGTCACTGTGTGCAAAACGCCGGAAAGATTCGCGATGTGCACCAGCGTCTCTTTCGGGTTGCCCGCGAATTCGCTCATGACCTGGCGGCAGAAACCGCAGGGAGGGCAGCCGTGGGGGGTGTCCGTGACAATGACCATCTCTTTGAATTCCTTGCAGCCGCTGGTTACCATGGCAGTGAGTGCTGTCCGTTCGGCACACTGGGTGCCGCTGAAACTGGCATTCTCCACGTTGCATCCGATGTGGATGCGACCGCGGGCATCCCGCAGCGCCGCACCCACCTTGAAACGGGAGTAGGGTGCATGGGCATTGCGGCGCACAACCTGGGCGTTCCTGTAGAGCTTGCGGCAGGCCGGCGTGAGATCCGCAGGCTTGATGCGTATGGTGAAGCCGCGGCGAACAGTTGGTTTCTTCGAAGTCTTTCGAGCAGCGCTCATGGGAGATTCTCCATCCGAGGCAATGTCGCCTGAAGTAACCGATGCATTTTTCCCACGGCGCTGTTGGCGACTTTCACCACATCTTCGTGGGTGAGGCGCTGAGCCACCATGCCAGCACCGAGGTTGGTGATGCAGCTCAATCCCACGACTCTCATCCCCGCATGGCTGGCGACGATGACTTCAGGCACCGTGGACATGCCCACGGCGTCCGCGCCCAAAAGCCGTGCCGCACGGATGTCGGCGGGGGTTTCGTAGGTAGGGCCGGGGAACCATTGATACACGCCTTCATGGAGGGAGAGGTTTTGCGCGGCGGCAGTTTCGTGGAGCAGAGCGATGAGGCCGCGGTGGTAAGCCTGGGTCATGTCAACGAACCGGGGCCCCAGTTCTTCTAAGTTCGCGCCTCTCAGGGGGTTCAAACCGGTGAGGTTGATTTGATCGCGGATCACCATGATGTCGCCGGGGCGGAAGGAGGGGTTCACTCCGCCGGCGGCGTTGGTCATGACCAGGGTACGGATGCCGAGACGAGCCATGACTCGCACGGGGAGCACCACATCGTTCAAGTCATTGCCCTCGTAGTAATGGAGCCGACCCTTCTGTGCCAGCACCGGCACTCCGTTGAGCTTGCCACAGACGAGTTCCCCGCCATGGCCTTCCACCGTGGGTTTGGGGAAGTGGGGGATCTCGGAGAAAGGCACTGATACTGCCTCTTGCAGCACATCAGTGAAGCCCCCTAAGCCCGAGCCCAGCACGATGGCCACCGTGGGCTGAAGGCGGAATTTCTTTTTCAGGTATTCGACGGCATCAGTGATGCGTTTCATTTCACTCAAGCGATGACCTTTCGGATGAGGGCGGGGCGTGTGATTTTGCTGGAAGTGATGACAAAGGCGTCCTGGCAGCGGGCATAGGCATCTTCAGCGGTGAGTTTTGTGGCGGTTTGATGGAAATGAATTCGGGCGAGCACCGTGCCCTTGGTCACGCGATGGCCAAGTTTTGCTTGGAGCACAATGCCCACGGAAGGGTCCACGCGGTCGTTGGCCTTGTGACGGCCTCCGCCCAAGTCCACGATGAGCCATCCCAGATCTTCGTTATTCATGCGAGAGATCACGCCGTTTTTCGGTGCGTGCACTTCAATGACCTCAGGCGCCACGGGCATGGTCTCGGGGTGGTTGACCACGTCCACGGTGGCCCCTTGGGCGTCGCACATTTGGCTGAAAATCCTGAGGGCGGCGCCGCTGGCAAGGGCTTTGCGGGCCATGAGACGTGCTGCCGAGAGGGAGCTTGAGAGATTTCCCACCACGGCCATGTGGGCCGCGAGCTCAATGGAGAGGTCGCGCACGTCCTGGGATTGCCCCTCGGGCAATGAAACCTGGGGATGGCTTATGGGCTTCATGCCCGCCGCACGGCGCATGATGTCCACGCATTCGAGGACCTCGAGGGAATTACCGATGCAGGAGCCCAGGGGCTCCCCCATGTCCGTGAGCACGCATCGCACTTTGAGGCCCAGGGCGATGCCTGTTTTTTGCAGGCTTTTCGCCAGTGCAGTGGCCTCATTCATGTTTTTCATGAAGGCCCCCGAGCCGACCTTGATGTCCATGACGAGACCCGAGATGCCCTCCGCGGCTTTTTTCGAGAGGATGCTCGCCGTAATGAGGGGCACGCAGTCGATGGTGGCGGTCACATCGCGCAAACTATAGAGAAGCTTGTCCGCGGGAACGAACTCTTTCGTTTGTCCCATGATGGCGCAACCCAGGCGCTGCACTTGGTCTTTGAAGTGGGAAATGGAGAGGCCCACGGAAAAGCCGGGAATGCTCTCGAGTTTGTCCAGTGTACCACCGGTGTGGCCCAGTCCTCGGCCTGCCACCATGGGCACCTTGAGGCCCATGGCCGCGGCCAGCGGGGCGATGATGAGAGAGACCTTGTCTCCCACGCCGCCCGTGGAGTGTTTATCCACGAAGGCCGCGCCTTCTTCGCTTGGGGGAAACTCCACCTTTGAACCGCTCTCAATCATGGCCCGCGTGAGCGAGGCCGTTTCACCGCTGTCCATCCCCGAGAAGTAGGTCGCCATGAGCCAGGCGCTCACTTGGTAGTCAGGGATGTCGCCGCGGGTTGCCGCGGAGATGAAGCTGCGAATTTCTTCATCGGCGAGATGCTTCCCATCCCGCTTCTTTCGGATGATCTGGACGGGAGAAACCTCGATCACGCCTGCAACTCCCGCCAGAAGCTCTTGCCCCAGCGCAGCTCAGCGGCTTTGCCGGTGAGCGCATGGATCACTGTCTGTCCGATATCCGCGAAGGAATCCCGTGTGCCCAGGCTCTTTGAGGGCACGCCCTTACGGTAGGCGATGAGGGGCACATGCTCCCGGGTGTGGTCGGTGCCCCGATAGGTGGGGTCATTGCCGTGGTCGGCGGTGATGATGACCGCGTCTTCCGGGCCCAATTCTTTTTCGAGGAGTGGCAGGAAGGCATCGAATTCTTCCAGGGCGCGGGCGAAGCCTTCCACATCCCGGCGATGACCGTAGTTCATGTCGAAGTCGATGAGATTGATGAAGATGAGGCCATCTTTGTGGGTCTTCAGGAGCTCACCCAGTACCTTGAGCCCTTCAGTGTTGCCATGGGTCTCGATGCTTTCAGGAACGCCGCGGCCATTGAAAATATTCCAAATCTTGCCGACGCCCAGCACAGGAAGGCCGCAATCCATGACGTATTCCATCATGGTCTTTTGTGGGGGCTGCACGGAGAAGTCTTTGCGATTGTGAGTGCGTGAGAAATCGGCACTGGTCTTGCCTACGTAGGGGCGGGCAATGACCCGGGAAACGTCGATGCTGTCGCACAAGATGCGAGCGCTTTTACAAATTTTATAGAGGCGCTCCAAGCCGAAGGCCTCCTCATGGGCGGCCACCTGCCATACGGAATCCGCGGAGGTGTAGAGAATAGGCTTGCCCGTGCGCACGCTTTCTTCGCCTAGTTCTTTGATGATCTCGGTGCCGCTGGCGGTCTTGTTGCCCAAAACCCCAGGGAGGTCGTTTTCTTGGCACCAACGATCAATATCTTTGGAGTCAAAGCCATTGGGGAAGGTGCGGAACGGGGTTTCAACAACGAGGCCCGCCATCTCCCAGTGTCCGGCAGTGGTGTCTTTACCTTTGGAGAGTTCCCGCAGGCGACCGCTGCTTGCTACGCATTGGTTCCAGGGCAGTGCTGGTACCGTGGGCATGGAGGTGAGGTGGCCCGCGCCCCAGCGGGCCATTTGAGGAAGAGCGAGGTGGGAGGCCTTGGCGGAGATATGACCCAGGGTGTCCGCACCAGGGTCGCCATAGGCGTCAGCATCTGGCAGTGCCCCACAGCCCACACCATCGAGGACGATAAGGATAACGCGGCGGGCTTTATCGATATTTTTATTCATGAACAGTCTCTTAGTATTCCCCTGGAGCCAATGCCGCAGCGCCTTCCACGATTTGCACAGAGCTGCTCGCTCCGATGCGATTGGCCCCGGCGGAGATCATTGCCATAACATCATCGCGCGTGCGGATACCACCGCTGGCTTTGACCCCCAGGCGGTCGCCCACCACGGAGCGGAGAAGTTTGACGTCGGCGACAGTGGCTCCTCCCTTGGAGTGGAAACCCGTGGAGGTTTTCACGAATGCCGCCCCTGCTGCCATGGCAGCCTCGGCGCCCCTGCGTTTTTCATCGTCTGTGAGGGCCGCGGTTTCCAGGATGACTTTCACCGGCGTCCCCTGGGCCGCTTCCACCACGGTACGGATGTCGGCTGTGACGTAGGCCACGTCACCGCAGCGTAATGCTCCCAGGTTCACCACCATGTCCAACTCTTGGGCGCCGCGTCGAATGCACTCCGCCGCTTCGGCAACCTTACTGGCGGTGAGGTTAGCCCCCAGGGGAAAGCCCACCACGCAGATGGCCATGACGGGACTGCCATTCAGGGCGTCCCGGGCCAGTTCCACCATCCAGGGGTTCACGCATACTGAGGCAAAGCCGTGGATACGGGCTTCTTTGCAAAATTTGCGCACCTCGTCAGGTGTCGCCTCTGCTTTTAATAAAGTGTGGTCAATGAAAGAGGCAAGTGCCGTGGAGGCAGTGGATGACATAAAACCTCATGATCCTAAGGATCTGGGTAACGAGTCCCTGACACTCGGTCAAGTTTTCCCGACAGATTACTTGAAGGGAGGGTGCAAATTGTTCTTGCGGGGATAAGTACGCTATACTACTTAAGAAAGTCATCAACTTAGATCTGATCGATTGATGCAGCAACAATACGCGAAATCGCTAATCATCCTGGGAGCCCTGTTAGGGCTCGGACTCCTCAATACTGTGGTACCGACACAGGCCTATGCGGCCTCGCGGTTCCAGGATGCTTTGATTACGGTGGGATTGGGTACGGCGACCGGCACAGTGCTGGGCGTTTCGACCCTTCCTTTTTATGGCTACCCCGAAAACCATCTCGGCAACGTCCTTATTGGCGCCGGGATCGGGCTAGTCACAGGTTTGGGAACAGCGTTGTATTTCATGACGACGCCAGAGTATGAGCCGCGCCAAAGGCCGGTATCTGGCACTGATTCCCTTGAAGGTTTTTCGCACACTCGGGGGACCGCATCCGCGGCCCTGCCGGCGAGCGACCGACGCCCCACCAATCAACGCGCTTCCGCCTTGTCGCTGAATCTAGTCGCTCTCAGCTTCTAGTAAGCGAAAGGTTTACAACTATGGGTTCCGAACTAATTATCAATGCGACTCTACCAGAGACGCGCATCGCCCTTTTAGAGGGTGGAGAAATTCAAGAATTGCTCATCGAGCGCGAAGCCAGCAAGGGCATCGTGGGCAACTTTTATAAAGGCAAAGTGCTCCGGGTGCTCCCCGGCATGCAGGCTGCTTTCGTGGACATCGGTCAGGAAAAGGCTGCCTTCCTCTATGTGGATGACATTTTTTATCCAGACATGGATAAGCCGCTGGAAATGCCAGGCGGCGGTGGCCGCCCGGTGGCTGACACGGATGAGGATGGCGACGAAGAGCGCACTGAGCGGTCTGTCGCGAGACCCTCCCCGAAAGTCTCCGCCACAGCCCCTGCCACGGAGGATGAAGTCGCCGCGGTGCAGGCTGCAATTGCAGAAGGGGCCGTCCCCGCCGTGGAGCCGGCAGCCGCGGAGTCCGATGACGAGGAAGTCATCGCGAAGCGGCCTAAGCACCGTGAAGGTGTGAGTATTTCTGAAATCATCAAAGAAGGCCAAGAGATCCTGGTGCAAGTGGTGAAAGACCCCATTGGCACCAAGGGCGCCCGCCTCACCTGCCATGTGAGCTTGCCGGGGCGTTATTTGGTGTTCATGCCCACGGTGGATCACATCGGCGTTTCCCGCCGTATCGAAAGCGATAGCGATCGTCGTCGGCTGCGGGATGCCATCAGCAAGAATCGTCCCCCGGGCACGGGCTTCATCGTTCGCACGGCGAGCTCCAACGAAGACAACGACAAAATCCGTGATGACATCGAATACCTGGTGCGCAACTGGAACGAAGTCCAAGAGAAATACCGCAAGTCCCGCGGCCCCACGCTGATCTATCAAGATTACACCATGGTCATCCGGGCTATCCGGGACATGGTCTCCGACGAAGTGGACCGCCTGGTGGTGGACTCCCGCTCGGAGTTCAAGCTCATCCAGAAGTTCGTGGCGCGCTTCATGCCCAGCATGAAGAGCAAGATCGAGCTCTACGAGAAGCCCACGCCCATCTTCGATTACTTCGGCATCGAGATTGAGCTCCAGCGCGCCTTGGATCGCAAGGTGTGGTTGAAGTCCGGTGGTTACCTGGTGGTGGACCAGGCAGAGGCCTTGACTGCCATCGACGTCAATACCGGCCGCTTCGTAGGTAAGAAAAACCTCGAAGACACCATTCTGAAGACCAATATGGAAGCGGTGAAAGAGATCGCCTATCAGCTGCGCCTGCGCAACTGCGGCGGTATCATCGTCCTCGATTTGATCGACATGGAAAAAGAGGCCAACCGCGAGAAGGTCTACCAATGCCTCGAAGAGGCCCTGAAGAAAGATCGCGCCCGCCCCACGATTCTGAAGATCAGCCAACTGGGTCTTGTTGAGATGACCCGCAAGCGTACCCGTGACAGCACCGTGCGTACGCTCTGCGAGCCCTGCCCCTATTGTGAAGGTCGCGGCTACATCAAGAACAAGCTCACCATGGCCTATGAGATTCTGCGCGGTATTGAGCGTGAATGTGCCATCAAGGAAACCCAGATCATCACTCTCGAGTGCAACCCCTCCATCGCGGAAGTGATGGGCGGGGACCTGGGCGGCGTCATCGATGAGATGCAAGATCGCTCCGGCAAACGCATCATGGTGAAGTCCAATGTGGCCTTCCATTTGGAGCAATACGAGATCGGTGCAACCCGTGGCGAGAAGGCTTTCTTGGTGAAAGAAATCCGCAAAGACGCCCGGGGCCTGGGCCCCGTGCAGTCGCTGGCCGATGAAATCGAAGAACGCGGCACCATTTCCTCTCGTCTGCGACGCAAGGAGTGGGAAGACTCTGTTGCCGGAGGGGAGCCCACTGAAGTGGAGATCGAAGAAGTTATGAGTACGTTGCCCTTTACTGATGAAGAGAAACACGCCGCCGACGGTGAGCGGGAGACCCGCGATGAGCGCTCCAGCGAACGTGGTCGTGGTCGCCGGACCGGGGGCCGTGACCGGGAGCGGGAACGAGATCGTGGCAAAGGCCGCAAGGATCGCGATCGCCCCGCGGAGAAAAAGGCATCTCCTGCGTCCCCACAGCCTCGGATCGCCCTACCTGTGCCCGTGAGCGTGGTGGATGACGAATTGGATGATGATCTGCCAGAAGGCGCTGAAGGCGCCGAGGACATGGAAAGCGGTGCCGATGAGGGCGCAGGTTCCGCCCCTGAGGCGGTCATGAGCGGCCCACGCAACTACGAAGAGTACATCAAGACAGCCCCTGAGGCTGGTACTGAGCTCACCCGGACCGAGTGGGAAGCAGCCAACTATGCCCGGGCACGGGCCAATGGCGGTCGTTCCGGTGGTGGTTATCGGAATGCTGGAGGAGCTGGTGGTGGTGATAAACGTCGCCGCAATCGCCGCTCCCGCCGCGGTGGTAGGGGGCGGCAGGGGCCCAGCGGCAGTGGCCGACCCCAACCCCACGCTTAAGTCGTAGGCTCGGTATTTTGCCGCCTGGCTTCGTTGTCGTCGTCGTTGGCTCCACGCGACGGGCATGAGCCCGTCTTGGTCGCCAACTTCCTCCTCCGCCTCGCCATGCGGCAAAATACCTTCGCCTAGACTTAGACTTCGTTGGGTCCGTGCGTCATTCCGCTGCGTGGTGACCACTCCTACAATCTCGTTTACGCTAGCTGACATCCTCCGCGGAGACCGCTACGATGGGTTGCTATGATCAACTCCCTCTTCCTCGGCTTCACTCTCTTAGGCGCCCAGTGGGTGCTCTGGCTCCTCATCCTGCTCAGTGTCGTATCCCTGGGCCTCATCATCGAAAGAGCTGCCTACTTTCGCGCGGCAGGCGCCCAGCTTGAACAGAAAATCACTGCCACATTGAAAGAAACCCCCCTGGCAGACCGCGAAACCCGAGGCTTGCACTTGGTGGCCGCCGCGGTGGCGGAGGCGCGGCTCAGCGCCGAAAAACGATTGAGCTGGCTCGCCACCATCGGAGCAAACGCCCCCTTCGTGGGTTTGTTCGGCACCGTGCTCGGCATCATCAAGGCCTTCCATGACCTGTCCCAGGCCGGCACTCAAGGCAGCAACATCGTGAGTAGCGGCATCTCCGAAGCCCTGGTGGCCACTGCCATCGGCCTTTTCGTCGCCATCCCCGCGGTGGTGGCCTACAACCTGTTTCAGCGCAAAGTGAAGGACATGCTCTTGCGGGCGGAAGTCGCAAAGAGCCGAGCCTTAGGCGAAGGGCGGTAACCCCTCATGGCTGGCAGCCTCGCCAATGACAGCGATGATGAAATCTCGGGCATCAACGTCACACCCCTCGTCGACGTGGTGTTGGTGCTCCTCGTGATTTTCATGATCACGGCACCCACCCTCTACCAGCAGTCCCTCAAAGTGCAGCTGCCCCAGGCCACCACCGGTGAAGGGCAGATGAAGAACCTGCTCACGGTGAGCGTCAGCGCCCTTGGCATCTTGAACGTGGATGACAAAACCGTGTCCATTGAGGAGTTGAAAGAAATGGTGGCAGCCACCCATCCCGTGGCAGCCCTCATCCTCGCCGACAAGAAAACAGAGCACGGCCGGGTCATCACCGTGCTCGACACCCTAAAATCCGGCGGCATCCAGAAATTCTCCTTCGGTGTTGAAGGCACCCCTAAATAAACAGTCCAAGCCTAGGCGAAGGTATTTTGCCGCAGAGCGAGGCGGAGGAGGAAGTGGCCGACCAAAGCGCACTCATGTGCGCTGCGTGG
>CAYHWW010000090.1:0-13172 GCA_964360145.1 uncultured Oligoflexia bacterium | reverse complement strand
AACTCCGCGAGACCCAGCCACACGGCGGATGCTCTTCCCCATTGTGAATCTCAAATTTCAACACCGGATCTACCTGGCCCGATATCGTCGACCACCGACTCGTCACGGTAGTTCAGTGTTTTTCCGAACGCGAACGGCGCGATGGTTCCTGTCTTCAGGTTCCGGGTCCAATCTGGTGTCGAACCAAACTGACAATCCAGGCTGAATACCTTCAGCTCGCCTACGAGGATCCCGGCCGCGGCCCGCAGGCATATGGATAGCGCGTAACACGACTGTCCCGGCGCACGAAACTCAGCGGACCCGAGAGAGGTCTGCCGGCTGAACACTGCCGGCGATTGCCAGCCAGGACTTCTGGATCCGAGTCATGATCTTCAGGTGCGCGCGATGTCCCACCTCGCCGGCCGACATACACCGCAGCCGTTTCGCAATACCAGGCGAGGGCTGGCAACCACGAGTAAATGCTCATTGCTCTTGTTACCTTATCTAAGGTTTTTTTGCTGCGGATGCTACTGTACTCATCCTTACGACGGGCGGCGCGCTCCCGTCTGGTAGAAGCACGGTGTTTCTTGTGTGCTGCTAATAGTGGCAACGAGTGTAGCGCTGTGTAATTAAATTAGTGGAACTTACCAACTGAGTTGGGCTCAAACCCTGCGATTGCGAGGGTTGTCCGACCGATTCTGTGCAGCCAACCGTTGATCCGGCGTTTCGTGTCACGCATCGACAAATCTTTGTAATCTCTCTGATTTTCGCCATAATTACCGCATAGGGTAAGCATCAAGGTCAGCCCAAGTCCGAGCGCCGGGGACCGACGCTCGAGCCGCAGGAAGAGCGCAGCATCTGGGCTACAACAGGACGCTTTTGCATCATAGCATCCAGCATGACCGAAACCAGAACGTCGCTTTTATCCACACGCCATTCCCGGACGCACTGGTCTGGCGCTGACTGCTTCATCGCGAAATGGCCTCCATTTCGGCAACGCAACAACGACACCGCAATGCTACTGGCAGTCCTGAAGCTCACTGTTGCTTCTGGATTCCCCTGAAAGCGATATCGAACTTTTTGAACATTAACCAGAGTCATCTGCAGGAGTCACTATGAAAAGGCTGTTCGCTTATACCCTGATGCTCTTTGCCACAGCACCCTCTCTCGCTGCCGACGCCAACGGCTATACCGCTAAGTATGAGTGCCGGGCTGGCGGGCCTAAATGTGATATCGACGTTACAGCTCTCTCACAGCTTGCATGCAATCAGACCATCACTACGGCGACTACTCCGAAGACCGATTGGTCTGCAATTAACTGGTCGAACCGAGTAATCTGCATCCAGGCTGGCGATCACACTGGACGCGGAACACTCACTATTAGTTCAAGTGGTACTTCCGGCACGCGCAAGGTGCTGCGATATACCCGCAGCGATGACAACGGAGATAAGCCCTGGAAACAAGGTGAGCCCTCTGGACAAGCCGTAAATTATCAGGCGAAAATCAAGAGAATTATCCTGGATGGCGCGGATTATTGGCTTCTTCACCGCTTAACTGTAGATGGCCAAAAGACAAACGCTGGAATAGGCATTATTGAACTTGTTGATGGATCGAGTTCATCGAACATCATCATTGATTCCGTATTAGTGCAGAATGCCTATATGCACAGTGTATCGTTCGCTGGGCCATATCACGACAACCTCTGGATTCAGAACAGCGTTATTCGAAATTGTGGAGTTTGGGATAACGATAACAGCGGCGTATATGTTGCGGGAGGTCCGCAAGTAGTCCGGGTTGTGAACAATGAAGTTTATGACTGCACAAAAGAAATGTACGTTTCAGATCATGGCGCGCCGGGTATCATTGTCGAGAATAACGACTTTTATATTACTTCTGCTTTATACACAGATTGCAATGGGAACTATAATGGAACTGGCCCATGTGCAGCAGCGGAAATCCCGGTGAACACGAAAGGCGGTGGCACTTCAACAGACCCAATGGTGTTTACCCACAATAGAGTATGGGGCGCACGATTCTCTGACACAGGCATTTGCTGTGCCGGGGGCACTCAGGGAATGGCAATATCTACCGCTACAAATCCTGGATATCCTGCCCCGAATTATGTTCTTATACAGAACAACATCATAATGGATTCTCAGCAAGGAATAGATTCCTATTGGGGCACCCCGGAGGGCGGAAACAACTCATACATTGGAAATATCCTATACAACATCAGACGGTTCAAAACAGATACTGAGTCATTCGCGTTTCGCCCTTCCTACCAGAAAAATTCAGAATACTATCTGAATACGATAGTAGACGTTCCAGAGAGTTGGTTCTGGCATGATGGAAGTAATCACGATGTACGTTGTAATGTTCTTGTAAACAGCGGTGCGTCCCACGGAACGCCACAGAGCGGGACGCAAGTGGATAACAACGCTTTCTACGGAACACCGTCGACGAGCACATCAGGAGCCGACGTTGTTGGAAATACGGCTGCCGATGCGCGAAATGTAGATTATTGCTTCTCGCGCAAACTGCTAACTGGGCCAGAGACGATCTGCATTCCGAATGCTAAGGCGACTTCCGCGAGCCCACACTACAAATCCTGCAGCACTAGTATGGGTTCGAGACCTGCTGTCGGGGTCAACTAACGATGCTCCGAGGGTTAAAAGATTCCGTGTAAACAGTCTCCCTCTCATCGGACCGGCATCCGGCCCTCGAAGAGAACTGATTGAGTGCGGCCTTCCAGTCGCGGGTCGGCATGATCCATTTCTTGGCGATGTTGTGCAGCGCCTGGTAGAACAGCTTGGTGATGGCCCCATCACTCGGGAGCGAGCCGCGGTTCTTCGTGACCTTGCACAGGCTCATGTTGACCGACTCGATGGCGTTGGTGGTGTAGATCACCTTGCGGATGTCGGCGGGATAGCCGAAGAACGGGTCACCTGATCCCAGTGGCGCCGCCAGATACATGACACCGGGGTTACCTTCACCGCGTCACGCTAGTTGCGTCTTGACTGCGGTGAGCACTAGGAATCAGCGTCAAGATCACTGATGCTGTTGCCGTGCCTAACATGGTGTGTGTGAACTCCGAAATATGATTATGACCGTGCGGAACATGAATTTCTGTCAGATTCCGGTACCTCCCGAGGATCTCTACACTCTCGATCAGCTTGTGGCTTGCACCGCGGACGTCATTACGCACATCATCAAGAATAGAACTCACAAACTGATTTTCTGCTGATAGCGCAGGGATATCAAGGATTATAAGTTTAATCCCTCTGGCATTACAGAATTCATACATTCTTTTCAACAATACTCTCATTAATTCTTTTTCAACACCGGAGATATCTCCCTTTTGGATTGCATATTCAGTGGCGATACGCCCTTCAGCCTCGTGTAGCAACATTTGCTTCGCACTTTCCCATATCGTATTGAGGGCGAAGTTGTAAAAATAGGAGTTCTCACTTAACCAGCGTAGAACTGGGATCGCGTTGATTACATCCAAGATTTTCACACCTGGGGTATGCTCACGTTTCACAACCACAAGCTTGCCCCGATCCACTCTAAAAAGACCTGCTTTGATATTGTCTTGATAGTCATTCGCATATAGGCCCAGTACAACGATATCGGGTCTATAACGGATTCCTTCAGTCTCCAGAAACGCAAGGCTCTCTGCCGTGCCAAAACCGGATATACCAGCATTCAAGATCTCCGCATCCACCCCTTTGTTTTTTAGAAAACGCTCGATAACGGCAGAGAAGGTATGCTCTTGTCGGACCTCAAAGCCTTCGGTATGAGAGTCGCCAAGGCTCAGTATCCTGAGCCGACCTTTTGGTTTATCGTAGTGCCAATCTCGTTCATCACGAAATCCCTGAGAGTTCGTCACAAACTTCCAGGTACCGTCTATGCTCGTGTGCCAAAATACAGTATTCGGCCGCAGTCGCCGAATGATGAACTCACCGTAGTTGGCCGCTGTATGATAGCGAGGAAAGAGAACAATCTCATTCTTATAGATGAAGCGCACCAAAGCTTCACTGGCGATAAGGCTCAGCGACACTGAAATAACAGTGAGCAGTAACATCTTGATCCATGGTCTTAATATATATCGGATCATCATTACTTTACCTTCTTTATCTTTTGCATATTTCTTTGGGAGTAGTCTACCAATACATCCTCGTATAGCACGGTGAACTCACGCGCAAGACGATCAATTCTATAGCATTCCCGTGCACGCTTGACGCACTCTTCAGACATTTTCCTTAAGCGAGGACGATTGCAGACAAGTCGCTTGATTGCATCCGCGAGCACTACTGCATTACGTGGCTTCACGAGGATTCCATGAATACCGTCCTTGACCGCCTCCGGTATTCCGCCAACATTCGTCGCCACGACTGGCGTCGCCGAAGCAAGACTCTCCAGTATCGTGTATGGCAGTCCTTCATGATAAGAGGGGAAAATCAGTAATTCAGCATCACGCCAAAAATTTACTTTGTCTCTCCCAAATACAGGCCCTACAAGCTCCACATGTCGTGCAAGCTCATACTCGTCAATTTTTGACCGTAAAACTGCTTCTGCAGGACCGGAACCGGCTATAAGGAACTTAAGATCATGGATTCCCTGCTCCTTCACAAGAATTCTGACAGCCTCAACTGCCTCCATGAGCCCCTTATCCATGTCGACACGTCCAAGGAAGACCAACTGTATTATCGCAGCTGAATAGTTTTTTGGTCGAATATCCCCATATTCATCCAAATCGATAGCATTCGGGATCACTACCAGCCTTCTTACTTGTGCGAATTTTCTGAAATTGTCGCGCTCCAGCACGGAAATTACCACAACCGCATCGGGTATTCTGATGATCCATTTAAACAGCCAAGCAGCAAACTTTTCTTTAGATCGAAATTCGCTCAGCGAGCCGCCATGCACTTGATAGATGACTTTCCTGTTAAGCAATTTCGCAATGAGAAGATAGGCCAAATCCCGCCAAAACGATTTCGGCACGAGCGAGGTATTGATGTGAATAACAGCGACCCTTAACGCCATGATCCTGGCCGCAAGAGCGACGGGGCTCCAAATGACCCTCCACATCATAGAACCAAGTTTCTCGTCTCTCGCAGGGCTCACACGGCCCCGGCTCCCGACCTCAAAGTGAACAAGGGTGAACCGGTCACTCAGAGTCGACGCCATAAGTAGGTTGATGTGGGTCGACACCCCCCCGACAACCGAGCGCTGTGGCCCAAGGAGCATCACAGTAATTCGACCGTCAGCTGGAGTCATCGGATAAAGAGGTATTATTAAAAAATGTGGCTTTCAAGGTAAAGGATATCGTGAACACGAACGCGGTAGGTGTGTGGCTACGCGGCGCATACCACGCAGAACCAACATGTCAACGTTTAGTGTCCTAAGGAAACTCTGAACAAGTACAAAAATTATGCCGCCTGACCGCCAACATGGCACGATCTCGATGACTCGGTCCCCGCATGGCGGGGATGATTGTGTTTTTCGATCTTCGTTTCATCTTTTTCCCAGTTCTTTCCGTTGCGCAGACGGACTACGCCCCGTGCGGCAGGAGCCGGTGTCGCACGCGATAAAGATTGGCGAGCGCCAGCAAGGCAAATACCCGGACCGTGTTCTTGGCCAGGCCCCGGTAGCGGACTTTGGCGAAGCCCCACAACCGCTTGATGATGAGGAAGGGATGCTCGACGAAGGCGCGCACCGAGGACCACTTTTTTGTTGCGCGCCTTCTCGGTTTCGGTGAGCGTATGACCCGAGGCCGCCCGCTTCTGCAGGCGCGAGCGTACCTTTCGTTTCTTGAGCCAGGCGTTGGCGTCGGCACTGTAGTAGCCCCGATCCCCATGCACCACCGATTCCCTGCCGTGCAACAATTCCGGCAACTGGGCGATGTCGGCCTCTTTGGCGGTGGTGGTCGTGACGGTATGCACAACCCCGCGCCGGTCGGTGCCGATGTGTACCTTCATGCCAAAATACCACTGGTTTCCTTTTCGCGTCTGGCTCATCTCGGGGTCGCGGGACCGGTCTTCGTTCTTGGTCGAGGACGGGGCGCTGATGATGGTGGCGTCAACCAGGGTGCCGGACTTCAGCAGCAGGCGCTTGTCCAACAGGAGCTTGTTCACGGATTTAAAGATCGCCTCGGTGAGTCGAGGCTGCTCCAGGAATCTTCGGAAGTTCAGGATCGTGGTCTCGTCCGGGACGGCGCTATCCCCAAGCTCGATCCCGCAGAAGCGGCGCATCGACTCGATGTCGTACAGGGAGTCCTCGGCGCCGGGGTCGGAGAGATTGAACCACTGCTGCAGGAAATAGATACGCAGCATCGTTTCGAGCGGCATCGGCGCGCGGCCATTGCCCGCCTTCGGGTAGTGCGGCGCAATGAGCTTCGTGAGCCGTGTCCACGGCACCACCGCATCCATCTCCTTCAAGAACACTTCACGTCGGGTGAGCTTCTTCTTGGATTCGAAGGCCAGGGCGGCAAAGGTGGTCTGTTTCATTCTTATTCTCCTCGCGCTCGCGCGTTGTCTCGGGATGTCAGCGCGTTGGACAGGGGGACTTGTTCAGAGTTTCCCTAACAGACTTTTTGGGCGATGGGTTTCAATGCGTGCACAACGCGGTGCCAACCCCACCTTCTTCCGAGCATGTCCCTAAGGAAACGAGGCAATAGTCTACCTACCGCGCCCCAGTGCCGATAATCAAAGAAAAATGCCTCATTGCTCAGAATCTCGAAGTCTCGCAGTAGTTTCCGCGCTTCATCAGCATTCTGAATGCAGATGTAAGGATTGTCGGGGCCATCGGTATTTCGGCTTAACCACTCCTCCGCAGACATCTTCGGTGCTTTGCGGTAAAGCTCGCGGTGCCCGAGCAACCTGTCCTTTGGAAGACCGAGCCAAGACAGCACTGGGATCACCCCGGGTACTACAAGAAGTGGCCTAAATAGTTTTCGCAGGAGACGAATCTCGACCTGGTAGTTGATCGAAGAGCGGTTGTAGAACAGACCGAGAAATTCGCCGCCCGGTTTCAGTGTCCGATAGATCTCTGCCATTACCTTATCGAGATCTGGTACACAAGGTAGCGCGCCGAATGAATACACAACGTCAAAGCTGGCATCCGCATAGGGCATATTTGTGGCATCGTGCTTTTCAACTTTGCCGGACAGCGAGAACACATCAAGCGCTCTAGCCGTCATGTCCACCGAAGCTTGATCAATGTTGATGCCGGTGTAAATCGCGCCTCGATGGATTATGGCCCGGGCGTCCGTACCGACACCGGTCCCGATCTCTAGCACATGTTTGCCACGCCAATTGATCTTGGCAAGAACATCGCTCAGGATGTGGCCTTGATACTTGTATCTGTCGTGTTCGATCTCGAGGAAATATTCCATCGTCCCCATAGTTAAGCCACTGCGATCGGAGTCGCAGGGCTTGCTGTTCCAAAACTGCTCTACCTCTTTTCTTCTTTCCGCTGCTGTTTTCATAAACATATACCCGCTGTTGTTGTGATACAGTCATTTAGTGACCAACTCATACTGTACGATCACTGCACCGTTAACTAACTACCGTATCAACGCACTTTGTCGCCCCTTCATCTCGCTTGATCGCGTAGACGACACGGTGCCATCCCCAGTGCCTGCCCAGCCAGTCAATAAGGAACCGCGGCAACATCCTTCCTAGAAAACCCCAATGCCGCTGATCGAAAAAGTGAACTTCATTGCTCACAATGCGAAACTGGTGGAGGAGCGCCTCTGCTTCCTTATAGCTATAAACGCGCGAATAGGGATTGTCCGGCCCATCTGTATTGCGGCTAAGCCATTCCTCATCGGTCATCGGCCCGAGCGACTTGTACAGATCCCTATGCATATCAAGCGTATGACGCGGGAAACCAAGCGCTGCCAGCCCCGCGGTCATACCCGGCAGTATCAGCAAACGACGGAACAACTTTCTTAAGAACATGATCTCAATGTAATAGTTAATGGAGCTTCGATTGTAGAGCATCACTAGAAGCTCGCCGCCAGGCCTGAGAACCCGATGTATCTCTGACACCGCGGCTGTGACCTCAGGAATGTGGTGCAGCACCCCAAACGAATAGATCGCACTGAAGGTGCCGTCGGCATACTTCAAGTCAGTCGCGCTGCACCTTTCCACCTTTCCGGGCAGCGAGAACACCTCGAGGGCCCTGGCCGTCAGATCGGTCGAACCTTGGTCGACATTGACGCCCGTATACGATGCGCCATGTGTGATTATATAGCGCGCATCCGTACCGACTCCGGTGCCGATCTCAAGGACGTCTCTACCGCGCCAGTCGATTTTCGAGAGTATCTGCTTGATGTGTCTCTGATGGTTGTAGCGGTCTCTCTCAATCTCCTTGAAATACTCGTTAACCCCAAAAGCCAAGGCACTTCGGTCAGAATCGCAGGGTTTATCATTCCAATACGACTCCACCAGCTTCTGCTGCTCGATTGGTGTTCTCATGTTCAGCGCCTAGTAGTAAAAAGTTTTGGTTCCAGCGTCATGCGCTCACACACATCGCTGACGCTCAGTCGGAGCCGTACACCCATTCTGGTAGATTTCCTCGGCGGTTGTCACACACAGCAACGTGGCGACTTGGCATGGCAGAGAACCGCGCCAACGGCCTTGTAGAGTTGTGCTTGGCTGCTTATGCCCGAGCCTTGACGAATACCACCCCAAGATCGGCTCCTCACTGCCCATCATTTGGCGCCACTGCCATGTGCTGTCCACGGCAACCCGGATAATGTAGCGCGATCCAGGACGGCGGGCTACCCAACCACCGTTTGGCAACGGCGCCAAACGTACATCCGGTGCAAAGTGAAGATGCAGCGCCAGTTCATGCTCACCGTTACCGTCTATGATGTCACAGATGTTGATATCGCCCCTCTCTGGTGTCAGTCGGATCTCCCGTATATGTCTCACGCCAAGGCTTTGATATCCGTCGTGCGAGCCTCGCGCCACTTGGCATCCGTCGGTGTCGGTGCCGCAGTACTCCAGTCGAGCACGTGCGTGCCGATGCCAGAGAAAAGGTCCCTCAATGAGGGACTGGTCGCGATTGTCAACGAGTAACGTGTTATGCGCTGCGGTCCCGCGAAAATAGTTCCGCCATCGAGGGTCGTCATGATAACTATAGGTCCCGGGGTCAACCAACCACCAAACGCCATCAATCGCGGCGCAGAAGCTCAGTGCGTCCGCGTGCCCGTGAGCGGCGATCGAGAGATAACCGAGCGGGCCCGCATCGAACACGAGGTGCGTGTTACCGCCACGCAGCACCGCGTACCCGCCGTCCTGATACACGTGCGGATAACATGGCGCTTCCGTTTCTCCAACCTGCGCGGTCTTCGGAGACTCCGTCGAGCCGCTACGGATCAGTCCGTACCAAAACGCCTTCTGCGGCACACCTTCCAGCCAACTGTGCCCTTCCCGGCGCCCGGACATCGCATCGGCGGCGGCCAATACAGCCGCATATGGATCACCCCCCGTCGTGGCATCGAAACGCAGCACAGCGCCATCGTCAGCGTCACCGATCTGCGGAGGTATGCCACCTTCCGGTCGCAAATCTCGCAAGAATCGCGCCATTGCTACGATCCGGTCGTGAAAACATTGCGAGAACTCAAACCCAGCCCGGGATCCGGCCAACCATGCCACAAACAGATACTCCAGTACCCACAAATGGTAGTACGAACTCTGTTCCTTATTTACGCCATCGGGATGCACCTGCGCGACCGCTTCCCGTTCCAGTTCGACGCGCGCTGCCAAGGCCCACCGCTGACCATCAGTCCCCAAATCAAACACCAAGCAAGCGAGAAATAGCCCGGTAAGTTCCCCAATCAAATGATTGTTGGCGGATGAATGGCGCGAGAGGTTATGCCGCACGAAGTAAGCCTGCTGGTACAGCGCCACTCCGAGCTGCCTCCTGTCGCCGACAGCAGCGAATAGTCCATTTTCGCCATCACGCAGAGACAGCAAACTGTGAACGGTCGCCCAGGATATCAGGCGCAGGGCCACCTCAAGCGCACTGCACCAATGAATACCGGTTCCATACGGGTTTGTGGTGATCCAGCTCTCGATCTGTTCAACCACCGCCGTTTTATATGTGTGTTCGCCGCTCACGGCATAGGCGACCGCCAAAGACACGAGATGCTGATGCCGCCCGAGTTCCCAAATTACTTTCACGTTACCGACGCGCGCGGGATCTCGGTAGTCGAGCCTGGAATGAAACATGATGGGGGCCCGTGTTCCTGTAAGCGGATCCTTATGCCAATCCACCGGCGTACCCACGTGCAGTTTCGGGTAACCGAAAAAGTACACATATCCATCTACGAGCTCATCGAGCCGTTTCGCTTCCAGAGAGTATTGTTTATGCCACAGTTCTCTCCATTCTGGAACGCCTCCGAAAAGCGTAAGCTTTGGTTTGACTTCCCCTCCCGGACGGGGGCTCCATCCAGAACGTAAACACAGCGCCTCGATCTCCGACCCGAGATAACGTTGCGTACGATAAGCCACTTCCCTGATCCTCATGGCCCGTAAACGTTGCCACTTCCACATGAAATTCTTCATGCTGGTACTAAACATAGAGGCGGTGCCAAATTTCAAAAGTAAGCAGAGTCCAGAGAACCTTCTCGTGGTTGTGCCGCCCCTGAATGTGCTCATTAATCAGCGCGGCGAGTCTGTCTCGCTCGAAAAACTCGCGAGCCCTGGAGTCCGGCCCGAGTAAGTGATCACAGAGGTAGTCGCGCATCGAGCCGCGGAACCATTCATTGACGGGTACCTTGAATCCTACCTTTGGTCTTTCAAGGATATGCTTTGGCAACACCTGCTTCATGGCCTGGCGCAGGATCCATTTGGTCTGCGTGCCGCGCACTCGAAAACGGTCGGGCAGCGAAGATACGAAGCCCGCAAGCTCAACATCCATGAAGGGCATGCGGGCCTCGAGCGACGCCGCCATCGTCATGCGATCACCACGCTCCAAGAGATTATCGGGCAACCAACTGGTCTGGTCGAAGTACAACAATCGCCGCAACGCGCTATTGCCAGGCTCTGTGTTGAATGGCTCCCGCGCGAGCATCCGCTCGCGCTCCGCGCGGAAACGGGCCAAGACCTCTCGGTCTGCCGGCGACATACCACCGAACCAACAGGCGAAGCGATCATCCTGATTGGTGACCGACAGGGCGCGCACGGCAGTCTTGGCACGCCAGAAACGATACGGCAACGCGAAGACCAAGGGCTCTAGTACGCGCCGCCTCACCACTGAGGGCAACGCGTGATAGGCCCACGCGTACTTTTCGGCAACATGTTTCGGGTATCCGCCCAGTATCTCATCGCTGCCTTCCCCCGTCAGTACCATCTTCACCGACCGACGTGCCTCTCGGGAGAGGAGATAGATCGGAATGTCCGATGGTTCTGAAACCGGTGCATCCCGCGCCTTGACGAGTGCAGGCAGGTAGTCCATGAGTTCCGAGACGGACACCACGAGCTCATGGTGCTGTGTACCAAATACCTGTGCGATCTCTCGGGCATATGCAAGTTCGCTGTACCGGCTCTCCGCAAACCCTACCGAGAATGTCCTAACCGGCATGTTGCTGTGACGCGTCATGGAGGCAACCACGGCAGAAGAATCAATACCACCGGATAGAAAGGCTCCGAATGGCACATCGCTCACCATCCGGATTCTGACCGCCTCATCGAACTGTTCGCGAAAACCTGTAACTGGGTCGCCATCAATTAGGCGCTTCGCACACGACAACCGATCAGGGGGGGAAAAATACCTTTGCACCGTAATACCGCCCTGCTGCCATACCGCGTACGACCCCGGTGGCAGCTTCACTATGCCGCGAAAGAAAGTCTGCGGCCCCGGGACGTAACGGTAGACGAGGTAGTCCCATAACGCGTCACGATTGACATCCACCTTAACGCCAGGGAAGGCCAAGATAGCTTTGATCTCTGAGGCGAACACAAAACCTCCTGGCCCCTCGTAAAGAAACAGTGGTTTCTTACCGAATTGGTCACGCGCCAGAAACAGTTTCTCGGTATTAGCATCCCAAAGCGCAAACGCGAACATGCCGCGGAATTTCTCAACACATGCCTCACCGAATTCCTCATATGCGTGGACGATAACTTCGGTGTCTGCGGCCGTGCTGAACTGGTGGCCCCTGGTAATTAGCTCCTGTCGCAACTCCTTGAAGTTGTAAATCTCGCCGTTGAAGACAACCTGGATTTGGCCATCTTCATTCCCCATCGGTTGATGACCGGTAGCAAGATCGATAATAGAAAGCCTGCGGTGGCCAAGCCCCACGTGGTATATTCCGTTTACTGTACCCACTTCCAGGAAGCCCTCGTCGTCAGGACCTCGATTGGCTATCGTGCGCGCCATCGCACGAAGAACGCCAGACGAGCCTTTAATCCTGCCACGTGCAACAAAACCAACAATTCCACACATCGCTTATTTGTCCGATAACAATTTAGGTTCTTTAAGCTTTAACAGGTTGTTGAAAAACACCCCTTCTTCTGCAACCGAACTCTGCATTCCATTAATTTCTCGGCCTTCTCGCCAGTTTCCGGGTTGAACACGGTCCCGGTACTGGCCTTCGTGACGTGTGTTGGTGTGCAGGTCACCCGGTTGCGGCATTCGTTGCCAGGATATTTCGCATTCGCACCAGGTTCCAGCTCAGCATGCCGAACTGAAACAAGACATCCACCCTTGCCAGACCGCGTTGTTTGACTTGCTTAAGGTGCCGATGCTTTTGTTCCAGCCGAAGACTTCTTCGATGCGTTTGCGGATTTTCTGACTGACCGCGTAGCCGGCGTGGCGCTGGGTGCGTTGGTCGATGGCACTGCCTTTGCTCTTCGCCGCCACATGTGCCGTGATGCGCGCCTCGCGGCAACCCTGGACGAAGCTTTCCACGTCATAGCCTTTGTCACCGCCCGCCGTCTTGCGGCGCTGGCCCGGCAGGGCCTTCAGCAGTTCCAGCGCCGTGTCGCGCTCCGCCGTACCACTGACGTGATTGACTTTGGCTTGCACGACCAGGCCATGGCGGTTTTCCATGACGCTGTGGCCCTGGTAGCACAGGATGGCGCCGGTTTCTTGGGATTTGCGGTACAGGCGGGCATCCGGATCGGTAACGGAATGGTGGGTGTCGTTCTTGCGTTCCTCGCCGTGGAAATCGCGCTCTT
>CAYHWW010000089.1:0-13340 GCA_964360145.1 uncultured Oligoflexia bacterium | reverse complement strand
TCTGGCGACTTTCTCGACAGCCTATTCGTAGATTATGCACTGCTATGGGTATAACATATTGTAATCATTATGCTTCACTCTGGCACCAACCTTGCTCTCCTAGGGTCCAGAGGAGTCTATCCATGGCCTTTACCCTTGCCCGTCGCCGTAAGCTTTATATGGGTCTCGTGCTCTTCAGCGCCTTTTTGACCGCTAGCGTTGCCAGCGAATTTGACTGCATCAACTGCGAGGGCGGCGCTTCCGGGCCCATGGATTTAAGCGCCCCGCTGGTGGCTTCGAGCCTGACCTTTGGTACTGACATCGCTCACCGCGTAGATGGCACCTATTTTGGCCGGGAAGTGAGCCTCAATACAGGCTTCTATGCCGACCCCACCGCTGACTTTTTCCGCAACCTCTCAGCCTATGCGGCGCCTCCCCTGGAGAACCCCGCATTTCAGGCCTGGGATAAATACCTCGCCACTGCGGCCATCTTCTCGGGCACGCCTTTCGCCGCAGGCTTCGCACCCACAGCCTGGTCGCCGCCCACGCTCTATTCAGTGCTGCCTCAATGACGCGATGAGTCGCAAAAAGTAACGGCGTACCTTTTGGTATTACTGGGCAAGATTTGCCCGTGTCGACTTAAACACTCTGGTATTCGTCGGCCATTTTCCCGATGGGTTCCATAAGGAATCACATCATGGAATTCGAATGCACCTTCCGCCTCTGCCACGCCTGCGGCTACATCAATGAAGCCGAAAAGGAAGTTGTGCGTTGCGGTAAATGTTCAAAGGCCTTCCTGCCCTTCACAAGCCTGGAGAAGATCATGTTGGCCGCCGGCCTGAAGCCCGACGTAGCAGCCAATCCCCAGGGAAATCCCATGCATTATGCCCTCATCCAGGGGCTCATGGTGTTCTGGTAAAGATGGCCCTGGCGCTCAAGATGTGGTTCAGTGGAACCACCGCCTATGCAGTCGCCGAACCCACCCATTGAGGCTCTCGAGGCTCCTCGCAAACCAGATTGGTTGCGGGTGCGTGCGCCCGGTGGCCCTGAATACACCAGCATCAAAGCAACGCTCCGGGAGCTGAAGCTCAACACGGTCTGTGAAGAGGCCCGTTGCCCCAATATGGGCGAGTGCTGGAGCGGCGGTACCACCACTATTATGCTCCTTGGCGAGGTCTGCACCCGCGGCTGTAAGTTCTGCGCGGTGAAAACCGGTAACCCCCGGGGTAAGCTCGATCTGGATGAGCCATACAAGGTGGCGGATGTCATTTCAAAATCCCCCTTTGAGTATGTCGTGCTCACATCCGTCGATCGCGACGATCTGCCCGATCAAGGGGCCGACCATTTCGCCACCACGGTGCGGGAGATCAAGCGCCTCGCGCCCCACATGCTCGTCGAAACACTGACGCCAGATTGGCGCGGTGACCTCGCATTGGCCGTGGGCCTCGTGGATGCCGGCGTGGACGTCTATGCCCACAACGTAGAGACAGTGCCGCGGTTGCAGCGCAGTGTGCGGGACCCCCGCGCGGGCTACGAGCAGTCTTGCTCCGTGCTCACCGCGGTGAAAGAGCACGCTGCTCGAGCCGGTCGCCGCATGCTTACCAAAACCTCCATCATGCTAGGCCTCGGCGAAACCTATGAAGAGGTTTTAGAAACCATGAAGGATCTCCGCGCCCGCGGCGTGGACGTCATTACCTTTGGCCAGTACCTGCAGCCCACCAAACGTCATTTGAAGGTGGAGCGCTTCGTAACTCCGGCGGAGTTCCAGCATTTAGAACAAGTGGGCAAGGACATGGGCTACGCCTACGTGGCGTCCGGCCCTTTGGTGCGTTCCAGCTATAAAGCAGGCGAATTTTTCATCACGAACATGCTGAAGGGCTCGAGCCCTTCAGGAAAGGCGATACATGGAATTCAAACTCCCTGAACTTGGCGAAGGTGTCCACGAAGGTGAATTGGTGCGTTGGTTGGTGAAGCCCGGCGACACCGTGAAGGAGGACCAGGCCTTGGTGGAGTTGATGACGGATAAAGCCACCGTGGAAGTGCCCACCTCCGTAGGTGGCGTCATCGAAGCGTTGATGGCTAAAGAAGGCGATGTGGTGAAAGTCGGCCAAACCATTGCCAAGATCAAAGAGGGCGTCGGTGCAGGTACCAGTGCCGTTGCCGCGAAAACCGCGGCTCCAGTTGCCGCACCCGCGGCATCGCACGCAGCGCCTGCTTACGCAGCGCCAACGGCTGCTGCTGGCAGCGGCGGTGGCATGGAGTACATCGCCGAAGCGGGCCTCGTGCTCGCATCCCCCGCGACCCGGCGTCTTGCCCGTGAGACCGGCGTCGACATTCGTTCCATCCCCGCCACGGGCCCAAAGGGCCGCGTGTTGAAAGACGACGTCCAGCGCTTCGTCGCCGCATCTCCCGCGGGTAGCCCCAGCTACGCCGCGCCCATCATGCCCGCCCCGGGTATGAGTGCCCGTGGCCCCGCCGTAACGCCCACGCGCCCCGTCAACCCCTTTGCGCCCTCCGCGCGGGAGACTTTGATTCCGCTGCGTGGCGTGCGCAAGAAGATCGCCGAAGGCATGCGCCACAGCAAAGACACCGCAGCCCACTTCACCTACGTGGATGAGTGCGATGTGTCTGAGTTGGTGCGCTTCAGAAGCGACATGAAAAAAGTCGCGGAAGAAAAGGGCATCAAGCTCACCTACTTGCCCTTCCTCGTGAAAGCCGTCATCCAGGCGTTGCGCAAATTCCCCATGTTGAATTCTTCGCTGCTTGAGGAGGGCCCCCAGGCGGGCAACATCGTGGTGAAGAACTACTACAATATCGGCATCGCCATGGACACCGCCGACGGCCTCATGGTCCCCGTGGTGAAGGACGCCGACAAGAAAACCATCTTGGAGATCGCCTACGAGATCCAGGATCTGGCGGCCCGCGCCCAAGCGAAGAAACTCACCATGGATGAGTTGAAGGGTGGCACGTTCACCATCACTAATGCGGGCACCATTGGCGGATTGTTCGCAACCCCCATCATCAATCACCCGGAAGTGGCGATTTTGGGCTTCAACAAGATCGCCAAGCGCCCCCATATCAAGAATGACCAAATCGTCGTGGCGGATATGACCTGGTTCTCCATTTCTGTGGACCACCGCGTTGTGGATGGCGCCGTCGCCGCTCGTTTCATCAATGAGTTCATGGCCACGGTAGGTAATCCCAAGAAACTTATGTTGGAGATGATCTGATGAACTTCGACACCATCGTTATCGGTGCCGGCCCAGGTGGCTATGTTTGCGCCATCAAGGCCGCTCAGTTGGGCCAAAAGACCGCCGTCATTGATCGCGAGTTCTTGGGCGGCGTGTGCCTGAACGTGGGGTGCATCCCATCGAAGGCCCTCATCCACGCCGGCAATTACTATGAGTCCCTGGGCCATCACGCCACCGACATGGGCATTGATGTCAAGGTGGGCGGCATCGATCTTGGGAAGTTGAAGGCATGGAAAGACACCGTAGTGAAGAAGCTCACCGGCGGCGTGGGCATGCTGCTCAAGGCCAACAAGGTGGAGATTCTCATGGGCACCGCCGTATTTGAAGGCCCCGGTCGCATCAAGTTCACAGGCAAAGACGGCACGAAGACACTGACCTACAAGAACGTGGTCATCGCCACGGGCTCCCGTAGCTTAGTCATCCCGGGCTTCGAGCCCGATGGCAAACAGATCATCACCTCCACTGAGGCCCTTGATCTCACCAAGCCCCCCCTGCGCCTCGTAGTCATCGGTGGTGGTTACATCGGCCTTGAGCTGGGCACCTATCTTTCCAAGGTGGGGTCACAAGTGACTGTTTTGGAGGGAGGGCCTGCTGCGCTTGCCGCCATGGACCAGGATTGCGTCAATGTGGTGACTCGTCTTTTGAAGAAACGTGGCGTGGAGATCATCACCGGCGCCAAAGCCAAGGCTTGCAAGAAGTCCGGCAAGGGCGTGGAAGTGACCTATGAAGCAGGCGGCGCCACCAAAACTTTGGAGTGCGACGTGGTGTTGGTCACCGTGGGACGCAGGCCCAATAGCGATGGCCTCGGCCTCGAAAAAATCGGACTGGCCCCCAACGCGAAGGGCTTCATCGACATTGACCGTCAGTGCCGCACAAAAGCCGTCGGCGTTTACGCCATCGGCGATGTCGCTGGTGGCATGTTGCTGGCCCACAAGGCCAGCAAAGAAGGCATCGTGGCCGCGGAAGTCATTTCCGGCAAAAAGAGCGCCTTCGATACCACCATCATTCCCGCCGTGGTCTTCACCGACCCGGAAATCGCGGCGGTGGGCCTCACCGAGGTTGAAGCTAAAGCAAAAGGCTTTGACGCCGTGAGCGCCCAGTTCCCTTTCGCGGCATTAGGTAAAGCCATCGCCAGCGGCGCCACCGAAGGCTTCGTGAAGCTCGTCATGGACCGCAAGACCGAGCGTCTCCTCGGCGTTCACATCGTGGGCACTGATGCGAGCTCGCTCTTGGGCGAAGCGGCCTTGGCCCTCGAAATGGGTGCCACCGCCGAAGATCTGGCCCTCACCATCCATGCCCACCCCACGCTGCCGGAGGCACTGATGGAGTGCGCGGAAGTGGCGCTGGGTCACCCCATCCACGTCATCGCAAAACCGACGCGTCCCGCCGAGAGGACAATGTAGTGGAGCTCATCGACTTGGGCCGTCGTGGCTACGCGGAAGCTTTGGAGATTCAGAAGAAGGTCTTGGAGGCTCGTATCCAGGATCAATGCCCCGACACCCTCATCATCGTGGAGCACCCGCCGGTGTACACCGTGGGCCGGGCCATGAGCAAAACGACGGTGCTGCCCGCAACCGTGCATGTGCCTGAATTGGGGCCGGTGCCCGTGGTGGCCGTGGATCGCGGGGGCAAGATGACCTATCACGGCCCCGGCCAGATCGTGGCCTATCCTATTTTTCGCCTCGCCCATCGCGACGTACGCCGATTCTTGAAGGACTTGGAAAAAGTCATGGTGGCCTCGGTGCAAGCGGTGGGGTTGCCCGGCCGTCCCACCCCCGAAACCCTCGCGCTGGAACCCGGCCAGCTTGAAACGGGGCTTTGGGTGGGGGACCGCAAACTGGGTTCCATCGGCGTGCACATCAAGCACTGGGTGGCCTACCATGGGGTCGCATTGAACGTGCACCCTGATATGCGCTACTTCCAGGCCATCGAGCCCTGCGGTTTCAAGGGCGATGTGTTGAGTTCCGTTCTGGCGGAGAAGAGTCTCCCCGAGGCGGAAGGCCCTGCGTTGCTGGAGACCGTGAAGGCTGAGCTCATTAAGGGCTTCGAAAAACTCGCCGCCTACTATGTTGAGTTGGATCGCGCCAAATTCGCGAGCTCCCACGCACCATGAGTGACATCCTCAAGTTCGCCCTCTTCAGGGCTGTTGAGCTGAACCCTGATGCGGTCCAGATGTTGGAGCAGCTTTTGAAACCAGTGGTGTTCGAGCCCCGGGACTACCTCATCGATGAAAAGAAGAACGACCCTCGCATGTTCTTCCTCTTGAAGGGGCAGGTGGTCATCAACAAAACTGATGAAAAGGGCGATATCGTTGTCATCGGCAAGGCGGATGCCGCGTTCCAGCCATACTTCGGAGAGAGCATTCTCCTGGGCAAGTTCAGCAAAAGCGCCAACGTCATCGCTCAGAGCCGCTGCGAGTGCATGGCCCTCTCCGCCGAGGATTTCCAAGCCTTCATGGAGCGCTTTCCCTTCGTGGTGGCGAGCATCTATCGGACCATCGCGAGCCTGCTCTTTGACCGGTTGTCCAAGGCGAACAAGGATCTCTTGATTCAGGGGATCATGGCCAAGTCTTCGTAGGGCGAGCCCTTAGGGCGACTCTACTCAAAGAGCTTTGGATAAAGAAACTGCGCCGTGTCCAGCTTGTGCTCACTGCCCAGGGGAGCGCCCAGCTGCTCTTTCAGGTCCTCGCCCAAGTCGGGGCCGATGTAGCTGCGCACATGGGGCGCCAGCAATTGCACGTTGTAGTGAAGCCCACTGACGATGGGCTCCAAATCAAGCTTTCGATAGATGCTGCCCAGGGGCAGCGTCACTGAGATCTTCTCCAGGGCATGGAGCGCCATGCGGTAAGACGCGTGGTAGCGGTGGTGGCCGATCAAGACAAAATGGCCCGCCACTTGGATCAGGCCCTGAAGCCAGGTGCGGTCGAGGCCCATTTCCATCTTCCAGA
Organism: uncultured Oligoflexia bacterium; assembly: GCA_964360145.1. Lineage (GTDB taxonomy): Bacteria > Bdellovibrionota > UBA1018 > UBA1018 > CAYHWW01 > CAYHWW01. Next base: position 7,163 of record CAYHWW010000089.1, on the reverse strand, counting down.
GCTTTTCCCACTCCTCGTGGGCTTCGAAGTATTTCTCGTCGTTGAAAAGGTCTTGGCCTGGCTTGAACATCTGCTGCTTGACGCGCGGATGGAGAAGGATCGGTGTTTTATCGAGGTCTTCGTCCCGGGGCGCCATGGGCCCTCAGTTTATCACGAGTTTCTCAGCTCGCGCTTGATGAAGTCCATGAATTCGCTGCGAGTGGAGGCATCGTCGTGGAATACACCCCGCATGCTTGACGTGATGGTGTAGGAGTTCTGCTTTTCCACGCCGCGCATCATCATGCACATGTGGTTGGCTTCGATGACCACCGCCACGCCCAGGGGGCTGAGGATTTCCATCAAGGTGTTGGCCACTTCTTCCGTAAGCCGCTCCTGCACTTGGAGTCGGCGGGCGTAGGCATCCACGATGCGGGGGATTTTGGAGAGTCCGATGATTTTGCCGTCGGGGATGTAAGCCACGTGGGCTTTGCCATAGAAGGGCAGCATGTGGTGCTCGCACATCGAAAAGAGCTCGATGTTTTTGACGATGACCATGTTGCTGTACTTCTCTTCAAAGAGGGCGCCATTGACGATTTTGGCGATGTCCACTTTGTAGCCTGACGTGAGGAATTGCAGGGCCTTCCAGGCGCGTTCGGGGGTGCGCACCAAGCCATTGCGGTTGGGGTCTTCACCCAGCGCGGTGATGAGGTCTTTCAGCTTGCCCTGCATTTCGTGGTCTTTGTGCATTAATCTGTCGTGCCTGAGGGGGGGCGGTGGTGTCAACTTTCGTCAGAGACTTCATCTTCCAGAATGGCTTCCACATCGGCCTGGCAGCCGCCACAGCCCGTATTGGCGCAGGTGTCCGAGCGGATGGCTTCGAGGCTACGGGAGCCGGCCCGGATGGCCTTACGAATCTCGGCTTCATTGACCCCGTAACAAAAACAGATGCGAGTTTCTTCCGGTGTGAGTGCCGGGTCCGGCGGACAGTATTTTTTCCCTTTGCGTTCCACACCCATGGGCTGTTAGTTCCTTAGGGGTCATGCGCGACCCCTTACCCTTCAATTTTACTCCGAGGTGATCTCCATGGGAAGCAGCCTTTCACGCGACGTCGTTCTCCACGCTCTTCGTGCCGTACAAGACCCCGATCTGCACAAAGATATCGTGACCCTGGGTTTTGTTCAGGACCTCAAAATCAACGACGGTGTCGTGAGCTTTCGCGTGGTCCTCACCACGCCCGCTTGCCCCGTGAAAGAGCAGCTGAAGGCCCAGTGTGAAGAGGCCGTCCGTGCCCTTCCTGGCGTCACGGCGGTGACCGTTACCATGGACGCCCAGGTGCGTGGCGCACGCGCTGGGGCAAAGGGCCAGACCACCATCCCCGGAGTGAAGCACATCATCGCGGTCTCCAGCGGCAAGGGTGGGGTGGGCAAGTCCACCGTGTCCGCGAACCTCGCCGTGGCGTTGAAAATGCTGGGCGCGAAAGTGGGCCTCATGGATGCCGACGTCTATGGCCCTAACATCCCCACCATGATGGGGGTCAACGTGCCGCCTCAAGGTCGCCACGATGAAGAGCGCGGCGATTTGCTGGTGCCACCCACCGCCCACGGCGTGACGGTGATGTCCATGGGCTTCCTCACCAAGGGTGACCAGCCCACGGTGTGGCGGGGCCCCATGCTCCACAGCATCATGGCTCAATTTGTGATGAAGGTGGATTGGGGTGATCTCGATTACCTCGTCATTGATATGCCCCCGGGCACCGGCGATGTGCAGATTTCCCTCACGCAAATGGTGCCCTTGACCGGCGCCGTGGTGGTGACCACCCCGCAAGAAGTGGCGTTGCAAGATGTGCGCAAAGCCATGCTCATGTTTGAGAAAGTGGGCGTGCCCTTGTTGGGCGTCGTGGAGAACATGAGCTGGTTCGAGGCCCCGGACACGGGCAAGCGCTATGACATTTTCGGCACCGGCGGCGGTAAGGATTTGGCGGAAAAATTCCGTGTGCCCTTCCTGGCTGAAATGCCGTTGGAGGCATCCGTGCGCCAGGCCGCTGACGCCGGCGCTCCCGCTGTGTTGGCTTACAAAGGCACCGTGGGCTCCGAGCGTTGGTTGGCGTTGGCCCGGGCCGTGGCCCAGCAAGTCAGCATCCAGACGGCGAAGACCGAAGCGGTTTCCGGTATCGAAATCGGTGCGTTCTGATGTAATCCTTAAGATTCCACTTTGGAATCTTAGCGGTTGATATCAATATGACCGGTTGGTACTGCGTGCCCATGGCAACCATGCAGCACGTGGATTTCGATTACCGCCGCTACCTCAGGGGCGAGATGGAGCGCAGGGCCAAGGCTAACCCCGCCTATAGCCTGCGGGCCTTCGCCCGGGATTTGAAGATGCAGCCCCAGGTACTCTCTCTCGTGTTGAATCGCAAGAAGGGCATATCCGTCGATGTGGCCGCCAGCATCGCCGAGCGCCTGCGTTTAGCGGATGCGGAGGCGAGCTATTTCCTGGATCTCGTCCAGCTCTCCCATGCCAAGACGGATAGCGGCAAGCGCATCGCCCTCTATCGCTTGCAACTCTTTCAGGGTGAGGGCGCGGCCTTCAGCACTTTGCAGGAAGACGTGTTCCATGCCATTTCCGACTGGTATCACTTCGCGTTGTTTGAACTCACCGCTGTGACAGGCTTCAAGGCCGACGCCAAGTACATCGCGCGCGTGCTGGGCATCAGCCCCGCCGAGGCCAAAGCCGCGGTGGAACGTATGTTGCGCTTGGGCATTCTGCGGGAGGTGAGGAGCGGTCTTGAGAAAACCGAGGCCAACATCGCCACGTCCCATGACATTCCCAGCAAGGCCATCCGCGTTTTTAACGAGCAAATTTTAGAGAAGGCGAAGCACGCCCTGCACGAGCAGTCCGTGGAGGAGCGGGATTTCACCACCATGACCATGGCCGTTGCGCGAAGGCGTTTGCCCGAGGCTAAGCGCATCATCCGTGAGTTCCGCCGCAAGATGAGCCGCACCCTCGAGACCGGCGCCCGGGACGACGTTTACATGCTTTCCGTACAATTTTTCAGTTTGATGAAGGAGAAGAAATGAAAACTAAAATTTTGAATCTGTTGATGATGGTGGCGCTGGCTGCACCCCTTGCGGCGCACGCACAAACTATCGCGGCCCACGAAGGCGCCGAGACCGGCAACGGCGGCGATGGCGTTGTAGTTGATGGCCAGACCTACCTTTTGGACTTCGTGGAAGCGGGGATCGAGAGAGTCCCTTTCTTCGACCTGGGATCCATCGCTGCCTCCAATGACTTGGTTCGACTCCAGCGTCCATTGGGCGGTCTCATGACCCGCTCAGGCATCGAACCCACTCTGGAGCTCGTTGCGCGCAAGATCGCTGAGGTGCGCGTCGCCGATGCGGTGCTGGCGGAGGGTCTGCTCGCCGCAATCGAAGCCTTCGACTGGCGCCTGGTGAGCATCGACCTCATTGATGTCCAGGACGAGAGCACTTACCTGAGCGTGCCCCGTTCCCGCATCGTGCAGTTGGCCATTCGAGGCCAGCGCACCATTCGGGTGTCCCAAACCCGATGGGAGCAGTCCATCCGTCGCTTTTCTAACGAGCAGCGTGCGGGCCTCATCATGCACGAAGCCGCATACGCACTCATTACGCCCCGTCTCATCGGCACCGTGGATGGCGTGGCCGTCTATCGCCAAAGCAGCCAGAAGACCCGGGAGCTCAATGGTTACCTCTTCACCGCGGACTTAGGCCGTGCCGGCGCAGAGGGGCTTTACCGCATCATCGACCACAACCAATGGCCCACGGCGCGATCCGTGGCAAGGGCTGGGCATATACCCCGCTACCATGTGAACGAGCAGCTTGGCTTCATTGCGCACGATCCTGTGGTGCTCGTTCCGGTCGGTGGCCTTAGTACCATGCTTTTAGCTTCTGAGACTGTCATGTCCTATGCCCTTACTCCCATCATGATCCTGTCAGACGTGCAATGGCGGGAGATCTGCCACGCTGATGGAGCCCGTAGGAGTTTCCGGCTCGAGAGCATGGCACACACCAGCAAGTTCGAGTCTGAGGAATTTTGGGACGGCTCAGAGATGCGGGGCCGGGTCGCGCTTCGAGCTCGGACTGACTTCGTTAGCAATGATTTCCTGATTTTTGGTCGTGATCCCGTCACAGGACCCAATTGTCGTGTGGCCTTCCGCCAGGCCCTCAATCAAGTGGTCACTGCCTGGCGCGGCCACTATGCAGGCTTTGCCACGGATGATGACTACCTCTAGCCTAGCCGCTGCCCCAACCCGACAAAGTGTCGGGTTGGAACGCTATAAAGCCCGTTTTCGAGTCTGGAACCAGACACTTTGTCGGGTTCCGGCCGTAGCAGGCGCTTCAGCCCTTAACCCGGTATGTCCGCGCTTTGTTTTTCCCCGTACCGGTGAGCGCCTTAGCCTTCACCAGGGCGGCGACATCCCGCTCCAGGGTGCGACGCGGGACACCTGGCATCCAGGCCACGATATCTTGCATGGAGAATCGCTGTTTATTTTTCGCAAAGCGCAGAAGCCTCTTGCGCCTGCCTTCGGGGGTTTTGCCGGCGCTTTCCTTCAGCAGTCGGCGCCCATCCTCTACTACTTCAGCGGCGGATAGGGCAAAACACTCTGCCAGGAATTCCACCACGGGCCGCAACGACCCCAGCGCCTGGCTCTGCCGAATGACGGAATAATAGCGGTCCCGCTGCCGCATGATCGCGGTTTCGCTGGGCACGAAGCGCGCAAGCCGCACCCCTGAGCGCAAGAGCAGCAGATGTTGCATGAGCCTCATGGTGCGGCCATTTCCATCAGCGAAGGGGTGGATGGAGACAGCGATAAAATGAAAAGCGAAGGCGCGGAGGAAGGGATTCGAGCCAGCAGTCTCTTCCAGCCAGGACCATAAATCATCTAACAGATCCTTCAATGCGTGCGGCTCCGGGCAATCCGCGAGGACTGAGCCGTTGGCTGCGTTGACGATGGAAACAGGCACGGTGCGGATGCGGCCCGACATTTTTTCAGCAATGGTACCAGCAGTCACGAGGCGTTGGATGTCGCACATATCCGCGACTTTTAGCGGGCGTGGGTCGGTCGCCAAGGTTTCAACGTAATCCAGGGCGGCGTGGTAATTCCGCGCTTCTTTGACGTCCTTGGGGGGTCCCGCCACGCGTTGCCCTCGCAGCACTGCCGTCACTTCACTTTCGCCCAGGGCGTTGCCTTCGATTTGGTTGGAGTAGGTGATGGCCCGGATCTTGGCTTTTCTGAGAAGTTTGACCTCAAGAGGGCTGCTCAGCGATTCATCCAAAAAAGGCGTGGTTTCAGCTATGCACATGAGCCATTGAACGGCCTCATTGGTGAGCTCGATTTGAAATGGGATTTTGTGCCGAGACAGGGCTTTGTATTTGCCAGGCATATCCAAAGCATTATCCGCCAGATATCCGCCATGTGTCAAGGTGGCGGATATTGCTTATTTTACAATATCCGCCAGATATCCGCCATCATGGATCTGGCGGATATCCGCTCAGCGGGCGCGCAAGATCGTCACCGCCGCTTCTTCGCCTTGGACGCGGTCTTTTGCGCTGATGGCACGGCAAAAGCGGTGGAATCGATACCGGGCTGCAGCCCGCCACCCAGGCGGCTCGCTGCCGCCTCCGCCTCGCGATCATAAACCACCTTGCCCCCCGCAATGGTGAGGTCCACCATGATTTTGCGCAGGTCAGCGGCCTTCACCTTGAACGGGTTCTGGGACAGCACCACGATGTCGGCGTATTTCCCTTCGCGGATGGAGCCTTTGACGTGCTCCTCCTTCGTCGCGAAAGCCGCGCCCATGGTGTAGGCCCGCAGCGCGTCGCTGACCCGCAGACCTTCATTGCTCGACGGCAAGCCTGGGCGCACCACGGCGGCATACAAAGAGAGCAGAGGGTTCACCGCCCGGGCGGGCCATGAACTACCGAAGCCGATGTGGGCATTGGCGTCCGCCAGGGAGCGCCAACTATAGGCGTTGCGAGCCCGTTCTCGGCCCAGGCGCCGCACCACCAAGTCGCCCATATTGGTGCCGCCCTCCTCCGTCAATAACATGTCCGGGTCGGCGATCAGGGCGATGTTCAAATCACCGAAACGCGGTCGCACGTGGGGCGACACCAGATCTGCGCCTACGATGCGGTTGCGGATCCTGCCATTGAAAAGCTGTTTTCGTGCGTTGCCGAACGCCGTGATGGCCATGTTCACCGCACGGTCGCCGCTGGCTTTCAGGATCACGGCCAAGCCTTGGCGGTTGCTACTGATGACCAGCGCATTCAAGCGTTCTTGGGTATAGCGGGGTTGGCCCTGGGAAGAGCGCTCATCCGCGTAGGGATCGAGCAGCGCTGCCGTGCGATCCACGAGGCTTCCGTCCAGCTCGCCATAAACGCCCCCGAAGCGGATGAAATCCAGGGGTAGTGACCGTTGGTTCTTTTCTTTCAGCTCCCGAAACTGCGCGGCCTTCTCCAGCTCGCCCCACAGCTCAAAGCGCAGGGAGATTTTGCCCTCCAGGGCCAGTTCCTGCAATGTGAGCACGTCGTCGGCGCTCACAGGGCCAGAGACGCTGGTGATGCCCGCCGCCATCAGTGTGTCCTGGGCTTTGAGAATGGCTTGGCGCCGGGCTTGGGCAGTGGTGCGGTCCGCATCCACGGGCAGGAGCTTCAGCCCGCCTTGCGCCAGATTCACAAAACCATCGTGAAAGGCGGGCATGGCAACGCGGCCCTTGAGGTCAATCCACCGGGTGGAGTCGCTCTTCATGCGCAGTACGGTCTCCCTCGTACCCACCGCGAGAATCTCGCCGTTTCGCAGGGCCACGGCTTGGGCAAAGGTCGTTTTCTCCCCTTTGGCCGTGGACTCGTCAGCCTCCACCAGTATAGCGCCGCCTGCTAGGATAATATCCGCGGGTTTGGCGGACAGGGCCATGACTGGTGACGCGGCCCAAGCAGCCGGGGTGACACTCAAAGCCAAGGCATAAAACAGAGTTGCAAGGGTAGGGCGCATCACACCCTCAAGGGTAAGGCGGAGCCCAAGGGCAGTCGAGGTGAAAGCCTGGGTAGGAAAAACTGATCTACCTGGCTCTAGACGGCTGAGAAGGGGCCAGATGCGAGGCGCGACGACGAGTGAGCGACCAAGACGGGCTCGTGCCCGTCGCGTGGAG
>CAYHWW010000088.1:7167-13453 GCA_964360145.1 uncultured Oligoflexia bacterium | reverse complement strand
CGCCAAACTTACCCCGCCCGGGGCGACTACTGGGCCCGGTTCAGGGAAAATGGCACCATCGAAGAGGAAGTCAGCATGGTGCTCGAGAACCATGGGGGCGCGGTGGCCGCCACAGAATCTGAATTTCAGCGGCTGCCCGCGGACGACAGTCTCACAAGTCTGGATGCATTGCGGACACTCATCATGAAACAGGACACCCAGTTGATGAGCTTTGCGATACTTTATGGAGCCAACCTCACCAGGGCCTCCATTGCCAATGACTTGAATGCAATCCAGAACGCGCGGGCCATGGCCCGCGCCATTTCCCGGGGGCTCGACCGCATGGCCCTGCTTTACGAAATGGAAGCCAAGCAGATGGAGCTTCAGGAGCCATCACGGGGCATTGCTCGTTTCATGGCTGTTTTCAGGAGAAACCCGCGTTCAGCTTTTTCGAATCTTTTCAAAACGGCGGATGAGTTGAAGGATGAATACGTGGCCCGCAATCGCGCTGAGCGTACCGGCGTGGTGGAAATGGTACTGAAGGAATACTGGTGGCCTTCACGCATTCAAGAATCAGGCATCGAGCGGTGGCTCTATCGTGGTGTCGATGAGGAAATCAACCAGGTGGTAAGCTGCGGCGCCGTTCTGAGCCCTTAGCTCAAAAATAAAACAGAGCGCCGCCGAGGAACTGAACCCCCCGGGATTTCCAGTTCATGGTGCCGCTCTCCGCGACATCGATGAGGCCGTAGGAGTAGCGGAAAAGGCCAAAAAGGGACAGATCCGCGTTGACGTACCACTCCGCTCCGGCGCCCGTATCCAAAGCGAAGTCCAGGGTGGTGAACTTCAAACTCATGGTGGAGCGATAGGTCTCGGACGTGCGGCCGTTGCCAAGGGTGACATCCACGGTGTCACTCACTTTGAAACCGATGTTCGGGCCCACGATGAAGAAGGGCCGCACGAAGCTTTCAGGCAGGAGCTTGAACTTCATCAGCACGGAGATCTCGATGTAATTTGCGGAGGCCTCGATGAGGAGCTGATCGCCGCCGCTGCCGGAGCGGTATTCGAACCCTTTCTGAGTGTAGCGGAACTCAGGTTGGACGTAGACGTATTCATTGAACCCCAGTTCCAGCAGCCCCCCGATGATGAGGCCAGGATGATAGCTGGGGCTCACGTTGGGGCTCGTGGTGAAAGTGTTGTGGTTCAGGCCCAGTTGGACGCCGCCAGCCATGGAGGTGGGGACGTCTTGGGGCTTTTCCGCGGCAAAGGCAGGGGATGCGAGGAGAGCGAGCAGCAGGGTGATCCACGGTTTCATGAAGTCCTCGGGGAAGGGTTAGAAAAGATTGTCGAGGCTGAGGCCCAGGGTCACTGAGCCTTTGAAAGCATCGGGGCCGGGATGACCGCGGCGCAGCAGCTGGAGCGTCTGGCGATAATTTTCATTGGTGGGGTCCAGGGCCAAGGCCTGCTCCAAGTGGGGACGCGCACGGTCCACACCGGCGCCAGTTTTATAGAGCGCCCAGGCGAGGCCCCATTGAGTTCTGGGGTCGTGGGGGTTGCGGGCCACCGCGGCTTCCATGACGGGCAGCGCTGCCTGGGGGTTGAAGCCCCGGGTTGCTATGATTTCCCTGATGCCTTGGTGCCCGTCGTCTTCCGGGCGGAGACGGGCCGCGGTGTCAGCGAGCTCTTGGAGGCGGGTGACCCTTGCCTCCTCTTGGAGGTAGGAGGGGTCTGTCATGGCGGCAATGCTATGGCCGATGATGGCGCCTTTGAGGCCTTCATAGGAGTGGGGGTTCACTGCCATGATGCGCTCACCGGTGGTAATGAGGGTGGAGGGGTCGGGCTTGTCGTTGCCCATGATGGTGCCAAAGGCCGCCACCAAGCGGTCCGTGAGGAGTTTCTGGTCAGTGATGGTCTCCAGTTTCTGATCCCTGCTCTGCCAGGTGGCGATGGTGGAGCGCAGGAGGATCATGTTGAAGAGGCAGCCGAAGGATTGCTTGCTCCACTGGTCTTTATCGGCGGCCACGTTGCCCGCCGTGACGTCTTTAGAGAGAGCGACGCATTCTTTCTGAGCATTTTTGGAAAGCTTGGCCAACTGCTCATCGGGCAAGGCCCGGCAGCCCGTGGCTTTCGGCAGCTTCAAAGCCTCCGGTGGGAACTTCAGGGGCTCAAGATTGAGGCGCTGCATATCGGACATGTAGACGAGGCAGGCGATGCTGGGAGCGGGGAGGGAGCCCGGGATGCTCAACCGTTCGTTGGTCTTGAGCCGGGATTCGAAGAGCCCGTCGGGCAGGCCCGGTTTGGTGATGGCGGAGGGTGGCGTTTTCTCCACAGCGGAAACTGGTACCGCAACCTGTACCTCCCGGTCAGAGAAACGAAGGAGCACGGTATAGAGTGATGCAAAGGTGGCGACTACCGCCAGTGTTGCGATGGTGAATGAGAAGCTAAGGGGCCGTTTCATGGGTTCTCCAGAAGTTCGCGCATTTTATCGGCGGTGTTTTCATCCACCACCCAGTCTTTAAATGTTTCCCAGTCCCCCAAGGATTGGGGAACAAAAGTAATTTTGAGCGTATCTCTCTCAAAGTGGGGGTCGCCGTGCACCGCTGTGCGTGGGGGCAGGTGGAGGCTGCGCAGCAGCGCGATGCGGTCATCAGAGAGGCGGGCGAGCTCGGGCTGGGCGATGCGGGTCAATGACGAGCGCAGGCTATCGCCGCTGCCCTGGGTTTTGCCCAACACTTCCGTGGCGGCTTTGTCGCCATAGCGTTTCTGAATTTGCAGGATGCTGTGAACGCATTCCCGAGCGGCCTCTTCGGTGAAGGAGCCGATGCTCAGCGCCTGCAAAAGGGTGGCGCGCACCGCTGTGGGCAGCTGCTCCACGGATTCCAGGGCCAGGGGGTGCCAGCTTTGGGCGAAGAGAAGGCGTTTCTCCGCCAGATTGAGCGCTGTGAAGGGCTGGAAGGGCAGCAGGGTCTTCAGGTCAGGCTCAAGGCCCGCGGCTTTGAGGGCCTCGGGCCACAACGGCGGTAGTTTTTTGGTGGCGATGTCCCAGTGAAAGCGCTCACGGAGCAGGGAAAGGGCGTGAACCCATTCCACGGGCTGGGCGGGGCGCCGGGAGAAGGCAGCCAAAAGATAGAGGCCGTAGGCGCAAAGTTCCGGGGCTGCGTCAGAAGGCAGGGAGGGCATGAGAAGGGGCAGCGCGGCAGTGTCCTCAGTGGCGGTCCATGGTGCGCCGCTTGCTGTCCATGCCCAAACCTCTTCACCAATGGCGGCCCCCCAAAGAAAAAGGGTGGGCGCGGCATCCGTGGGGAGCAGTGCTTCAGCGGGTGGTAACAAACTCCAGGCGTCCGTCGGCACCACGAGCTGCCGAGGAGGGACTTGGAGTAGTTTCATTATTTGGCAGCGGGAGCAGTGGCGGTGGGGGCCGCGGTGGTCTGTACGTTGGCCGCCGCCGGGTTGGTGTCGAAGATGGATTTTTTGTTGCCCGACTTGGCGATGGTGATGGCCAAGGAGGTGACCATGAACACCGCGGCGAGGCCGGAGGTGAATTTAGTGAAGAAATTGGCGCCGCCGGAGCTGCCGAAGATGGTCTGGCTGGAACCGCCGAAGGAGCCGCCGATGCCGCCCCCTTCCCGTGAAGGCTGGATGAGGACCACAATGACGAGGAGGATGCAGATGGTAATGTGCAAGGCGGTGACGAAAGTCAGCATAGTAGCTCCTACTTAGCTCGCCTTGTGGGGCGAGGCAAGTATTGTGGCGAAGGCTTCCGGCTTAAGGCTAGCCCCACCCACAAGCACCCCATCCACGTTGGATTGGGCCATGAGAGCGGAGGCATTATCCGCGGTGACGCTGCCACCGTAGAGGAGGGGCATGAGTTCTTCGGCCCCAGCCACGGGAGAACCTTCCAGCATTTTGTCGAGTTCCGCGCGGATGAAGCGATGGGCCTGTTCGGCCTGCTCCGTGGTGGCCGTGCGCCCGGTGCCGATGGCCCACACGGGCTCATAGGCAATGGCCAGAGTGGGTGCCGTGGGGTCTTCAAGGCTATTCAAACAGCTCGCTGCTGTGCCGTTGCTTTGGGCCCAGGTTGTGAGGGCCTGGCAGAAGGGTTTCAGCTGGCGAGCGAGCACGATCTCTGTTTGGCCCGCCTCCCGCTCTTCAAGTTTTTCCCCGATGCAGTAGATGACATTGAAACCCAAGGAGAGGGCCTTGGAGAGGCGCTTGGCGGCAGTCTCGTCGGTCTCGCTGAAATATTGGCGGCGCTCCGAGTGGCCGATGAGGCACCAACGCACGCCAAGGTCCCGCAGGCCCACGCCCGACAGTTCACCAGTGAAAGCGCCTTTTTCCTCCCAATGGATGTTTTGCGCCCCCAGCTCCACCCGGGGGCGAGCGGCGGCTTCCGCCACATGGGGCGTCAGGCAGTAGGCCACGGGGAAGATCACCCGGCGCTCATGGGCTATGACGGCGCTGCCAGCAAGGCGGGTTCCCAAGTCTCCGAAGTAGGCCACGGCCTCACCGGGAGAAAAGTGCATTTTCCAGTTTCCTGCGAGGATTTGACGGCGATGGATATGAGGTGTGGGCATTAGTGTATACAACTCCAGGAGATACCGCTGGTCAACCCTTGCCTTTGAGGGGGGGGCCAGCGATCCTAGTGTAGTGTCCCCCCCGCGTTCCACAGTAAAGATATCTGCCCTCTGGGTGGCTGGCGCCGCCCTGCTCTGGGGCATGGACTCCATCGTGCGTTTTCCCGCGGCGCGGGAGATGAACCCCTTGGTGGTGGTCTTTCTCGAACACTTGATCGGCCTCATGATTCTTTTGCCCTGGGCGTGGGCGCGTCATGGCCAGGAGTTGAAGCTGTGGCGGAGGCAGGACTTGCTGCCCCTGCTGCTCGTGGGTTTGGGAGGAGGCGCACTGGCGGGTGTTGTGTACACGGAAAGCGTCAAGTGCATTGGGCCTTCGTCAGCCACGCTCTTTTTAATGTTGCAGCCGTTGCTCGTTGTGGGGCTGGCCTACCAGTTTTTGAAGGAGCACAGGGGTAACTCCAAATTCGTGTATGGCGCCGCTTGGGTCATCATGAATGCCATTCTCATCGCCTTCCCGGATTTCAACTTCGGCTTCAGGGTGGTTGACGACGTGGTGTTCCTGCGCGGTGTGCTTTACGGGTTCCTCGCCATGCTGCTTTGGAGCATCTCCACCGTTGCAGGAAAAGCTCTTCTCGCACGCTACAGCGCGGTGATGACCGCGACTCTCCGTTGGGCCACGGCCCTGGGCGGCATCGGCGTGGTTTTGGCGCTGCGTAAACTCACGGGAATTGATGACGGCTGGGGCCATCTTGCATCGGCGCAAGTTTGGGGGTCGCTCTTCATCATGGGGACGATTCTCGGCGCCATTCCCATGGTGATCTATTACAAGGGCTTGCAACGCATCCCCGCGAGCCTTGCCACGTTCATTGAGCTGCTCTATCCCGTGGCCGGAGTCTTCATTCCCGCGGTGGTGGCTGGCGTGGAGTTGAGCCCCATTCAGATGGTGGGCGCTGTCTCGTTGCTGGCCTCCATGAGCTTCTTAGTGATGGTGGAAGATTAATCTCGAACGACCTTGCTGTAGTCCTGGAGCACTTCGATGCCGGGGAGGCCCTTGCCTTCCAAAAATTCAAGGCAGGCGCCGCCGCCGGTGGAGATGTGGTCCATTTTGTCGGCAACCCCCGCGGCGTGCACTGCCGCCACGGAGTCGCCGCCCCCCACGATCTTGAGGCCGCGCACGGCCGCGATCTCATGGGCGATGGCGAAGGTGCCTTGGGCATATTCAGGATTTTCGAACATGCCGAGGGGGCCGTTCCAGAAGATGGTGCGGGCCTCTCGGATGACCGAACGGAAGGCTTGGATGGTCTGATGACCGATGTCGAAGCCAGCGTTGCTGTCCTGGGGCAAGAGCAGCGGCACTTCGCTCTTCTTCGCCTTTTCGATCAAGTTCTTGGCGTAGGCCACTTCTTCGGGCTTGGGCTGTTTGGAGCCCGCGGGCAGGGTCTCGCCCCGGGCGACGAGGAAGGTATTCCCCATGAGGCCGCCAATGAGAAGGGTGTCCACCAGGGGAAGGAGACTCTCAATGGTTTTAATTTTGTCAGAGACCTTGCTGCCGCCCAGGATAGCAACAAAGGGCGGGGTGGGGTCTTGGAGCAGGCGATTCAAGAAGGTGAGCTCTTTCTTGATCAAAAAACCGCAGCCCCGGGGCTGCATGAGTTGAGCCACGCCATAGGTGGAGGCGTGCTTTCTGTGGGTGGTGCCGAAGGCGTCGGAGATGTACACATCGGCAAGGCGCGCCA
>CAYHWW010000088.1:0-7157 GCA_964360145.1 uncultured Oligoflexia bacterium | reverse complement strand
GGCAGAACTGAGGGTCATTCTGCTCTTCTCCGGGGTGGTAGCGCAGGTTCTCAAGCAAGATCACTTGCGACGTCTTCAGATGCTTGACGGCCATTTCCACGCCGTCGCCCACGATGTCGTCGGAGAGCATGAGGTCCACGCCCAGGAGCTCTTGCAGCCGCTCCGCCACGGGGGCGAGGGACGCCTTGGGGTCCCGGCTGCCATCAGCCTGGGGCTCGGGCCTTCCGAGATGAGAGGCAAGGATCAAGCGCACGCCGCGGTCCAGGGCGTGCTTGATGGTGGGCACTGCTTCACGGATGCGGGTATCATCGGTGATGCGGACCGTGTCGCCGCTGAATTCCAGCGGTACGTTGAAGTCGAGGCGCATGAACACGCGCTTGCCTTCGATTTTGATTTCATCAATGCACTTGATCATGGGATTACCTTAAAGGCCGACGGTGGCCATGTGATTGACGAGGTCTAGAAGTCTAGCGCTGAAGCCGATTTCATTGTCGTACCAGCTGACCACTTTCAGCATGGTGCCGTCGCCGTAGGTGGCGCTGAGCTCGGCGTCCACGGTGCTGGAGTTGGTGCAGCCGTTGTAGTCCACGGAAACCAGGGGTTGCACTTCAAAGCCCAGCACGCCCTTCAGCTTGCCCTCGGCGGCAGCCTTGAGCTTGGCGTTCAATTCTTCTTTGGTGGTGGCTTTTTCCACCCGTACGGTCATATCCACCAGGGACACGTTGGGGGTGGGGACCCGCACGGCGTAGCCGTCCATCTTGCCTTTGAGGTGGGGCAGCACGAGGCCGATGGCCTTGGCGGCACCGGTGGAGGTGGGGATCATGCTCACCGCGGCGGCGCGGGCGCGGCGCAGGTCTTTGTGGGCCAAGTCGAGCACTTGCTGGTCGTTGGTGTAGCTGTGCACAGTCGTCATGGTGCCGTAGAGAATTTTGAAAGAGTCATCCACCACCTTGGCGATGGGGGCCAGACAGTTCGTCGTGCAGCTGGCGTTGCTGATGATTTGGTGGCTCTTGGGGTTGTAACCGTCGTGGTTGATGCCGAAGACCACGGTGAGGTCCGCATCTTTTGAGGGTGCTGAGATCACGACTTTTTTTGCACCGGCGGTCAAGTGCAGTGCCGCCTTCTCTCGGTCAGTGAAGATACCCGTGCATTCGAGCACTACGTCCACGGCCAGTTCTTTCCAGGGGAGTTTGGAGGGGTCTTTTTCAGAGTAGAGGCGAATGTTGTGGGCTCCCACCTGCATGGTGTTGCCCTCAAGCCGCACGTCGGCGTCAAAGCGGCCATGGACGGAGTCGAATCTGAGGAGGTGGGCGTTGACGTCGGGCTTGGTGAGGTCGTTGATGGCCACCACCCGGATGGAGGGGTGGTTGAGCGCGAGGCGCATGACGTTGCGACCGATGCGACCGAAGCCATTAATAGCGACGTTGATAGCCATGAGAAAGACCTCCTGAAGGGATGGGGTACCCACCGGATATAGTCCAAATTTCAGGGCTGGGCCATGGGTTTGTGGGGGCGTGTCTAAAGCTGGCGTATCATCAACATTGGTTTTAATAGATCGTCGAGAAAGGGTCAGCTGCGAGGCGGAGGGCCGCAGCGGGCGACCAAGGCGTACTCCTGTACGCCGCGTGGAGCCGCGAGGACCCGACAACGAAGCAGATGACCCTTTCTCGACGATCTACTAAAGCTGCATCCCCACCATCAATGCCCAGTAATTCCCTGGCCGCGTGGTGGAGAGGTAGTGGGTATGGGCGTAGCTCCACTCGGTGTGGGCAAACCAGTACATGAAGTCGAAGCGCAGGCCGGCATGGGCGCCGTATTGTTCGATGCGCCCCGAGGTGCGGTAGTCCCGGCCCCCTTGGGTCACGTTGCCGTCGACCCAAACGTAAGTCAGGCTTGGCCCAGCATAGGCGAGGAAATAGCGATGGAAGCGATAGCCCACGGGCAAGCCCACATCGAGAGCATTGAAGTCCACGTCGTAATCCACCGTGGTTTCACCGGAGAACCACGCACGCGATGTGCCGGATTCATTTTTATGGCCTCCGCCCAGGGTAAGAGCGGCCGAGAGATTGCCCTCCTGGGCCTCAGCCCGGGGGGCGCCGAGGAATTGGTATTTCAGCGAGAGCAACCAGGGGGAGTCGTCGGCCAGGCGGAACTGGGCGTCGAGGTGATCGAGGATGCCGATGGCGAGATCACCGCGGAGATCATCGTTGGTGCGGTCGATGTGAGGCGCCGTGGTGACAGGCGGTGATTGCAACAGACGGCTTGCCACTTCCACTCGTGCGTTGCCCTCGAGGGCCAAGGAGGCGCCGCCTTTGATGCGTTTTTCAAAGAGATTGCCGCCCTGGGCTTCGGGCGCCGTGAGCCGCGCCGTGGGCACCTTGACGTCGATGGCAGTGGCGCAGCCCGTGAGGGTGCTGATGATGAAAGCGAGGGAGAAAATGAGGGTGAATACACGTGTGGTCATGGAGTGGCACTCTACCTGCAGAGGTCGCTGACGGCGCGGATGGTTCGGGGCTCGCGAACGTAAGGGGTGTCCCAGTCCGTATGTTCTAAACAAGCGAGATCCACGCCGGGGGCTTGAAAGTCCACGACGCTGTTCTCGGCAATGGTGATACCATTCAGGCGGCCGTCGCTTGTTCTGGGATCGTCGATGCTTCGGAGAGTAAGGCCGAGCTTTATTTGCCACGGCGTTGCTTCCGAAACAGTAACAGTCCTGTGGGCGTGAAGCAGGGATGCGCGGGGCTCCAATGTGAGAGCAAGGAGTCTCCAAACGCTCCGAGAGGTCGTGCCCCGGAGGGGCGCCGCTACGCGAACATCGCTGTCGATGATGCGGCTCCCAGGGCCCAGGCGCAGGGCATTGAAATTATGGAGCGATGAATTCTCGATGCGTGCCCCCGCGCCCATGTGAAGTTCTTCACGTTCGTTGGTGGCATACGGCGAGGACGAAGAGAGGCCCACGTAGCTATTGATGATGGAGGCACCGATTCCGATGTGGATATTGCCGCCATTGTTGCTCATGAGCCGGGACTCCACGTCGATGTCCATCGCATTTTCCAAGCCCGTGACCATGCCGGCGTTCTCAGAATCCAGGCTGATCTCGCTATTGATGAGACTCGCTCCTTCTTCCAGAATGCAAGTCATGATGCTGATATTGCGGAAGGGAGTGCTGAGCTCACGGACTTCAGCGGCAACGTCCTTACAGGTGCTTCCTACGATGGTGGCGTTGCGGGAGAGGCTGTAGGGGTGAACAACGGCGCCGATGCCCACATAGGCGCCTTCGGGCATTTGCTCCGTGAGGTCATGATAGGGGGTGATGAGGAGGCCACCGCCTTCACGGGCCACGGTGTAGGTGTTGAGGATCTGGAGTTCATCGAGAGTCGTGTCCTGGTGCTCTGCGCGGCTGGCCTCCATCTCGGCCATGTAGCCTCGACCCCGGTGGAGTTCCGCCTGCATAATGCGCATCATGAGGCGCTGCAGGCGGTTGACTTGCAAATCGGTGAGCATGGGGCGTTCGCCCCGGGCTTGGGCGTTGTAGAGTTCCAACGCCGTTCCCAGGGAGGTGGTGATGTCGGCGATGATCTCTTCAGGCAACCCCGGACTCAGGGTGTGGAGGCGTTCATGGATCACTGTGAGGGCTTGTTCCCGAACGCTCATGCGGCGGAAGAGGCTTTCCTTGATCCACGTGATGGGCCCCACGGTGCAAGCTACAAGCTGTTCGCTGGCACCCTCGGGCAGAGCCACCATGCGGTGTTGGTGGCAGGTGTTGTAATCCGGCAGGTCGGCAACGAAGCGATACTCAATGGTGCCGCGGAGCACATGGTTGTTGATGAATGCTGCCGTGTAAGAGTGGGGGCGGATGCGGTTGGCCTGGGGGAAGATCAGGGCGCTGTTGTCGTCAAAAAAGCTCAGCTTGGCCATGAAGCTGTATTCGGCCCCGTACTGCACCAGGATCCAGCCCGCCCGTTGGAGTTCGGCGATGATCTCATCGCTGAGCTCGCCGGTGCCTTCGGACTCGTGGCGGATGACAAAGGGATCAGCGAGCACCACGCTGTCGTCGGGCCGCGTGATGGCGCCACCGCCGCCGCTGGAGTTGCCGCCGTCTTGGCCCGCGAAGGCTGAGGTGGTGAGAGAGAGCAGTAATGAGAGAAGAAGGGGGGTGTTCATATTTGAGACCTCTTTGTTGAAGAGGTTATAATGCGTTGCGTTAGTGTATAACAGATCAAATTACTTAAATAAACTATGAATTGTTACATTTTTAGTGTAGTTATTCTGCGTGGAACCTAAAAATATCTATGATTACGTGAGTTACCGTGAGGTCCTGAAAAGCCGACTCAATAGCGCTGCAGGGGCTCAGCGTGGTGGTAAAGCGGCTTTGGCCCGTATCCTCAATGTGCAGCCCAGCTATGTGACTCGGGTTTGGAATGGGGAGGCGGATCTTTCCCTGGAGCAGGGCGAGGTGCTCGCGCGGCACTGGACCTTCAGTTTGGCGGAGTCCAACTTCTTTCTGCTGCTTCTCCAGAATGAGCGGGCGGGCAGCCAGGGGTTGCGTCAGCATTTCGAGCGCCTCATCAAAGAAGAGCGCGGCAAGCAGCTGCTGCTGCGAGAACGCATCAAGGAGCGCAGCAAGCTCACGCTGGAGCAGCAAGCGCGCTACTACAGTTCGTGGCGGTACGCGGCGCTGCACATCCTGTGTTCCATCCCGCGCTTTCAAGCCGTCGTCACCGCGGCTGCCGCGCTGGGCATCCCGCGGAGCGCGTGTCAGCGCGTATTCACCGATCTCACCGCCATGGGCTTGGTGCGCCAAGACGGCGAGCGCTACGTGATGACGGAGGCCCGTATCCATGTGCCCGGCGATTCGCCGCTGATCACGCAGCATCACCGCAATTGGCGAGTGCGGGTCATGGAAGCCTTGGACCAAAGTGCGGATGATGTCATTACAGGCGAGGACCTCCACTACACCTCGGTTGTGAGCGTGAGCGTCGCGGATGTCGCTAAGCTGAAAACCCGCATGATCAAGCTCATCGAGGAGTACAACGCAGTGGTATCGCCCTCGAAGGAAGAGGAACTCATGGTGTTTTGCCTGGATTTTCAGAGTATGGCTGTCGATTCATGCCGTTAGTTTAATGGACTGAAGTCCACTTTACTCATGAGTAAAGTGGAGTATACTCTACTTTATGCAGGAACATCGAAAGGCCTTCCAAGCCGCGGTTAAGAGTGCTTTATCCAAAAAAATGGTGTTTTTGGGCGGCCCCCGTCAAGTAGGCAAGACGACCCTTGCTTTGTCCCTGCTGGGGCCCCAAGCCACTGAAAAACACCCGGCCTATATGAGCTGGGATGACCCACGGGTGCCTCGCAAGCTGCGCGCTCTCGAGCTTCCGCCCCAAGAACCCCTACTGATCTTGGACGAGATTCACAAGTACGGGCGTTGGCGCAACCTGGTGAAGGGCATCTACGATATCGAGAAATCCCAACGCAAGATCATCGTCACAGGGTCGGCGCGTCTCGATTACTATCGCAAGGGCGGGGACTCCCTCTTGGGGCGCTATCGGTACTTTCGCCTTCACCCCTTTAGCCTTCTTGAGTTGAATAAAAATCCGTCGCCCAAGGATCTTGAGGCCCTGCTGACGTGGGGGGGGTTCCCCGAACCCTTATTCAGCCGTGATGCGACTGAGTTGCGCATTTGGCAACGGGATCGCGTGACTCGTGTGGTGCGCGATGACCTCAGGGACTTGGAGCGGGTGCGGGATATTTCGCTCATTGAGCATTTGGTTGAACTGCTCCCCGGTAGGGTAGGCTCCATTCTTTCGGTGAAGAGCCTGCGGGAGGACCTGCAGGTGGACCACAAAACCGTCGAGAACTGGCTTCGCATGCTGGAAAATTTATATTTCTGTTACCGCGTGGCGCCCTATGGCACGCCGAAAGTGAGGGCGGTGAAAAAAGAGAAAAAGCTCTATCTGTGGGATTGGTCCATGGTGCAAAAATACGGTGCCCGCTTCGAGAACCTCGTGGCGTCTCAGTTGCTCAAATACTGTCATTGGATTGAGGACACCGAAGGTTATTCCATGGAGCTGCGGTTTCTTCGGGACACTGATGGTCGGGAAGTGGACTTCGTTGTTTTGAAGGAGGGGAAACCCCTCTTTGCCGTGGAGTGTAAAACCGGCGAAGGTGCGCCTAGCAAAGCAACGCAGTATTTCGCCCAGCGTCTGCCTATTCCCCGCTTTTACCAAGTGCATCTAGGCACCGCCCACCATGAGCAGGGCAAGATCACCGTATTGCCCTTCGCGCAGTTTTGCCGCGACACGGGCATGCCTTGATCATATTCGATAAGTAGGAAGTATTTACCTGAGCCACCCCCCATTGACGCCCCGGCGCGGATGTTGAATAATTGACGCCATGGACAAGGACGTCCGCATGGAATTAGCAAATACTACGGAAGCCCGTTCCCAGCAGACCGCTGTTGCCGCCCTTTTTTCCCGCCATGCCGTGGGGCTTTGGGGGACGGTTCTACTGGCTCGGGCTTTGGAGCAGGACTTGGAAAGTCGGTCTCCAGGCACAGGGCAGGTCGTCGCTCAGCTCTTGCCACAGCCACTGGAGCAAGAAGTGGAAGAGGGAGCGCCCCTTCCCCTTTTGGAGCTTTGTCTTCGGGCCCTCACGGAGTTGGGGGGTGATGATCGCTCATTGCGATCCCTGGGCGACAGCCTCCGGGCAGGGCGATGCATTGATGACGCTCTCTGTTTGCTTAGTCTTCCAGAAGAGGCCAAGCAGTACATCACGAGCACCTTGGAGGCAGTGACCCGCCCCACGCACATGATGGTGGCCCGCATGCTCCATGCTTTGGAGCCCATTCTCGCCCAGGCCCTGGGGCCAGTTCTCGTGGATTTGGAAACCGCCCGGGGCCGCACCCTGTTTTGGACCCGCCGCTATCTCGCACGCTGCGCGGCCAATGCGGACCAGACTGAAACGCTGCATGGGCTGTTGCAGGAGTTATGTGGGAATGAGCCCGGTCTTTGGACCGAGGCGCTGGCTTCTGCTGACGGTGCCCTCCGTGAGCGGCTCGCCTTACTGGGGTAGGCTCGGTGTAGGCTCGGTCTTTTCCCGCCTGGCTTCGTTGTCGTCGTCGCCCGCTCCACGCGACGCACAGGAGTGCGTCTTGGTCG
>CAYHWW010000087.1:0-13602 GCA_964360145.1 uncultured Oligoflexia bacterium | reverse complement strand
GTCACAGAAGCGTGAGGCGCAGCAAGGGCGCCTGGGCGCAGGTCTGCCGCCGCAAAGATGCCGCTCTGGCTAAGCCTGCGCACGGTCAGGACGTGGCTCCTGTGCACCCCCTTGCCGAGGGCGACGACGCTCACAGAAAAAGGCAATGCCCGCGCTGCCGCCAGCGCCTCCTGGGCCGCTGCGGGGATATCGTCGAGACTGCGAAAAACATCGGGCTCATCGACAAGGCCACGCAAGACCGCACGGTAGGGCCTCCCACCGCCGCAGTCACGGCTCGCCCGAGCAGCGGTGGGGACGGAGGTGGCGCTGATCACGGTGGCGACAAAGAGCACAGCTGTCCACGAAGGCCGCGCTGTCCGCGAAGTCTCGAAAATGTGACTTCCGGTGGCACTACCCCCCTCCACCCATGCCCGGAAGTAACATTTTCGAGACTTGCGGACGGCGGGGGGGGGCGGTGCTGTGGGTCGCCATGCTCCGCGTATCGTCCTGATCCGTGCTTTGCTTGAGCGGCTGCTTTGCTTGAGCGGCGGAGTGGGGCGGTGCGCGTGCGCTGTTTCCGGCCCGCCTCCGGCCGTAAAACCCGGCAGGTTTTCGCCTCTGTGTCGTCCGTGACTACAGCCCCGGGGCCAGCGTGCCGATGGGTCTCATAGAAATAAGGAGGGCGCCCTTTGAGTTCTGACACACCTGTTTCCACGTTCCACTTGGGGTTCCTCCTCTCCACCGCCATCGTGTGCGCCACCATCCACGCCATGATCCTCATCGTGGAACCCGACCTCAAGGAACGAGAGACCCGGGACTCCTGGCAGCGCCAGATCCGCTTCCTCCAATTCATGATGTTCCTGCCTCTCGTGGCCTACTTCATGACTCACACCGCTCAGGGGGCGGAAGCCTTCACTTGGTTTGCTGGCACTTGCACCATATCCGCCCTGCTTTTTTTGCCGGTGGAAAACCGATTTCGCGTGGTGCGCGGTGCTGAGGCCGTGGCCGTGGCGCCCGTGGAAGTACAAGCACACTTCCGCGAAGTATCCCGCACCCATATGCGCATCCTTCTTGGCAACTTCGCCCTGGGCCTCCTCATGGGGGGGGCCATCCTGCTGCCCTTCGTGGGCACGATTCTCGCCGTGAGCTTCTGTCACAAGATGGGCCTCATCAATGAGGCTCAAGCGCAAAGCGCGCTTCGCTATGTGCCCGCCCTTTGCACTCTCTTTGTTCCCATTCTCATGCCCTTGGCATTTCTCGTGCTGGGCCCGTTGACGTTGCGCTTCACCCAAGGTGCGCGGTCCATGACCCAAGCCACGGGCTGGAAAGAGCGCTGGGATCGGGTAAAAAACCGCGCGGCCACTTTGGGCTATCGCCACATGGAAGCCATGCAACTCATCGAACTACCCTGGAACAAAGCGGGTTTTCGCAACGCGTTTTTCCTCGGCTTGCCCTCGCGCTGGAACCCCTTCCAAAGCGCGGTGTTCTACGTGCGGGGCATCGACGAGATTCTCACGCCCACTGAAGTGGAATTCGTCCTCGGCCACGAGGCGGCCCACGGCATGACCCGCCACGCGGTAAAGCGCATGAATTTGGGCATGGGCCTCTTTTTGTTTTTCGCCATCAGCCAAGTCATGGCCCTCATGATCAAAGCCCCCGCGCTTTCCCTGGTGCTCGCCGTGGTGATTTTCGCCTGGGCCTACCACCTCATGACGAAGCAAGGAGAGCTGCAGGAATTCGAAGCGGATATCATGGCGGTGAATATCCTGGGCGGCAGCCCTGAGGCCGTGGAAGCGGCGGAGGGAGCGCTGCGGAAACTGGACCAGTTCAACCTGCGGACCACCCTGCCCCTCACGGAAAAACGCATTGCCTATATCAAGGCGAGCTTCGCCGCGGCGAAACCATTGACTCCGCCCGCCCGCCAAGACGACGACCGGGGCGATCAGCGTGCGGCTTGAGGGGCTACGCAACCTTCCTGTTACTTGGCCTTGGCTGAATCGCGACGACTGAATGCGTCTCTGATTTGTTCCTCAAAGTTATTGCGCCATTCTCTCCCTGTGGAGAAGTCTCCACTTTGGATCGAAACATCCGATGGAATAATGATTTCTTTAGCCTGAAGCCCTTTAAAGAAATCCATATATGCTATTCGGCTGCGCAATTCGACCCCCGAAAGCCGGTGGTAATCTATAAAAGCCTTGACCCATAATGCAAATCTTTTATCTCCACCAGTGAAGCGATGCATGGGTCCATGATATTCCGGCGGGATCGGGTGTGTATGGCGCAAACGGATCAGCTTAATGGCTCCGCGCTCTTCCCTGCTCTTGGCGGTACAATAGCGATAAATCTCGATCCATGCTGGATACATATCCTCAAAGGGGATCTGCTGGATGCGACCTCTGATGTGGACTTCTTTCAATACTTCGCCATTTCTACCGATAACCTCGATTAAACCCTCTTCTTGATAATCGCGCCGCACCGAAAGACTATATAGATCATGGTCAATGTAGTCGGCTTCAACGCTTTGAATGGATGCCTTAAATGGCAATAAACCCCATTTGAATTTGAGGTCGAGGTAAAAATTCATAAGCTTGGATTGCCTCGTCGTACGAAGCCATTTCTCGCATTCATTTCCAGAGCCAACAGCATGTGCTGGAAATTGCAGCCCCGTGACGGCAAGAAAAGAAATCAGAAAAATGACAGGACGCAGAGATGACATAAGGCCAACTCAATGCACTATATTTATCATCTAATCAATTCATTTAATCCACCATGAATGCGTGCGTGCGGAGCAGGGATTGATACGCGCCGTTGTCCCGTCCGGTCTCGCGTTCGGACCTGGGCTTTGTCCCCATCGCCGTGCAGCCGCGAGGTGGATACAAAATTGATTCCCCTGATGCCATTCTGATCGATGACGACATGTTGGTGCACTTGTGCTGGAAGATGTCCGCAGAAAAGACTGACATGAATTTTCTCGGATTCAGCACAGTTGAAGCTTTTTTCAATAAAGCCCATGCCCTGGATCGTGGCATCCCCATCTACATAGATTCGCAATTAGGGAAAAATGACCAGGGAGAGGCCGTTCGCGGCGAAGACGTATCTCAGCAAATTGCCGCACTGGGTTTCACCCGCATTTACCTGGCTACGGGGCTGGATTCCGTGGACATCTCTCAAATGCCTTGGCTTGCGGGAGTGCGCGGCAAAGAGCCCCCATTTTAAATTGTGGCCGCGCTCTTCATAATCCAGACGGCGCAGCTTCTGATGATATCGCTGTAATAATAGAATATTTTTAGCTAACCATGCCCCGGCGCCAGGCCCAGAGCCAGCTCCGGGCGCCCACCACCGTGAAGGCGCAGAACTGCAGGGCCCAGCGGCCGTCGGAGACGAAGAACCCAGACACCAAGCACACCAACCAAAGCAAGAGTCCGTAGCAAATCTCCTGGGAAGGGTCCCGGGCAGCGAGGCGACCGAAGGCGCGAAAGGGCCAGGCAAGTACGCCGATGACGCCAAAAACAAGAAAGGCCACCAACTGAAACACCGCGGACGGCAGGCCCCGCCACAGGATGCCCCTCTGGCGCACGGGCTCCGCGGTGCCAGCCATGAGATCCTGCAACGCCCGTCTCACCCCTGCGACTCGATGCTCACGGCGAGCATGGGCGAGGCGATGGGCCTCCATCAATCGTTCCGGCGTATCCGCCTCGATGAGAGCGTCGCGCAGCCGACCCTCCACGTCCGCCAGCAACTTTGCCTGAGCGCCTTGGCGATCCTTGAGGAAGAGCTCGCGGTAACGACGCACATCGATGGGCTCGGCCCACTGGGCGAGGCATCGAGATCCAGCGATGCGCACGTTTTCGTAGTTGAGGCCCAGACATTGAATGGTGAGCGGCAGCTGCCACCCACTCCTCTCTTCGGCTTCGAGGGCGATGTAGGCGACGCCGTACCGGAGATGGCGCAGCTGGGAGCTGTAGCGCGACTCGCCCTCGGGAAACGCGGTGAGGCTATGGCCCTGGTTGAGGAGGTCGGCGAGGCGCCCCAGAAAACTGGCGGTGTTCTCGGGGTTCAGCGGCGCATTGCCACCGCGCTTCAAAGGCACGCCGCGCAGGATCCGCAACAAGGTATCCCCCAGGGGAATGCGGGCGCGGCTTCCATCCACCAAAAAGAAATTCCACTGGGGAGAGGCCAGCTGGGACAACAGCACATCAAAAGCGGAATTGGTGTGATTCACCACCAGGATCTGGGGCCCCCGCACCACGCTCTGGGGCGCAAGGCGCCAGGGCGCCCGCATGAGGCCTGAGATACTGTACGTGAGGTAAGCCAGGGGATAGCCCACAAACCAACGGAGCAGCATGAGGATGCCGCCCCGCAGCGTCTCGATGAACTGAGACCGATGCTCCACGGAGCAAACAATGTGAGTGTCAGTGTTTTCCAGGGCCGTCGTCATGGCGTGGGGAATTCGCACTCGAAGGGGACGCCCTCAACCAGCTGCGCGCCGCTGAGAATCCTGGCCATGTATTCGTCGCGGAACACGTACACGCGCCAGCTGTCGTCAGCAGAGCCGCGAGGCCGGAGGGTCAAGGTCACCGCATCGTGAGCCGTAGCGAATGCAGAGTCCACTAGATGCCCCTCATGAAAAAGAAGGGCCCCGTAGAGGTGGGGGAGCCGGTCAATGGGGTTGGAGGCTTTCACGATGATGGTCCCATTGCTCCAGAACCCGGCGCCCACGCTATGGGCCTCCGCCGAGGTGAGGCAGGCGAAGATTTGGGGAATGGCGGTGGCAGCGTGGGCTCCACTGGCCATGACGCCCTCCACGCGGGCGTCGGCGCGAGTGGCGGTAAAAGACGCCTCCGCCAAAACATGATCAGACCCCAAACGCCCTTCCATGCGGAAGCGCTGCAGCCCCGGCGCCGTGCGGCTGATGGCGTGGAAGGCTTCACCCCGGGCGAGGCCCTCCATGACAAAGGCGCCCCGGGGATTCATGTCCTCAGGCAAAACCAACGCGGCAACTCGGCCCACTGCCCCGACCCTGAACATGGTGACGAAAAACCCTGGGGCGGAGAGTGATTGCACGATGCCGCTGCTTGAAGAAGAAAACTGAAGAAAGGCGGGGGCCTCCAAAGCCCAATGGAGACTGCGCCCCTCCGCGAAGCGCACATCCGCGTCGGATGGACCCATGGGAATAGAGCGGGTTTCGAGGGACATGTCCCAACTGAAAGCCCCATCACCGGTGACTAAGCCGCCAACGGAACGCACACCGTCCCACAACTCTCCGCCTTCTCTACGAAGGTGGTTGGCCTCGATGTGAATTTCATAAAACTCACCGGAGGCGAGAAAGCCTCGGTGGGGACGAAGGTTGAGATAGCGACCATCGTCGGAGACTTCCGCATCCCAGTCCACTGCGGGCTGGGAACGCACACGGATGGAAAAGGGGTTGAGGGTTTCGCCCTCGAGATTGAAACGCAGGCGCACGGGTTCATGGACCCCCACGGGGCCGTGGGGCGCTCGCCTCAGCACGCCGGATCGATCCTGATACAAAAACCCCGGCTGCTCCTGGGCCCAAGCAGAAACCGCGAATAAAGCAAAGAACACCAAGCCACGCAGAACCATATCCAACCCCCGGAATGGGGGCCAACTTAGGTCCTCGGTTGCAGGCGGTCAAGGCAGCATGAGGCGTGGACTATAACCGTTCCCCATGGCTCACCCGGAGCTGGAGGCGGCGACTACCCTGCCACTCGTTCCATTGCGGCGAGACCCAGAGATTGACGGCATTGCCCGCCATGAGCTCAATGCCCACCGCGGTTTCTTTGGCGCCAAACCAGAGAGCATCCACGCCGCTTAAATTGAACTTCAAATGGCGCTCTTTAAGGACCCGGGGGCTGCGGGCCATGACGCTCTGTATTTTCACGGCGGGCTCGGGGAAGCCGATTCCAAAGGGCTCGAGGGTTTCAATCTCAGCGACGAACTGGCCCAAGACCCGGGGTGAGAGGTCGGCCTCGGTGAGTTCCAGATCCGTGCGGCGGTCCACGTGGTAGTGCTCAGCGGTGGTGGTGAGCGCGAGATGCTCATTCAATGCCCCACGAAAGGCTTCGAGATCCTCGAACTTGAGGCTGGCGCCCCCGGCATAAGCGTGGCCGCCAAAGTTGGTGAGGAATTTCGCGATGGTGGGTTCCGACATCACAGTGAAAATGTCCACTTGGGCCAAGCTGCGGGTGCTGCCCTTCCAGCTCTGCTCTTTGCGCGTGAGCACAAAGACGGGGCGCTTGTACTCATCCATGATTTTCGAAGCGACGATGCCCACGACGCCTTCGTGCCAGTGTTCGGCCGCAAGCACCAACGCCCGGGGCCAGGGGCCAAAGGCCGCGTTGGGGCGGTGAGTGGCCATCTCGGCCCACAGGGGGTCCGCCACCTGGGCCGCGGCGAGTTTGCGGGCCTCCTCCACCACGGTGTCCTGGGTCTGGCGACGGGCGGTGTTGATGACTTCAAGTTCTTGAGCGAGGGCGCGGGCCTCTTCTATATTCTGGCAGCGCAAAAGTTTCAGCGCGGCACCGGCATGCTCCAGCCGACCCGCGGCGTTGATGCGGGGACCGATCACAAAACCCAGATGCTGGGAGCGCACCTCTTTGACTCCGGTGGCTTCCAAGATGGCTTTGAAGCCCGGGCGCGGAGCACGGTTCAGCACCCGAAGGCCGTGGGTGACCAAAATGCGGTTCACGCCACGGATGTCCGCCATGTCGGCGATGGTGGCCACTGCCACCAGATCGAGAAACTTCATCAGATTGGGCTCGGGGCGTTCTTCAAAGAACCCCGCTTCACGGAGCTTCGCCCTCAACCCCATGATGAAGAAAAATGCGAGACCGGCGCCGCAAAGGTTTTGCAGCCCCGACTGGTCCTCCCCACGCTGGGGGTCCACCACGGCCAGCGCTTGCGGGATCTGTGGCCCGGGCAAGTGATGGTCCAGCACAATGTAATCGCAGCCGCCCTCCGCGCAGACTCGGGCGGGTTCCACCGCGGTAATTCCGCAGTCCACCGAGATGAGGACCCGGGCCCCTTGCTCCACGAGCCCCCGCACCGCCGGCACGTTGACGCCATAGCCCTCTTTGAAGCGATTGGGCTGGTAGGTCACCACCGGGGCGCCAAGCTCTTCCAGAAACTCGCTCAAAATGGCAGCGCCGCAGGTGCCATCCACGTCATAGTCGCCGTAAATAGCAATGAGCTCTTCATTGGCCAACGCATCGACCACGCGGTCACAGGCCCGCTCCATGTCGATGATGGTGAACGGCGATGGCAGCAAAGAAAGCTGAGGCTTCAGCAGGCGCTCCAGCCCCGCCCGATCCCGGTATCCCCTGCCCCAAAGGATGCGAGCAAGCCAGGGGGTGCAGGCCAGGTGCTGCGGCAGCTCTTTTTCGTTGGTGAGATCCGGCGCGCTCTCTTCAGCCCCCCAAAGCGTGCCGTGCTTCCCCCCACCCATGGTCTAGAGCTTGGCCGAGGCTGGGGACAGTGATCGGCCCGTTTGGGCCTTGCCAGCCCGTCGCTCTTGCCAATGGGCGATGTAGATCAGGATCGGTGAAGCGATGAAGATCGAGGAATAAGTCCCCACGACGATGCCGATGCTCATGGTGAAGGCGAAGTCGCGGATAACGCCGCCGCCGAACACGTAGAGCGCCGCAGTCACCAGGAAGGTGCAGAGAGACGTGAGGATCGTGCGCCCCAACGTTTCGTTGATGGAACGATTGACGTTCTCTTCCAGGCTCTTATTGGGGAAATTCCGCAACGTCTCACGGACCCGGTCAAACACGATGATGGTATCGTTGTTGGAGTAGCCGATGATGGTGAGGATGGCCGCCAGGATCTGCAACGAAAACTCTTTCTGGGTGATGACGAAGATACCCAGGGTAATGAAGCTATCGTGCACCAACGCCATGACGGCGCCGGGGCTGTAACGGGAATCGAAGCGGATGGCGACGTAGATGAAGATGCAGAGTAACGCGTAAAGCATGGAGAGAAAGCCTGACTTGCGGAGTTGCTCGCCGGCCTGGGGACCGACGACGTCCACTCGCTGCACTTCAAACTTCTCTTTGGGCATTTTGGCGAGCAGAGCCTGCTCGACCCGGTCACCGACTTTTTGGAGATTGCTATCTTCCACGCCCATTTTGGCGAGGAACTCCCGGTTGCCCGTCTTGCCATCAGTGCCCAAGGCCTGAATGGTGAGGTGCCTCAATCCCGCGTCTTCCAAATCTTTGCGCAGGCTGCCCACGTCCATGTCCTCGCTGAAATGGATCTGCACCTCAGCGCCGCCCTTGAAATCGATGCCGTAGTTGAGGCCCTTGGTGAAAAGCAACACGATGGTGGCGATCACAGCGATGATGGACAGGCTGATGAAGATATGGCGCCGACCAACGAAGTTGATATTGGTTTTGTGGGAGATGATTTCAAACATTAGATGCTCATTTCCTTCACTTTGAATTTCTCGACGTAGAAGTCAATCATGAGCCGGGACGCGAATACCGCGGTGAACAACGTTGTTACGATGCCGATGAGCAGCGTCACGGCGAAGCCCTTGATGGGGCCCGTGCCGAAGTTCAACAGAATCGCTGACGCGAAGGCGTTGGTGACGTTGGCGTCCAGGATGGTGTGGAAAGCCTTGCCAAAGCCCGCCTCAACCGCGGACTTCACGGATTTCCCGAGACGCAACTCCTCGCGGATACGCTCGTAGATCACGACGTTGGAGTCCACGGCGATGCCCACGGTGAGCGCGATGCCGGCGATGCCGGGGAGCGTGAGCGTTGCCTCCAAGCCCACCAGAATGGCGAGCACGAAAAGCACGTTCAATATCAAGGACACGTCGGCGATGGCGCCGCTGGCCCGGTAATAGATCAACATGAAGAGGAACACGGCCAAGCAGCCCACCATGCTGGCGAACTGGCCCTTGGCGATGGAATCGGCGCCAAGGCTGGGACCCACCACCCGCTGCTCAAGGAACTCGAGCTGGGCGGGCAGCGCGCCGGCGCGAAGCACGATGGAGAGATCCTTGGACTCTTGGAGGAGGCGATTGTAGTCGCCCTGCCCCAAGGTGATCTGAGCCCGGCCGCCGGAAATGCGCGTTTGGATGACGGGGGCGGAATGCACAATGCCATCCAGGGTGATGGCCATGCGTTTTTTGGTGTTCTCGCCCGTGACCTTATCGAACTTGTCGGCGCCGCGAGCGTTGAAGGAGAGGCCCACCTCCGGGCGGTTGTCCTGGGGGTCCATCTGCACGAAAGCGTCTTTCAAGTCATCGCCGGTGACATCAGCTTTCGAAAACAAGAGATAGGGCACACGACCAACGCGGTCCCCCTCGGCATCCCGCTCTTCCCGCTGGAAGGCGATCTCAGTGCCCACGGGGATCTTGCCTTTCGCATGCTCGTTGATGGCCTTCACGTACTCAGAGAACTTGCCGCCCTCTTTGTACTTCACGCCGTTCTGCACTTCGATCTGGGAGACAAGGGCAGCCACTTCATCCGGGGTCTTCTTGTCATCGGCGACGATTTTGAATTCCAGGCGGGCGGTGCGGCCGATGAGCTCTTTGGCGCGTTCCACATCTTTGATGCCCGGCAACTCAACGGAGAGGCGATCGGTGCCCTGGGAGGTGATCACGGGTTCGGACACACCGAACTCGTCGATGCGGTTGCGGATCACTTCGATGCTTTGACTGATGGTCTTCTCGCGGACGTTGTCTTTGTAGAGCTTGGAGAGGCCATATTCAGAGTGATTGGCCTTGTCATCGGTGAGGCGCAGGGTCTCATCTTTTTTGATGAACTTGCGGAGGTCATCGCGAGCTTGGGCGGTGGAGCACTCGATGGTGACGCGAGGGTCATCGGCGGAGTGGGTGCCACCTTCGCGGCTCACCGCTGGCTTGGAGCAGGCCCAGCCCTTTTTGGTGATCTCTTCGCTGATGGTCTCCGCCTGGCGATCGGCGACGTCGCCGAAGACCTTGCGGAAATCCACGCCCAGCACCATGTAGACGCCACCCTGAAGGTCGAGCCCCAGGTTGACCTTCTGCTTGAAGGGATAGGAGGTTTTCTCCGGATCCAGATTGCGCACGGTAGGCACGATGTAGGCCACGGAAAAAATCGTGACGCTGATCAGCAAGACGAATTTGTACCACCAATTTTTTGGCATGATTAGGCTTTGTCCCCTTTCACGACGGTCGCGACCTGGCCTTTGAGTACGCGGATGCGCACGTCTTTATCGACTTCCAGCGTCACGATCTTGTCTGTGATGGTTGTAATTGTGCCGAAGATCCCGGCCTGTGTCACCACTTCATCGCCGCTCTTGAGTTTGTCGAGCTGGGCTTGGTGTTCTTTCACCTTCTTTTGCTGGGGGCGGATGATCATGAAGTAGACCACCAGCAGCATCAGCCCCAGGGGGGCCAGGCTCATGAAGGGGCTGGGCTGGGGCGGAGCACCAGCGGGGGCTTGGGCGTGGGCGGTGGACAGGATCAAATCAGAGAAAGACGTCATGGAAAAATACCTCGTTAAGAAAAAATCTCCTTAAATCTATAGGAATCCTGAGCGGTCTTGTCAAAACAAGAATGAAGTACCCCGGAAGTCGCAGTTTGGTGCGTTGCCCGGCAAAACCTGCCCGAATCAACATCAAAGGCCCGTGCACCGATACTTAGACGATGGGGCCTCAGCTGCGTGCCGTCATATTACTACTTCTTTGGGCCCACAGCCCAGGGGCTCCCGCGGCTACCCTTTGCCCTCCTTCTACTCCCACGGCCCTGCGTACCGCGGCCCTGCAGCTTGTGCAGAGCGGTGCCAATCCCCGATCCCGCCACGTCAGGGAACGTGCCATGGCCGTTCTGCAAAGCCAGGTGAGACAGCGCATGGCCAGCGCCACCCCCGCCACGAGACAAATGCTTCAGCGCTTCTGGGACAACACGTTGATCCTGCCCGATCATGAGTTTCATGAGTGGCGCAGCTCTCAAGGTGCGGTGGATGCGACTAATGTCCTTGCAAATACGGGATACACGCGGGATGGCAGCATGGCCCTCGTCATGCCTGAGCGCACAGCAAACAGTTTCACAGTGCTCATCACCCTGGCCCATGAGTTTGACCACGCCGTTTTCCACGACGGCAAAGCCCCCACTGTCCTCAGCCGGATCCGCGATGCACTCCATTTTGTCCCGGCAACGGTGCGGGCAGAACGGTCGGCCTACGGACGGCAATGGGATTTCATCCATGATCTGCTGCGGGCAGGCATCACCCGGGAAGATCTGGCCCATGCCATCGCCCACGACGCTGCCATACCCGCGCACCTCCAGCCTCTGCTGGAAATCCTCTTTCAACACACTGAAATTCGAGAGGCGCGCGCTGCCAACGGATCCGTGAGCAAAAACTTCGTATTCAACGAGACTACCCTGCTCCGGGATCTACAGTCCCGGGGCCTCATCGGCTCGGGGCCAGATGCCATCGCGCAATATGATGAGCTGGTGCGCACGGCCACAGCCCAGTGGGCGAAGGACTTGTACGTCCTCCTGCCCATCGATAGTCCCGGTCACAGACGTCAATTCATCGAGGCCCATGTCTTCAGCCCCCATTACATCAATGCCATTCGCCGTGAGCAACGGCTGACCATACTCATGTATCTGGGAATTGGCTCTCTCTTCACCGCTGGCAATGCCGCGGCGGCGTGGGCTTCAGAGCGATAGGCGCAGGCGGCAAAATTTTCCCTTGAGCCCTGAGCGCCATGCGCCGAAAAGCCTGTGGGGGATCTCGCATGACGGCGCTTGGCGTACATACCTGGGCACTGCTCGCGGCACTGACGCTGGTCACTGCTATGCCATATAGCCACGCGGGGCCGCCGCGTCGCTCCCGCGGTCACGGCGGCGAAACCGTGAGTACCG
The DNA here is from genome assembly GCA_964360145.1 of uncultured Oligoflexia bacterium. Lineage (GTDB taxonomy): Bacteria > Bdellovibrionota > UBA1018 > UBA1018 > CAYHWW01 > CAYHWW01. Next base: position 1,745 of record CAYHWW010000087.1, on the reverse strand, counting down.
CCCGCGCCCGGGGCGACACTGCGCCCAGCGCCGCTTCAGAGCCCCACCCCCACTGGGCCCGGGACCTCGGCCTGCGCTGGATGGGCGCCGACGCCAACGCCACACCCGCCGGCCGCGGCCAGGTGGAAATGCTCATGAGCAGACTTGCCCGCACGCCGCCGCGGGAGTGGCTTCCCCCGGATCTGGCTTATAAACTGGAACTTTGCGAAGCCGCCCGGCGTGGCGGCATGCCCACTCGCCCCACCTACGACAGCATGTGCGGCCTCCTGGAACTTTGCCCTACTCGCCCCCCGGCGGGGCAGCGTGCGGAACCCTGCACCCCTCGCCATGGGAACGGCATTTTGCAAAACTTGATTTATGGCATCACGTTCATACCCGCCGAGCGCGTCCGCGCCGCCCGCCTCCCCCGCAGCGGCGCCCGCATGGTGGTGGACTGCGGCGCCCCCGGAATCATCGGCGCGGGCAATGGCCGCCACTTGCAGATTCGGGCGGACCTGCCCTGGGAGCGGCAGCTGACCCTCATTCGCAATACACTGAGTCAAACGGCCAACGCGGTGCTTGGCAGCACATTGGACGAAACGCCGACGGCACAGGCAGGTGCTGATGCCGGTGCTTGTGACGCCAACGCCCAGCCCTGGGCACCCACCGCGGTGATCGACGCTCGTGGCCCCATGACCACTGCCGCGCTGACTTACAGCCTGGGGGAGGCCAGCTCGATCACGGAGCGCAGCTTCCGCCGCCGCCGCCGGGTCACCAGCTGGGATTTTCTGCAGGCGGATGATGGCCGGTACTATGTAGCAAAGCACGCCGACACGAACCTGCCCCGGGAATACGTGAGTCAGCGTTGTTTTGTCGACAACCGCGGCTCTGGTGTAGCGCCGGGCCCGGTGCGCACAGCGGCGCGGCTGGCGGCCCTGCGGGCGCGAGTGCGGGAGCTCCGGGACAGCACGAGGGAGAGTGGGATTTGGCCTGAAAGTACCTACAACGAATACATAGACGCACTTTCTGAGATCGATGAAGCAATTCATGCGCTGTATCCCAGCAGTGCAGCGCTGAGAGAAGCAAAGATCGCGGCGGAGGCACGATACAATGCACAGTGCTCAGCTTGCTACGACACAAGCACCATGCGCTTCGATTCCACACGGCCCGGATGCACTCAATGCGATGGCCTGTTCAACGACATGGCAGAGCTGGGAAACGCTCACTCCGTGGCCATCCAGCCAGAGCTAGAACGTATCGCTGCAGAAAACTTGAATGCTGGATGCCGAGGACTATTCAATCCCGTCTCTCGCAGCGAAGAATGCGCAGCCCTCACCCGCGAAATGAACCAGCTGCAGTATGGCACTGACGAGAGCCCTTATTCCATGATGGGCACAGGTATGGGAATGGGCATGATGGGCACAGGTATGGGAATGGGCTTCCCCGGCGGCATGGGCGATGGCGAGGGCGAGGGCAGCCAAGGTCGCAATGGGTATGCAACCGACTCCGAAGTCGAAGGCATTACACTGGAAGAAGAATCAACTGCTGAAAAGGTTTTCGCGCCATACTACGGCAGCGGCCCCGACCGCGACCGGGGCCTCTAACCTCGGAACCGCGCTACCGCCGCCGCGAAAACCCCAGGCCCCGCGCCCACCAAGCCCCGGATCTCCCGCATCCACGAAAGATAAAACGAGACGTTGTGAATGGTGGCAAGCTGCGCCCCCAGCATCTCGCCCACCAACGTGAGATGCCGCAGATAAGCCCGC
>CAYHWW010000086.1:5029-13981 GCA_964360145.1 uncultured Oligoflexia bacterium | reverse complement strand
TCCGCAATAAGGGGATTTTGCTCAACCGGACTCTGACGGGACTGCGCCCTATTTCAACCTCTTCGTAGCCTTCGCCCCACATGGAGTCGCTGGTGAAAAATTCTTTGGTGACGATGTGGAAATCCACACCGAGGAGATAGCCGCCCACGCCCTGAGCGTTCTGGATGAACTGGCCCCAGTAGTTTTTATCGAGCGATCTGCCCGCATCTTCCGAGAAGCGCGGACTGAACCTTGCTTCGGGGCGTTGAGAGCTTTTCCTGAAATAATCACCGAAAGAAATATCCTCCGCTGGAATGCCTGTATAAAAACTGTCGTCCCAACCGACGCTGATGAGGGCATCGGCCGGGGTATGATCCGTCTTTGGCTCACGCAACTCGATGGTGATCTCGTCGCCATTGAAAACTAAGCTGTGCAGTTCACCTTGGTAGACGGGGCCGCGGGTATCGCCGGTGACGATGGCTACTTCCCTTTGAGCAGGTTCGCGCCCCATGATCTGCCCGAGTACGCGGCGTGCGTGGCTCACGCCGCTAAACCGAATCGTCTCCCACTCCGCCTTCGGGAACGCCGCCTCGATGCGGCCCAGGGCAAGGTCGCAGCGAACAGCATGGGCTAAGGGCGTGAAGGTGATGAGGAGGGAGTAGAGCAGGAGAGCCTGAATAGTTTTTGTTTCCATTGGTGATTCCTATCATTCATGGTTAAAATAGAAAATATTTATTTTTTAAATATTAAAAAAATATGTTATAAAACAAAAAAAGTGAGGCCACCCCCATGTCCCCCCAAATCCTTCTTCGCCTCTTGTTAGCCATGGCCATTGTCGCCGTCAGCGCTGTCCATGCCCAGTCCCCCCAAGAGGTCATCCTGGTGCAGATCTCCGACAGTCACCAGATCCTGGAACCCGGCGAATCGGGTTCCGTGAGCCTTGCCCGCGCCGTCACGAAGATTCGCGAGATACGGGCCCAGGACCCCCAGGCCCGGGTCATGGTGGTTCACTCTGGCGACTTCCTCGCCCCGTCCCCCTCGTCCCGCACGTTGAAGGGCCGGGACATGGTCCAGGCGCTGGCCGCCGCTGGCGTCGAAGTAGCTGCCGTGGGCAATCATGAGTTTGATTACAACACTTCTGTTCTTATTCAGCGCGCTGGCGAGAGCGCTTTTCCTTTCGTTGCTGCGAACATCACCAATCGCGCTGGTCAGGCCCTGCCCCACATCCCTCCCTATGTCGTGAAAGAGGCGGGTGGCATCCGCATCGCTTTCGTCGGTATGACCACGGCTGAGCAGACCATGGCGACCATCGCCAAATTTGGAGACGACTGCGTAGTGAGCGACCCCACGGAGGCCATGGCTCGCACCGTGGCTGATATCCGCGCTCATAATCGTGCGGACATGGTCGTGGCTCTCACCCATCTTTATAAGAAAGAAGATGAAGCGATCCTGAATGCGGTGCCCGGCATCGACCTGGCCCTTGGTGGTCATGAGCATACTGCATTCCAAGGTGTGGTGAATGGCGTGCCCCTCATCAAGGTCCGCAACGATCTTCAAGACATCTCAGTGGTGCGCATTCAGACGACACCCGCTGGCCGCACCATCCATGGAGAGATCATTGCCCTTACTCGTGAAATCGCAGCAGACCCCGCTATGGAGCGCCTCATGGACGGCATTCGTGCCCAGATCAGCGTAGCCAACGAGACAGTGGTTGCGACCCTCAACCATGGCGTGGATACCACCCGCAAAAACCTCGGCGCCCAGAGCCGCACGGGTAGTGCCGATGCGGGTACCTGGGTCGTGGGTCTCTTCACCGAGGCCATGGGCGGGGATGCGGGCTTCATGAACCTAGGCATCGTGGCCCGGGCCAATGCCGTCTTTCAGCCGGGGCCGCTGACCGTGGGCCACGTCGATGCCATCTTCCCCTGGGAGGATCCGCCGGTGCTCATCGAGACCACGGGTGCGGTCGTTCGTCGCAAGTTCGAGGAGATGATCAGTAAGGCCCTCCTCGACATGAAAGACAAGAACTGGTCCGGCAAGTTCCCCATCGTCAGTGGCTTCGATGTGGCGTGGGATCTCACGCTGCCTGAAGGCCAGCGGCTTACGCGCCTTGACTACCGTGGGGCGACGCTTGCCGACGATCAGTCGGTGCGCGTGATGGTGAACCTCTATCTTTACAACTCAGATGCGGCACTGCGAGCAGCCCGCCTCATCACCGGGCCCACCCGCACCGAGTACGAGGTGCTTACGGGCGCCATCCGCGCCCGTTATGGTCAGGCCTTGCCCAGCACCAGCGTCTCGACCTGCGAAGAGATGATGCGGCCTGCTTCATCGAAGGAATAGCCTGATTCCGACAGACACATGATCAGGTGGCCGGTGAGAAGGGCTTGGATGTTTATGGAAAGGTCATCCAAGCCCTTCTCGTCAGTCTTTGGGAACTCGCCGAGCGCCATGCCCTTGGTGAGGATGGAGAGGATGCGGGCGCGGCCCACCTTGCGGATCTCGTCGTTGAACTGGCGGAAGTCATCATGCACTGAAGCCAGGTAATAGAAGTAGATCCAGAGCCGCATCTTCGCCTGGTTCTTCTTGCCCCAGTAGAAAAGCACCTGGGTATAGGCCTTCAAGAGCGCCTTTTGATTGGGGTGGCTCATTTCCAGGACTGCAACAGTGGCCCCGCGCATCTCCTCTAGAATCTGCTTCAGCACCCCGATGTAGAGCAAGTCCATGTCGTCGAAGTGGTAGGTTACCAGCGGGTGGGAGGTCTTGGCCCGTTTCGCCACGTCCTGGATCGTGACGCCGGCGACGCCGTTCTTCGCCATGAGCTCGAAGGCTGCCTTGAGAATCTTCAGTTTGGTGCGTTCGACTCGGCTGGGGCCGGTGCTTCTCATGGGTTCCATTCTAGCGCGGACAGATTTATGAGTTAAAATCTAATTTTTCATAATTAAAAAATAATATAAATAGTTGGAGTTTATAGCCCATCGATGTTTTGCACGCCGCGTCCATGTAAAAAAATTGCGCCGGTGGCATAAATAAAATTAGTTGATATATCATGTCGGGAATGGTATACGGGCGCACCTCACCCCCTGGAGTACCCATGACCCTACTCAAGCTGCTCGTGTTGTCTTCGATCGCCACATCCGCCTTTGCCATCGATAATAGAACCTACTGCGTCGCTGCCCTCTCCCCTGTAGGCCCCCCCGTGGCAGTGGTGCCCGCCTCCGCGCCTGCCCCGCAAAATCAGCCGCTCCCCGAGGGTGCAGCGCTGTTGAAAAACGGCTCCGTTGAGCTTCTGCCCATCGTCAACGTGACGATGATGGCCCTCAGACAGCTCATCAAAAGGGATCCGATCGCCTTTTACGAGCTCGTCATGGTGGCCCGCGACCGCAATCATAGGATCTTCGCCCCCGAGCGCAACATTCCCATCCTTGAAGCAACCACTCTTTTCCGCAACGGCCGCATTGCACACGATTCCTTCCGCAACGTCATTCTCTCCGCCGCCACGGGCGAAGGTGCTGACATGGCATTGGACTCCCCCCTTGCAGCTGCCGCTTCCAGGGCCGCTGCCCCTGCTCCCGCTCCGCTCCCGAGCATCGCACAGAGCACCCCTTACTTCGCTAGTGTCGAGCAGATCATCGATTTCATCCTGGGCACAATGGCCAGCACCCCGGGCATTAAAGTCAACCGTCGCATTGACGGAGTGAACCCCTTCTACGGCCAAATCGAAGCCAATGGTGGCATTGGCCTCGTCATGTCTTACGGCATGCCCCTCAAGATTATCACGCCCCTCGGTGAGATTATGTTCAGAGGGGGCTGCTCTCGCACGGGTGGTTTTGGTGACTTAGGCAACTTCATGCCCCTCCTCACTGAGAGGCTCGGCCTCGAGGTGCTCGAGCAGGAAACCAACAACGATCTTGGCTCTTTCGGCCCGGTGTACAGCATCCGGAAAGATCTTGCCGGCGATGCCCTGCCCGCCGCTATCCGCAGGAGCGCCGCTAGCCGTATCCCCTATGAAGCGGCCCGAGACCTATACGAGCGCGTCGCGCCGCCCCGCCTGCAGCCAGGCTCCCCCGAAGTGCGGGCCTTCCCCCCGGGCACTTCGGAACGTTTCGGTGTCCGCGGCATCGGCCTTGATTCCGGCTTCACGGATTTCGTCGATGGCTCCGGCAGTCCGACGGATCTCCTCCCGAACATCGCGGCCTTTGTGGACAGCGAAGAGTCCGGTAAGCGCATCGTCCAGATGTTCGGCTATGGCAGGGCCCGTTTGGATGCCCGCCCCGGCCGCCTGCAGGTCAAGATGGGCGCCAAAGAGGCCCACGCCGAAAACCTTGAGTTGCTCTCCCTCCTCGTCTACGAGAACGGCAGTCGGATTACCCCCGAGATCATCGACCGGGCCCGTCGCCTGGATTTGGGCCAGACCGCAGCTCACGTCAGCAACCTCGTCATCGACACTGAAAACCGTGTCGTCGGCTTAGGAACCTATGGCATCGGCCATGGCTCGGCCCTGCCCGCCATCACCATGCGGGTCCAGGCCGCCAGCCGCGCAGACGCTGAGTTCGTCTACGGCATCGTGGGCCAAAGGGGCGCCCGCATCGAGGAGAGCGACGGCCAGTTCACCGTGATCCTTGGTGCCACCGACCCCGAGGGCCGGCCTGACAGCGGCAGCAGCTATGAGAATCTGCGTCGTCTGCGGCGCCTCATTCAAGAGAACGGCGGCGTCATCACACGGGACATCGTGCGGAACTCCGTGCAGTACACGGGCAGCAGAGACTACACGCACGAGCCCCTCTGAGGAAGCGCTGATCCTTAGTTCGAGCTCTTCGAGCGCAGAACGGGGAACACGATATCCCGCCACTCGCGCCCCCTCAGGTTTAATTGTGCACTAAAATAGTCAATCTTATGATATAAGCCGCGCCATGCCCGCGGGCCTATTGGTCGTATTGCTTTGCCACTTCCTAGGCGTCTCTGCCTGGGCCGACCTGCGTTTTGAGCTCGTGCGCCACCTGGGCAGTTTCGATGAGTGCGCCACCATGCTCTCACCGGCGCGGCTTGCCCCTGTCCCCACCCGTGATCGTGTTCACTATCCCACTGGGGCTGCCCCCGTGGAGGAGTTCCAGGACTACTACTTCGACGCCATGGGGGGGGCGCTCACCTCCGATGAGCTTCGCTACTATCGCAGTCTCACTCGCACTCTGGGCCAGGGCCAGGTGAGCTTCATCGGCGCCCGGGACGGCGATACTCTGGACTCTGTTCTCATGGTGGCCTCCGCCCAGGGTTCCACGGCGGAGCAGGGCCCCTCCGCACGTTTCCCTCTGCCTTTCGAGCGGCAATACCCGGAGCTGGTCCATGGTGAGGATCGCCGCTTTCGCTGGGAAGTGGGCCGAGCCCGGGGCGGTCGCCATTTCCGCGAGGCCGTGGCCCTCTCCCTTGTGCTCATGTACGCCGAGCTTCGTTTCATGGTGGCATGGCGACCTGAGAGCTGGACGCAGATGGGGTTCCTGGGCGTGAGGACGACTCTCGCCGAGCACATGGACAAATGGGCGGAGCACAGCCGGGTTTCCGTCCACGCACCCACCGCCACCCATCGGGATCTTTACCGGTCCCGCCGCTTTGGCCTTCATCTTGATCACGCCGTGCGCGGCGAAGACGGCAGCGAGAACTACATCCTGAGCGACGACCTTAAATCCTTATTGGGGCGCTTCAACGCCTTCGATGTGGCAGCTGACGTCTTTGGTTTGAGAGAGGCCACGGGCTTGAGCGATGCCCGTGAGGCGGTGGATCTCGCCATTACCTTTCGGCAATTCCACATCCCTTTGATCTTTGGAACCCTGGAGTTCAGCAACTTCACCAGCGAGAAGCGGGCGAGGGTGGAGCAGGGGTTGAGGGAATCCTATCCCGGGCTCACCTACGAGGGATTGCGCGCTGGCATGGACGTGCGCTCCGAAATCGAGAAGCGTGTGTTTCCCGATGGGCCCGCGCCGCTTTCCGCCTATAGGGAAGTGTTCGGCAGCGATAGCCTCATGTTCGTGGATGGTTTGGAGTCCCTCGATCTCCCGGCCGACACCCCCTGGAAGGAAGTAGCCCGTCACATGGGGAGCTTCACTCGCGCCCATACTGACGCCAGCGGAGAGATGCTCGCCCAAACCAAGGTGGTGACCCGTATGGCCGCGTCCCGTGCGGCCCTCCTCGCCGTGGACCTGGAGGCCACGGGTTTTGAAGTCGTGCGTCGTTTGGGCTCAGAAGTGATCGTCGCCGCTCCGCTCCCGGGGCTCGTTGTCGGCGAACAGGAAGAACGTCTCATGTATGTGGGTCTACTCACACAACCCAGCAGCCCGTTGCTCCACACCCGGTGGTTCGGGCAGTTCATGGGGTTCTGAAAAACTACCGCGTGATGCGGTCGTAGACCCGGGAATGGGCTTCCTGGATGAGGATCTTCAAAATGGATGTGATGGGCACCGCCACGATCATGCCCACGATGCCGAAGAGCTGGGAGCCTAAGATGACGCAGATGATGACCATCAAGGGGTGGAGGTTGACGATTTTCGCCACCACCAGGGGGAAGATCAAAACGGTATCCACCACATTGGCGGCGACATAAATTAAAAGCACGTAGGCCAGCTGATTGGGCACCACGGGGTCCAGGATGGCAAAGAGGATGCCGGGCACCGCACCGATCACCGGGCCCAGGTAGGGAATGGGGTTCGTCGCGCCGGCGAAGAAGCCCAGGAGGAAGGCATACGGGATGTCTAATGCGAGGCACCCCACCGCTACAATGAAGAACATGAGGGCGGCTTCCAGTACACGGGCGGAGACGTAGCCTCCCATCTCATCCATGATGCGGGACGTGATGGCATACACGGTTTCAAAGTAGCGGTTGGGGACGAGGGAGAGCAGCGCGCTTCGGATGGTGATGGCCTCTTTCAAGAGGATGAAGGTGAGGAAGGGCACTAAAAACAGCGCCATCATGAGGTGGGAGGCAATATTGGGGAGGACTTTTAAAACCTTGGCGCCGGAGTTCTTGATCCACTGAATACTCGAATCCGTGAGATCCACGGCGGGAAGAAATGGGAATTGTGTTCTGAGGCGGTTCTCGCGATCCCGCAGTTTGGCCGTGAGATTCGTGGTGTATTTGGTGGAACCCTCTTGGAAGGACGAGACTTCGTGGGTGATGCGGGGGATGACCCAGCTTGTGCTCACGGTAAGCCCCGCGCCGCAGGTGAGGAAGAGCAATGCGATGGCGATGCCACGGCCCATGCCCCGGCGCTCGCAGGCGTTGACGATGGGTACGAACAGGAAAAAAAGCAGCAGCGAAATCAACGTGCTCGGCATGAGGCTGGGGTTCAGTACGAAGACAGCGGCAGTGGTGAGCAGCACCACCATGAAGAACGCGAGTTTTGCGATCTCGCGCCCCCCCAGTCTTTTTATGGTGGCTCTCATGGCTTCGTGCCCTTGCTACCGCGGTCTTTCCCGATCTGCTCAATGGTTTCAGCAAGGCGCTTGCCCAAAACTTTGGTGAGCTCGAGGAGAATCTTCACGCCCATGTCCGGCTTGCGCTCTATGATCTCCATGAGGTCGGGCTTGAAAAAACCCACGAGCGTCGTGGGGCCTTTGGCATAGGCGCTGGCGGTGCGGCGGTCATTTTCGTCGATCAAAGCCAGTTCGCCGAAGAAGGAGCCTTCGCCCAGATCAGCCACCATGGTTTCGGGGTCGCTCTTATCCGAGTTATGGGCCCGCAAGCGGATTTCCACCGAGCCCTTGGCGATCATGTACATGCCCAGGCCTTTTTCATACTGGGCGAAAATCTGATCGTTGGGCTCGTAGTGGCGCATGTGCACTACTTTCGCGACGTAGTTGATCTCCCGGGGGGAGAGGCGCTTGAAGAGCCTATTCGCCTTTAATGTGGACACCACGGTGACATCCGCTTCGGATTTCTTCGCGAAGAAGTCAGCCCAGAGAAACTTTTCACCCAGCATGCTGTCTTATCGGTGGGTCCCCCGGCGCGGTGAGCGGGCAGGTATTGCCTAGTGTACTTCCCCTTGGCGGAACCGCCCCCTCGCGTCACCATATCCACATGTCCGCCATCGTCCTCATCGTCGATGATTCTCTGGTTTTCCGGGCCCATCTGCTGGAACTCCTGGGAACCGTGCGCCCCACCTGGACCCTCTTGGAAGCCCCTGACATGGCCACGGGCCTTGCCATCCTGGGTGAGCGCTCCGACATCGACCTTCTCCTCACTGACTTACAGCTGGGTCCCCAGCAAACCGGTCTCGATCTCCTCGACCTCGCCCGCACCTTCCACCCCCACGAGGCCGGTTGGTGGCAGGGCCTCCATAAGGTCCTCATGACCGATGGTGGAAAGCTCTCACCCACCGATCTTCCCCACCTCACCACCTTGGGGGCCCGCATCTTGCCCAAGCCCACGCCCCAGACCGTGGGCACCTTCCTCGCGGCTCTCGACGAGGCACTGGCGTAACAGTGCTGACGCACTCCACCTTGGAAACCAAGCAAGTATTGCATGGTAAACAGGATTAATGTACAGGAGGGCCCGCGAGGTTGATATGAAATCCCACCGTTGGCGCGCCTGTGCCGTTCTCTTGATGTTTGCGACCCCTCTGATTACATGGGCCCAGGAATCCAGCGGCGAGGTCGCGGTTTCTTCCCTGCGGGATTGGGAAGCCATGCAATCTGAATATTATGGGAGCCGCCAATTCACCCAGCGCTCCGCGCAGGCCTATTTTACGCAGCATCATCAGTTTCATTGCGCCATGGAGGATAGGGCTACCTGCGGTTTCGCTCGCCTCGACCCCGTCACCACGGCACTTTACGATGATACCAGATGTGCCGCTCAGGGCGCGGAGTACGCGTATTTTGAAAGCTCATTCACGGCTACCGCGCTGCCCCCCGGAACCCGGCCCTGGTACGCGCCCTTTGATTTTCACGGCATCATCGTGAACATCAGCTTCGCCTCCGCAGTGC
>CAYHWW010000086.1:3423-4929 GCA_964360145.1 uncultured Oligoflexia bacterium | reverse complement strand
CTGCTCGAGGCCGACGTCCATTTCAAGGTGGCCAAAGAAATCTGCGAGCAGGTGCGCCTTGGTGCCATCGGCACCGAAGTCTGGAAGACACTCTCGCCGGGTCAGCAAGTGGTGCAGCTCTTCCACGAGGAGCTCGTGAAGAGTCTTGGCGGCGCCAACGACGAAAAACTCGCTAAAACCCTGGAATTCGCGGGTAGCCCCCCCGTGGGCATCCTCGTCATGGGCCTGCAGGGCTCTGGCAAAACGACGTTCACGGCGAAGCTCGCGCTTCACATCAAAAAGAAACTCCGCAAATCCGTGGGCATCCTCCCCGCGGACTGCGCACGCCCCGCTGCTAAATTACAGCTCCTGACGCTGGCAAAAAAGATTGAGGTCCCCGCCTTTGATTCCCCTCTAGAAAAGGGCGCGGTCACCGTGGCACGCGATGGCCTTGCCTGGGCGAAGAAAGAATTCTTCGACATCCTCATCGTCGATACCGCTGGCCGCCAGCAGGTGGACGATGAGTTGATGGTGGAGCTTGAACAAGTGACCGCAGCGCTGAACCCCCAAGAACGCATTCTGGTCCTCGACGCCATGATTGGTTCCCAGGGCTTGGAGGTGGCGAAAACCTTTCACCTGCGTGCGGGTGTCACAGGGCTCGTGCTCTCTAAATTAGATGGCGACGCCCGGGGTGGGGTGGCCCTGTCCGCCCGTGCCGTCACCGGTGTGCCCATCTATTTTGCGAGCCTCGGCGAAAAGCCCGAGGACCTGGAGGTGTTCCATCCAGACCGCATGGCTCAAAGAGTCTTGGGCATGGGGGACGTGCTCACCCTCATCGAAAAAGCCCGGGAAGTCGTCACGGAAGAGCAAGCCGCCGAGCAGGCTCAGAAAATGATGAGCGGGGCCTTTACCCTGGAGGACTTCCTCAGCCAGATGAAGACCCTCCAATCCATGGGCCCGTTAGAGGGCCTCATGAAGATGATCCCGGGTATGGGCGATGCCATGAAGCAACTACCCAAAGGCATAGATCCCCAAAAAGAGATGAAGCGCACGGAAGCCATGATCCAGTCCATGACCAACGAAGAGCGCCGTAATCCCGATGTGTTGAACGGACGCCGCCGGGCCCGCATTGCCGCGGGCTCCGGCACCCAAGTGGCCGACCTCAATCGATTCTTAAAGCAGTTCCAGCAAACCCAGAAAATGATGAAACAGTTCAGCAGGCTAGGGGCCTTAGGCAAAATGAAAAACCTTGCGTCGCTCATGAAGCCAAGATAGAGGATTGTTTCAATTTCTTTCTAGGAGACTTCTGTCCATGCCCGTGATGATCCGTTTGGCCCGTGCCGGCAAAAGAAAAGATTCTCGTTTCAATGTTGTCGTAATGGACAAGGCCAAGCGTCGCAATGGTGGTTACCTGGAGCGTCTCGGCTCCTACAACCCCACGGCAAAAGAAGAAAAAGATAAGCTCCAGCTCAACCTGGAGTCCTTCAAAAAGTGGCACGCTCGCGGCGCTCAAGTCACCGACACCAT
>CAYHWW010000086.1:0-3323 GCA_964360145.1 uncultured Oligoflexia bacterium | reverse complement strand
GTGTGAAGTTTGCGCTGCTGACGTTGTTCCCTGAATATTTCACAAGCCCCCTGGGCACTTCTCTTCTGGGTAGAGCGGTCGCCCAGGGGGCTTTGTCATTCTCCTTTGTGAATATTCGCGATCATGGAGAAGGCCGTTACAAGGCCGTGGACGACCGCCCCTACGGCGGTGGCCCCGGTATGGTGATGGCCGCCCCGGTGCTGGAGGCGGCCCTGGGCGAGGCGTTGGCGAAGCTCAACCCCGACATCACCCTCGATAATCTCACCGCCGACGTCAAAATGACGCACCAGGACGCAAAAAGTAACGGCGTACCTTTTTGCGTTTATCTCTCGCCCCAGGGTACGCCCCTGACTGCGGCCCACGCACGCCGGTGGGCGGCAGAGTGGGCGGAGCGTCCTGTGATCCTCATCTGTGGCCACTACGAGGGCTTAGATGAGCGCTTCATCGAAACCTTTGTGCACCAAGAGATCAGCATCGGCGACTACGTGCTCACCGGCGGAGAAACCGCGGCGGTGGTGCTCATCGAGGCCGTGGCCCGCTTTGTTCCCGGCGTGGTGGGAGAAGCCGCAAGCGTAAGCGCTGATACCTTCGAAATCGCCGACCCCGCCCTGGAGCCCGGCGGCCTCAAGTATCCCATGTTTACGCGCCCGCCGGTATATCGGGGTTGCGCGGTTCCTGAGGTGCTCACGTCGGGCAACCATGCCGCAGTGGAGAAGTGGCGCCGCGAGCAGTCCAAAACTCGCACCTCGGCCCGTCGCCCGGATCTCCTGAAAAAGTAGCCCATGCGCGTCTTTGTGGCCCTTCTTCATCACCCCATGTTGGACCGCAAGGGCCAGGAGATCACCACGGCGGTGACCAATATGGACCTCCACGATATTTCTAGGACCTGCCGTACCTATGGGGTGGAGCGCTATTTTGTGGTGCATCCCGACCCCGAGCAACGAAAAATCCTGGATCGTATCCTAGGCCACTGGGGTACGGACGCCGCCCGGGATTACCACCCCAAGCGGGCGGAGGCCCTGGGGGCCATCGAGGCCGTGCCCACCTGGGAAGAGGCTATTGAGAGGGCCACTCGCCTCAATGAAGGGGGAAGGCCCCTGGTTGCCATGCCTGACGCTCGTACTTGGCCTCGGTCCGTGTCATACCGCGAAGTGCGTCGGAGGCTCCAGGAGGGGGAAATCCCCGCCATTTTGCTAGTTTTTGGCACCGGTTGGGGTATTGCCCCTCATTTTTTTGACCAGATGGACCTCATTTTGGACCCCTTGCGGGGGCCTGGCCCCTACAACCATCTTTCTGTGAGGTCCGCCTGTGCCATTGTGCTGGATCGTCTGTTGGCCCCGTGATACGGGAAACACTACAAATTTTCTGGAGATCCAAGAACATGAGTCAAGCCACCGGCAAAGTCGCATTGGTTGAAAAGAAATTCCTTCGCACCGACCTCGGTCAGTTCGGTCCCGGCGACACCGTGAAAGTGCACGTCCGCATTAAAGAAGGCGAAAAAGAACGCATCCAGGCCTACGAAGGCACTGTGATCGGCTTCCAAGGCACGGGCACCAAAAAGTCCGTTGTGGTTCGCAAAATTTCCTACGGCGTGGGCGTGGAGCGCGTGTTCCCCCTGGCTTCCCCTGCTGTGGCTAAGATCGAGCGTCTCATGATCGGTCGTGTGCGTCGCGCGAAGCTCTATTACCTGCGCGGCCTCAGAGGCAAAGCTGCCTTGATCGAAAATGATTCTCAGATGTAGTTGATGTCCGCTCTTGCCGTGCGTCCCGATGGGCGTTTGGAGGCGGATCGTTACGCTCGCGGCATTCGTGTTGTGGGCGTGGACGAGGTGGGTCGTGGTTGTCTCGCGGGCCACGTGGTGGTGGCCGCGGTGCAGTTGCCGGATTCCTATTTTTCAGAACGAGAACGCTGGTGGGCTGAGGTCACGGACTCGAAGCTTTTGTCCCCCGTGAAGCGAGCCGATCTCGCCGTGCGTATCACTGCCTGCGCCCGAGTGGAAATAGTTTGGGAGACGCCCGCGGAGATCGACCGCATCAACATCCTGCAGGCCTCTTTGCAGGCGATGCGCACGGCCCTTCGGCCCTTTTCTGGTATTGCACAGTCTGTCCTGGTGGACGGACACTTGAACCCCTACGCAAGTCGCCTTGCGGACCCCATGGAGCCCCACCGGTTGGGCTTCACCGAGGTGCTCCCCCTGGTGAAGGGCGATCAAAAAAGTGTCGCCATCGCAGCGGCGAGCATCGTGGCGAAGGTGGCTCGGGACAATGCCATGGTGGAGATGGCGAGGCAGTATCCGGGGTATGGCTTCGAGGTGCACAAAGGCTATCCCACCCCCATGCACAAGAAGGCTTTGGCAGCACTAGGAATGACGCCGGAGCACCGGCGCAGTTTTTGCTCTAAAGGCGGCCCATGGAAAGAAAACTTGCCAGCAGCCGAACAACAGAAGGCAGGGAAGCTGAAGAGCGCGGCGCCCAGCACCTGACGGCCAAGGGTTACCGCATCCTCGTGCGAAATTTCCGATGGAAGCGGGGGGAGGCGGACCTGATCTGCATGGCCCCTGACGGGGCGGTGGCCTTGATTGAGGTGCGCTCAGCGCGACGGATGAACCCCTGGCTGAAGCAAAGCGTGAACGCTATGAAACTGCGGCATCTCCTCGCGACTTTAGATGTATTTCTGGTGCGCTATCCCTCGCTGTGCCGTCATCCCCGTCGCATCGAGGTAGTCTGGGTCGTTGACGGCGTGGTGGAGCACTGGCCTCAGCCCCTGTGAACATTGACAGGGCGGGGTGGGGGAGCAACACTGAGATTGATGTCACGCTTCATCGCGGGTGTTCTTTTTGTTTTGTGTGCTGTGGCCTTTTCAGCTGGCAATGCCCATGCTCTGGACCGTCGGGTGGCACGCCCTGCTGGGGTTCTCTTGAAAACCTCTGGCATTGGAGTCGGCGCAGGGCTTCTTGTGGGGGCGGCCTCGGCGGCGTTTTTCGATGCTAGTTTCCGCACCATGCTCAAGTGCACCAGCATCGGGCTCTATGGTGGACTGGGTTTTGGTCTTTTCGTTCTGCTCGCGCCACCGGAGATGATCTACGGCACGCCGGAAGATGAGCCCGTGCGGCAGCGCGATGAAGGGGAGTCGGCGGCGTTGCCTGCTCACTACAAGCCTGTCGCCGCCGCCTGGGCACCTCTACTAACCACGCGATTTTAGGCTCGGTCTTTTCCCGCCTGGCTTCGTTGCTCCTCCTCGTGGCTCCACGCGACAGGCAGTAGCCTGTCTTGGTCGCTCACTCGTCGTCGCGCCTCGCCATGCGGGAAAATCCCTTCGCCTAA
>CAYHWW010000085.1:0-14205 GCA_964360145.1 uncultured Oligoflexia bacterium | reverse complement strand
CTGACTTTCAGAAAAAAATTGACGAATTTCAGCCGGATCTTCTGGCAATCTCTGTCGTTGAGAATACGTACCCAGTTGCCAGATCCATGATTAGGTCTCTTCGAAAAAAAGTTCCGACGCTTTGGGGAGGCGTTTTTGCGACCTTCGCGCCGGAAGTGATATTAAGAGATGATGTCGGGGATTACATCTGTAGGGGCGAGGGTGAGGCTACAATCGTTGATGTCTGCCAGCGGCTGCTTAACGATAAGGACATCACAAATACGCCCAATCTCTGGGTTAAAAAAGATGGGAAAATCTTCAAGAATCCCATGCGTCCCGTAGTGGACCTGAATACCCTGCCGATCCCGGATTACGATCTTTTTGAAGAACAAGCGATCTACAGGCCCATGCAGGGAAAAATTTGGCGCACTGTCGGAATTGAGAGTCAGCGGGGCTGCCCGTTCACATGTACCTACTGCAATTCACCTTCGAATAATGCCATTACTAAATCTGAGACGAACTCCAGGTTTTACAGGAAAAAGAGCCTGGAGAAGGTGCACGAAGAAATCTCTGTTTTAAAGAAGCGTCATAATATCGAGCTCATTTATTGGCTCGTTGATACCTTTCTCGCCCTCTCAGACAAAGAGTATGACGAGTTTCTCAACATGTATCTCGACTTCAAGATCCCCTTCTGGATGAACACGCGGGCGGAAACCGTGAATGAGTACAGGGCGGAAGGCTTGGAGCGCATGAACTGCCTCCGCATGAGCATCGGCATTGAGCACGGCAACGCGGAATACAGAGAGACAATGCTCAAGCGTCACGTTTCAAACGAAAAGATGTTAGCTGCTTTTCGCGCTGTTTCAGGGAGGAAATACATCGCCAACGGCAACTCCATCATTGGAATGCCCGAAGAGAACCGTGGACTCATTTTTGACACCATTAATTTTTGTAGGCAGCTCCCGAAGGATGTTGAATATACTGGCGCATTTATCTTTGCGCCCTATTGGGGAACCCCACTGCGAGAAATTGCCGTGAGTAAAGGTTATCTTCCCGCGGATACAATCTGCGATATTCAAGATCCTACAGTCAGTATGCTGGATCAGCCGCAGCTCCGCAGAAGCGAACTTCTTGGGCTGGCTAGGACTTTCGGATTTTATCAGGCGCTTCCCAAATCAGAATGGCATCGGATCGAGCAAGCCGAACAAAATACGGTTCAGGGTCGTGAGATTTTTGAATCTCTGCAAAATGAATATCAGCAACTTAATGCTGCCGCGAGACTGGATGAGGGTGTCAGGCCCGTGGTCTAGTCTTGCGATAAATGAAATTCTTAGCAGTTTCGTCACCCACTTTGATCTCCCATTTGCTTTCAGCAATCAATTCAAGACCCCTCTCATACAGGTAGGAGTGAATCGCGCTTTGCTGGGGATTTGGAGCGGTGATCTCGACGAGTAAGCTTTTGAACAAGGGCGCCCTGATCACCTTATCGGCGCCCCTGATGATTGCTTCTTCGATATTATCCACGTCAATTTTGATGTGGTGTGGCTGTGGCAACCCGTAGCGGAAAACCAAATCGTCGAGAGAAATTCCGAGGGAGCCTTGTTTGATTTTCTCGGGGCTTCGATTTGCATCTCCGAAACCGTGCAATGCAGAGCCCGCCATGACCCCTGACAGATAGAGAAAATCAAATCCCGTGGTTTCGCATATGGGGATATTGACTGGGAAAACATTCTTCAGCCGATTCGCCCGGATGTTTCTCATGAGACGAGTAAAGTTGAGGGATTCCGGCTCAAAAGCATAAACCTGGCTATTCGGGTGCGCCATGGCGGCGTAGATGCTGTAAAGACCGATGTTGGCCCCAACGTCGTAAAGGATATCCCCATCGCTCATGGTGGATTCGATCCAATCCAGGGTTTCAGGTTCCTTTGTGGAATAAGTCGAGATTATGAAGCCTTCCAGAGGATTGGAGAGGCCGATACGGATGTGATGCCCTCTGACTGTGCAGGCGCGAAAGGGGACCACGATATGATCACGTAGATAGTCGCGCACTTTTTCTCGAAAGTACCAGTAAACCGGTATTACACCTCGAACCATCGGTATCTTAGCTATGGCACTCACGCGTGAAAGCTACATAATGCATCCCGATAGTGTCAAATATTTTGTTTTGGTCGCTCAACTAAGCTAACCTTCTGCCCTGTGTTGGCCATTAAAAAAAATCTAAATAACGTCACGCGCACTTTGAAGTTTGAAGAAAACCGTCTTGAAAAACTTCGGTTAGATATGAATGAGTTTGTCGGGGATATTCCCCAGCAGGCAATTCAGGAAGCCCTTGCCGGAATTGACGGTGACTTTCTCTCCACCTATCCAGAGTACACTGGGCTTTACCGTCGACTAGGAGCCAAGTTTAGTTTACCGGATGGCCACCTGCTGCTCACCAACGGCTCCGACAGCGCATCAAAATTGATATTCGATACTTTCGTTTCAAGCGGCGATAAAGTTCTCATCACTAACGCGACTTATGCCATGCATAAAGTTTATGGAAAAATCTCTGGAGCGACCTTTGAAGAGGTTTCATACAATTCCGATTTTTCATTCCCGTTGCAGGCCTGCCTTGATCAAATTAAGCCAGACATTAAGCTCCTCATCCTGGTCAACCCCGTCAATCCCTACGGCACTTTGATTTCTGAGGAGGAATTACTCAAGATAGCTCGGAAAACCAAAGAAACAGGAACTCTGTTTTTTCTGGATGAAGCCTATATTGAATTCTCCGGACGTAGTTTTGCACCCCATATCAGAGACTTTAATCATCTCGTGATCACCCGGACCTTCTCGAAAGCCTATGGGCTTTCCGCGGTGCGGCTGGGCTATGCCATCGCTCAGCCGGAGATTATTCAATCATTACGATTGACCCAGCCTACGTTCGACGTCAACCGATTCGCGGTGCGATTCGCGGAATATTTCCTCGATCACCCTCAGATTCTGGAGGACTCACTTCAGCAACTGAAGGAGGGCGAAGCTTTCGTCACCTCACAGCTTTCAGAGCTCGGCCTGCCCTATCATGCCGGATCCGCTAATTTCATTTTGATCAAAATCGGTGAAAAATTGGACGCCGTCGTCAATGCGCTCAAAGAGCACGGTATTTTGGTGTCTTCCAATCTCGGGCTTCCTGCACTCGAAGGGTACATGCGTATTACTGTCGGGAATCGAGATAAAATGCTCATTTTCATCCACGCTCTGAAAAAGGTCATCCGCTAGTGGCGAGTATGTTCTCAATGAATTCATCGAGGATTCGAGTATTCGCCGGCTTGAAGTAGCCGTCGAGGTAGGTCTTCGCCCCTTTTGATTCTGCAGCGTATTGATCTGTGCTGAGCGATGCCAATTCCAAGATGATTTGGGCAAGAGCCGTGGGCTCTTCCACGGAGCGTTTCAGCGTTGTCATGCTCTCAAGCACGTCATATTCCGCGATATCGTTGATGGCGAGGTAAATGAGAGGTGTACCCCTCAAGAGGAGGCACTCCACCGCCGCCGTCGACCCGCAATAGAGCACCACGTCTGACTGCGCAGCACTCTTCTCAATGCTGGTCTCGGCGTCGATGTGGACAAAATCATTCTCAGGCATGGTCACTAACGGTCGAATCATCTCAGGCCCAAATAGCGGATGGAACCGCAGCGTGATCTTCGCCACGGCCCCTGGGCCGATGCAAGACCTCTGTAAAAAGCGCAGAATGCCCACTGCGTCGGGAACTGTATTCAGGGTTACGAGGACGTTGATGCCGGAAGTCTTCGGCGCCCGTGCAGGGTTGTACGCAGGTCCGCTTCGTTGCCGCAGCATGCATCCCGTCTTCATTAATTCCCGTGGGTAATGGCCCTTCTCCGCCATGCACTCAAGAGCCAAGTCCCCCGTGGTGAATATTTTTTCCGGCAGCTGGACGTCGCGCCACTCGCCGCGAGCAAGGCGGGTGGGGAGAAACAGCGGCACCAGCAGGGAGTGTTGGAAGCCAATGGTTGGTGCTGTAGGGTTCGCCTCTTTGATGCCGCGAAGGAATAAACGTTCCCAGCTGAGATTCTCGAAGGGGTAAAGAATCCGGGCGGTGGGATTATTTTCAGTGACGAGGCGGCCCGCGAAGTAATGAAGAATGGGATGAAAGAACCCCCCCTGGGAAAAGAGCTCAAAGGCTTCTTCAAAAAGAATCGGCGAAATATCACGTAATGCCGAACGAGCCGCAAACCAAACGAAGGGCGCCGTCAATGCGATGCGCCACAGATGGAAATTATTGAGATACTCTTCGTAGAACTTGAGGGATTCGTCGCTGCGCAGGCTACTTGCGGCGCTGAGAGTCTTGGGGTCATGCGCTTGGAGGTAGATAAGCCACTGAAACCGTATTTTCCGAGTGATGAGGCGCTCAGCCAAGGGCTGAAAAAATGGGTCTCGATAGGAATGATCCACGAAGCTGCCAGCGAATCCGTAGGAGCGAATCACGAGTGCTGCTGACTCCGCACGTATCGTGGGAGAAGGCACTACCCGACGGACTGCGCGCAGCCGAAAGTTCCAAGCCCTCATAAACACGAAGCTATTCTTGAAAAACCTCAACCATTTAAAAAATTTAAAGTCTCGCAGCCCGAAACGGCCGCGTACGACTCTCGCAGTGACACCGCGTTTTTCAAGTTCCACCCGGAGACGCTGAATAGCGGCGCGAGAAAGTCCCGCCAGGATCAGCCCCGGGCTCCCGGTCGTTTCCTCCAGAACCAAGTCAATGTGATTAACCAGAGTTGTGCTGATCCAAAGAAAACCATTGCGGCTCGTGCCCTTGGCCGCGACATCGCAGGCCTGCCAAAGGGGGTGGGAAATGCGCTTATTGATGCGGCGGATCAGTTCCAGGTACTCGTCAAAAATCCCAGGCCTGCGCTCCCGCAGGCGTCTCGGCAACTCCAGCGACAAACGTCCCGTCAAGGCTTCCAGTCTGCGAATGGAGTCCTCGCCGACCTCGCCCAGGGTGTAATGGCCAAAACCCTTCCAAGCATCGCCGATGCGACTGGAGTCGATGTCGGCGTGGGTGCCGATGAGGATGCAGACCTTTGGGGATTTCATTTCTGCTCCACGAGGGCCCTGGGGGCGGTGTGGTCAACGCTTGCCGGAGTCATTCTTTCTGGCGGCCTCCACGATGAGATCCCCCTCGACTGTGGTGCCCTTGTGGATTTGTTCGTAGATCTCAGCCATGCAATCAAGAAGCCCCTGGCCGATGTCGATGTGATCGTTAGCTACAAGCTTGTGGCCGATTTTCGGGTTGAAGCTGTAAGGCCCCATGACGTAATGCCCTACGGTTTGCGTGTCGGTAAACTCCGTCTTGATCTCACCCGGCACCATTTCGGCAATCATGCGCACCAGCGATTCCACGGCCAATCGTTCGTTGCCCGTGATGATGATGTGACGGTTGATATGCTCAGGGGTGAGGATATCGACGCTGAGTTTTGCCGCATCTTTGACATGAATGTATTCACGCATCGCGTCGCGATTGCCCTGATACACGATCTTGCGATCTTGGAGAGCCTGGCGCACGAGCCTATAGATGCCGTTCCACTCCGAAGCGCGACGACCGTAGAGAGAGCCATAGCGGAGGATCGTGTAGTCCAAATCGTGCTTTTCGGAGTAGGCCTCGACGTAGCGTTCGCCAGCCTGTTTGCTGACGCGATAAAACGACCCCTGGTCTGAAAAGACGTACACGGTGCTGGCGAACACGAAGCGCTTTGCTTTGCAGGCCACCGCTGCCTCAAGGGTATGTACGTTGCCCAAGACGTTGACGGTGGTGACGTCCACCGGACGCTCGGCTGCCTTGGCGATGTCGGCGATGCCCGCGAAGTTGTAGACGTAGCTGCAGCCTTCGGCGGCTTTCTTCACAGCCTGTAGATCGAGGATGTCTCCCTGGATCATTTCTTGATCGGGCCTCAAGTGGGGCGAGGACACGACATCGAAAATCCTGACCTTGTAGCCTGCATCCGAAAGGGCGTCGGCCACGTAGCTCCCCAGAAAGCCGCTTCCGCCGTAGACTATCGCCTCCTCTTTCATGATGGTGCTCCGTTCCCCATAAGCCTTACACGACGTAGCAGCGGCGGCAAGGCTCCACCGATTGCCGTTCGTTGCCAAGATGCGCTGCGCGCAAAGCCTTGTAGCCTTCCGAGAGCCAAAGCTCGGAAACCGTGTTCTTCAGCGCATTGCCCACGGCCAGATGTGACTTGTAGTCACTGTCACATGGATTAGTCTGGCCATCATACCAGATGAACATGCGGCGCCACAGATCGGAGCACGGCAATGCCACGTCGTTAGGCGCGGCCTCATAAACATTTTCCCAGGGGTTGTACTTCACAAAGGCCACCTGGTCGACACGGTCGCCCCAGAAGCCGATCATCTTGCCCATGTCTTGAAGCTCGTTGACCTTCACGCCCGAAACGCGGGTGATCAACTTGGAGTCGGGGTAGTGCTTGGCCCGGATGTTCTCAAACATCTCGATGTTCTTCACCGTGCGCTCGAGGCTGCCGTTGACCCGCAGCTTGCTGTAGAGCGGCTCTTCGGCGGCGTCCGCTGAGAACACCACGGTATTCACGCCACCCGAGAGTATGGCATGGGCTATTTTTTCGTTCATCAGCGATGCATTGGTATTGAGCTTCAAACCCAGGAATTTTCCACGGCTGTATTCGAAGATGCCGGTGATCTCTTTTGACACCAGGGGTTCGCCACGCGAAGCCAGCGAGATGAACTCCACCTTGCCTTCGACTTCATCGGCGATGCGTTTGAAAAGATCGAGGGAAATGGTGCCCAGCATGCCGCTGCCGCGACTATTGAAGGATTCATCGGTCTGGTAGCAGAACACGCACTTGAAGTTGCAGATCGAAGAGGGCTCGATCTGCAAGTACGGCGGGTACTCATCAAGGGTTCTCGTCAACGGGAAGATATCGTAGCGGTAGCGGTGATAGAGGTAGCGTGGCAGGTCCACATCATCAATGGTGCGCAACTCGTCGGCGATGAATTCCGTGATCATGAAACGGGGCGTATCGCAGTGAGCGCCTTTCTCCACCGTCAGATCATGCTTCACTTTGTTGATGATTTCGGCGGACGGCGTCGTCTTGTTGGCAAAATCGAGCTTCAAGGCAGGCTGCGCGAGCGCACGCAGCACGCGCTCCGTCTGCAAACGCACCACGTCTTTGTTCTTCGACTTGAATTCCTCAAAGCTGTGCTGCTTTTGGTACTCTGCTGCTGTTTTCTGGTTCACGGTCTCCATAGCTATAGATCCTCGGGCCGGTAGCGTTTGAGCCACCACTCGATCTGGGGAAGCTGCCACTCATAATCCACATCGAGGCCGGCCTCGTTCTTGATGGGAAAGATCTTCTGGCCCATCCACTTCTGGGGCAAGAGCCCTTTTTCGAGGTGATCGAGGTTCTCTGGGCGAATCACGCTGAGCGCAACGTCGGCGAACCACACATCGCCTTGGCTATCGCGATCGCAATTGATCTGACCGCCGGAGCTCATAGTCTCAAAAGGCGTGAAGGGATGCATAAGGCCATCGTTGCCGATGCGGCGGGCGCGGCTGGGACCCCACATATTGTAACGGGAAACCGTGATGGCGGAATCGTACTCGGGGTGCCTGCGAAGTGCTGTGATGCCTTCTTCGATCTGGGCCGTGGTCACCGTAGGCGCGTTGCAGAAGAGGAGCACGATGAACTCAGGCTTCTTGCCCAGGCGCTCACAAATGATTTCGTAACCGTGTTTGTAAGCATCTTCACCCAGGGCCTCTTTCGTGCAGAGGTGAGCCGGACGTTCGATGACTTCCACGCCCATGTCGCGGGCCATGGTCATGAGCTGTGGATCGTCAGTAGAAAGAAAGGTTCGGTCGACGAGCTTCGATTTCTGAGCTGCTGACAACGAATAAGAGGCTAGCGGCCTGCCAAACACCAGGTGCGTGTTTTTACCCGGAAACCCGACGCTACCCTTGCGGCCCAATGAAAGCGCGACGATCATCTGCGCACGACCTTAAGGAATTTCACGGCAATGCCTTGCTACCAGACACATCATTCCCCTCTGCTTGAAAAGATGACCCCGCGGTAAACAACGGCTTCATTCCCACGGCTATCGGATGCAAACTCTATCTTTTCTTCCCAGGGGAAAGGTTTTGTGGCGCAGAGTTCATCGGCACTAACGGCCTCACTGAAGGTGATTTTCGCAAAATCCCGTGCATGCACATCAGGGGGAGGGCTGTCTTCGAATTTAAGGCTCTTAAAGTAGATTGCACGGATGCAGTCACAGCCCATGCGGACCATTTGATCCACGATATGATGATGGATCTCAATCAACGGGTTGATTGAAACCGCTTTCTTGGCCTTGAGATCACAGATGAGATAAGAGGCCCGCCCGCGATAGGTGAAAAAAAAGACTCGTATCGTCGCAGGTAGGGCAAGCGCTACTTCCTCCCGTCGCCCCGGTGGCAAGAGGCGCGTGGTTTTCACGATATTCCTGTCATCTGCGTCATTCTGGCCCAGGGCTTCCGTTTCGCCATTTTTTTTCTGCGCGACTTCCGCAAACCCCGAAATGATGGGGTACCTTTTTTGGACCCACTCATCAAACCCTCCGGTGACCACGTA
This sequence comes from uncultured Oligoflexia bacterium, assembly GCA_964360145.1. GTDB lineage: Bacteria > Bdellovibrionota > UBA1018 > UBA1018 > CAYHWW01 > CAYHWW01. The sequence goes on along the minus strand of CAYHWW010000085.1, from coordinate 5,595 downwards.
ATAAACCGTGGCATGGGGGTAGTAGCTTGCAACCTCAACAGCTGCCTGCGGCGCAAGCTTGCCGTCTTTGCACAAGAGATAGAGGCGCTTCTTAGCGCTCAAATCCAGAGACGACTTGCTGACTTTGATGGCGGGCAGACTGATGGATCCCTCAATCTGCCCCAGCTTGAACTCTTCGAGCGGTCGCAAATCGATGATCAGCTCCTCGGAGTTGCTCTCTCGATAGACGCCGTAAAGTTCGTCAATGCTGATGATTCTTTGCAAGTTTGCGTTTGAAATTAATTCCATAAAGGCGACCTGCTCTTATGAAGCAAGATATGAGGGGAGTTCATATTTATAAATCGAGGAGTTAAAGCAGGCTTTGCGATAGACTTTCAAGTCGTCATCAAAGAAGCATTCGTAATATTTTTCAGCCAACTCTTTGAAAATTCGATTGCCCTCCGCATCGAATTTCTCCGCCCGCTGGATATGGGGCCACTCGAATTTCGGGAATTTCACGTACAAGCTGAACGTTCGCACCAGCCCCTGAATCTCGTCTGTGCTGAAGTCAGGCATATTCAGGCAGGAGTTTATCATCATCGATTGTGTCTGGGACAGATCCGTGATGTAGCCCTTATCCAGCGACTCCTTATAAAAAGGAGTTCCGCGATATGGCATAAAATAAAAAGCATTTACGCTGTCCGTATTGAGATAACGATTGAGTTCAATGGTGTCGAAAGCGAGATCCCGCACTTCGCCTGGAAATCCCAATATGTTGTTGATGGTAACCGGAATTGAGGTTTGTGCGAACATCTTGAACGCATCAATCATCATTTGATTGGTGAAGCCTTTGCCAATGACCTTCCGTCGGAATTCCTCATTGCCGTGCTCGAGACCAATGGAAATGCGGTTGCAGTTCACGCGCTCCATCGCCTGTAAGCGCTTAACGCTTAATGTTTCGATGCGGGTTTGGCACCAGAAGGGGAACTTGAAGTCGGAATAGACCTCTAAAAATTCGGCGAACTCCCGTTCGGACATAGCCAAAAAAGTCTCAGCATTGAAGTACGTGTACTCCATGCCGTAGAGCTTGACGTAGCTTGAGATTTCCTCGTGGACTTTCTTCCAGCTACGGCGGCGGAAGTATCGGGTGTTGGTCTCTTGTCGGTACAGGTTATTGAGTGCTGGCGCTTCACAAAAACGGCAGGTGTAGGGGCAGCCTCTGTCCGTCTCGATGGGAAGCATGCGAAAAATCTTCCCCTGCATGGGGCGGTAGAACCGCTCTTTTTCAAAAAGAGAGAAATCCCCGAAGGGCACCTCGTCCATGGGGATGGGGTGGCGCATGGGATTCTTGACGATGCTGCCGTCCTGCCTCTTGGACCAAATGTTTTTGACGGAAGTGGGTTCGTTGCCCTTTTCAAGCTCGCGACACACTTCGACAAGTGCCTCTTCACCCTCTCCCACGCAGACATAATCCACACAGCTCTGGCCGAGCACGGCTTCAGGAGCGAAGGTGGGGAACACCCCACCTACAATCACGGGACGTCGCAGATGGGCAGGAATCGACCTTAAAAGAAATAGTGCCTGGGGCCAGGTGTCTTCCACCGTGGTGACCCCGATGAGATCGGGCTTGAATTGTTCGATCTTTTTTATCAGGTCTTCCTCTACAGGAACGGTCTTGTAGCAAACACCCGCGTCTTCCAGATTAAACTTCCGGAGCTGTAAATTCTCAATGCGGATCTCGTCAAGACTCTTGTCCGCCGTTTTGTAGAATGTCGTATCAAAAAGATCGACTTCGTAACCCTCTCGCAGCAGGCAAGCCGTGAGCACCCCAATATTCGTGGGCAATAAATTGACCATCATGTAGTTGGGATAAACGAGTAGGACTTTGAATTTACTCATTGAGGATTTACTTCCTTAAATTACCTGAGAAAGACACTGCCATTGCTTTTTATCAAAAGCTATTATTAACCCGAACGTGCCGCCGGTTTCCGAGTGGCGCCTTCGATCTTCCGCGCCACTTCATATCCCATCTTCATGGCAATGTGAGTGTTGACGTAAGCGAACCGTCCCTGACGGCCAACGGTGTGCAGGTTCGTGATTGTTTTCAGGCCGTCTAAGGTCGCTTTGAGGGCCTTCTCATACCCAACGGAATAAATAGGGTAACCGTACATGGTTTTGAACACGTGGGATTCGAGGACATCCGCTTCGCTGAGCAGGTTCTCTTCGACAAGTTCCCGGATCACGCCCTCCTTGGCGGCAGCTTCATTTGTCCAGAGTGGTTCCCCTGGTTGGCAGGTAATCTCGGCAATGAGGATGGTGCTCCCCTCCGGTTTGACTTCAACCTCAAACTGCCCCAGGTCTGTAATGCGATTGAAGCTCTTGTCTCTAAAATACATGAAGGACGCCGGCAAGACTTTGCGACGGCGGACGAGCAGCCCCACGAAAGTGATGGCACGGTATTTCAGCTGGGCCGCTGAACCGAGCAGCGCCTCGGGGGCACGGGGTTGCAGCATGGAAGGCAGCACGCTGATGGGTACCGTGGATATGAATTCATCACAGGGGTAGTCAGTGCCGTCATCAGTGACCACTGAGAGCACTCGTTCCGCATCGGTGCGCACCCACTTTACGCCGCAGCCGAGCTTCAACTGCCCGCCATGGGAGACGAGCTCCTGCGCGAAAGATTCGGCGATGAGCGCAAACCCTTTCTTCGTGGTGTAGTTGTCGCCCTCGACTTTCTCCACATAGCCCTCCGTGGCCACTGACTCGACTTTACGTCCAAAGATCTTTTTCTTGAATTTGTCCATGAAGTCGAGGACGTCAAACCGAGGGATGCGTTCTTTGGCGAAAGAAGCCGCCATGCCCGTGGGTGGGATGCCCCACACCTTCGAGATGTAGTCCTCGAAAAAGAGTCTGTAGAGTACGTTGCCGTAGTAGCGTTTGAGCACTTTCTCGCTGTTAGATAAGTCAGAGCTCCCTTTCATGAAGCCCGCGGTGAAGTGCCAGGCAAAGCTCAGCAGTGCGTGAATCACCGTTAAGAGAGGGAGCTTGGTGAGTACGTCAGGGATGGACAGGGGGAAGTCGAAATACTTGCCCAGGAATTTGATCTTGATGGTCTTGTGGAACTTGATGAGCACGCGGCCTGCGATGCGCTGAACATCAGCCATGACCTCTGGATCGGTGGTGTGAAAAATGTGTGGGCCGTACTCGTAGGTGTTCGCGCCGAGCTCGATGCCACCGGCAAGACCGCCGACCCTGTTAGAGCACTCCAATACAGTGACTTGATACCCGCGCTTTTGCAGGGCGATGGCAGCGGCAAGGCCAGCGCACCCCGCGCCGGCGATGACCACCTTCTTCATACGTGCTTTTGACGGAACGCCTTGATGCCGTCAAAAATCTGCTCTACTTCGCTGTCTTTCAGCCTGTGGTGCAAAGGAAGGTTGAGCGCGTGTTCATTGAGCCATTCGCTGTGTTCCAGGCGCTGATCCGTGCTGCCGTAGATTTTGTTCATGTGTAGCGGATGGTAACGCAGACTAGTGTAGACGCCCCGATCGTAGAGGAATTTAGCGAGTGCATCCCGAGAGCCGGTCTTCACATGAATGAAATAGGAGAAGTAGGAGTGTTGCTCGTGGGCCTCGGGGCCCGGTGCGTGCTCTAGCCAGTCCTGGGCCCAGGGCTCATTGAAGTGCTTGGTATAGGTGTCCCAGAGCTCTTTGCGGCGGGCTTGGAAACTGGGCAGCTTCTTCAGCTGTTGCAACCCCATGCTTGCCGCCATGTCGGTGTTGAGCATCTTGGGGAAGGAGTCATTGACATCGTATTCCCACCAGCGATTTTTGGTGGCGGAAGCCTCAAAGCCCGACTTGGAGATGCCGCAGTAGCGCAGGTTCTTGGCTTTTTGCTGGAGCGCGGGGTCTTTGCAGATCACGCCGCCCCCCTCGCCGGTGGTGAGGTTCTTCACGGCGTCGAAGCTGAAGATGCCGAGGGCACCGATAGCGCCGCAGTGCTTGCCCTTGTAATAGGAGTCGATGGCGTGGGCGGCGTCCTCGAGGACGGGGATGCCCAGGGCATTGATGGGATCCATGTCACAGGGTTTGCCCCCGTAATGGACCACCATGATGGCGCCTGTTTTCTTTGTGATTTTCCGTGAGATGAGTTCCGCCGTGACGTTGCAGGTGCTGGGGTCCACGTCGCAGAAGACGGGCTTGAGCTTATTCAGCAAGACGGCATTGGCGCAGGCGATCCAGGTGAATGAGGGCAGGATCACTTCGCTGCCTTCAGGCAGGTTGAGGAGGCGCAGGGCGAGGTGGAGGCTGTTGGAGCCGCTGTTCAGGAAGACAAAGCCCGAGCCGATCTTGTCGGCAACGGCCTTCTCGAACTCCGCGGTGCGGGGGCCAATGCCCAGCCACTGGCGCTCGAAACACTCTTCGATGGCAGCGAGTTCCTCTTTTCCGACGTTGGACCCAAACAGGGAAATCATGGCGCGAGCGTAGCCCAGCCCCCAGGGGAATGCACCTGAGTTCTTAAGCCTTTAGAGCCAGTTCCAGGAGCTCCGCATCGCCTTTTTCTCCTACGCGCTGAAAGCCTTGTTTGAGGTACCAGGCCACAGCCCGGGTATTGGTTTTGAGGACTTCAAGGAAGATGGTCGTGGCGCCCCGGGCAGCGAGCTTTTCACGCACTGCACTGAAGAATGCCGAGTTGAATCCCGTGCCGTAGAGAGAGTCGTCGCCACAGATCAAGTTGAAGAGTTCGAGGCGCGCCGTGCCGCGGAACCCCACGCAGGCCACCAACCCCAGGGGACCTTCACAGACGAACATTTGTTCATCGGATTTTTTCTGGAGAGAGGCGAACCAGGCCTGCTGCTGCTCGTGGGTAATTTGCTCTTTGTGATGGAAGTAGGCCGTGTTGGCGTTCTTCCAGCGCCGCAGGGTTTCCATGTCGCCGGTGGCCGCGGTACGTACCTGATAGGCTGTGTCCTTGAATTCAAAAGTTGTCGTGAAATCCAGGGATTTTCTCATGAAGCGTTCTTCTTTCAACGAAGAAAAAGGACCAGGGCGGCGAGGTTGTTGGCGGCGGTGGAAGGGACAGCCGTGGGAGCGCGCTGGCAGTTCTTCACTCCAGCTTCTCCCGGCAAATACTGACGGATGACCTGCTTACCGCCTTCAAGTTCCGAGCTGTACCTCAAGCGGTATTCCTGCAAACAAGCCCAGGCAGCCCGGTGCTCGTCCTTCACGAGCACCCGCACGGCCCAGTGCTTGAATGCAACACCTTCTACCCCCGCTAGGGACAGTGTTGTGTGGGTCAGCAGTGCAAGGGCAAGGATGGGGGGCATTGCCCGTAGCGCGGGTTTTTTGGCTTTGAGAGCCCATTCCGTGAAGAAGCCAAGGCCGAGGACGACGAAGACGTCGGCGTGACGAATGGTGAACCCATGGATCATGCTGTGTTGTTTCATCGCCATCTGCCAAAGGAGTGCGCCAGCGATGCAGGCCATGGCGAGGTAGGGCATCAGAATGGGCAATGGTCGGCGTTTCGCCAAGGCCCAGCCCGCGGCTGCCGCGGCCACAAGGGGCAGTGTGTAGAACCACTGCAGGCCGATAATGTATTTCACTCCGTGGCGAGCAA
>CAYHWW010000084.1:0-14306 GCA_964360145.1 uncultured Oligoflexia bacterium | reverse complement strand
TAGGCAAACCGATGAGCGTAAGAAATCCGGAGCGTGGTGTGGCCATAAATAAGAACCGTTCACTACCATATTCCGAGATGGAACTCCCGGGGGGATTTCAGACCAGGGCTAGTTCAACGATCTCGAGGGAACGGCCCGGTGCCACAGACCCCAACCAGCTGATATTACTTGATTTATGGCCACGGACCCATCCCCATTCGCGACGAGGAGCGGAAACCCTGAGGGGGGCCGCAGTGGGTAATGTGGATAAAAGCACCTGCAGCCGACGCCGCCAGCGGGAGCTCATGACAAGCTCACCGAAGGCTGGATGGTAGGGACCGGCGAGTTGGCCGCCCGCCTCCATGAACTCATTGGGCTGCAGGCCCCAGCGCACCACGGGAATCGAGAGCTTTTCACAATCTTCCGCGAGATCAGCGCAACGCTCCACGGCCTCTTCCACGGAGAGCGGCTGGAAGGCGCCGCAAATCCACTGCAATTCAAGAGCGGTGCCCTTCAATACCAAGAGCGGATGGACCCGGATGAAATGGGGCATCAAGCGCTTGAGCGCGCATGCAGTGAGAGAACGCTCTTCCTCCCAACTCCCCTCCCCCGGACAACCGACCAAGAGGTGAAAGCCGTAAGGGATGGAGAGCCTCTCCAGAAGTGCGCAGCCGCGCTCCAACTGCTCGTTGATATGGCTGCGCCCCAGAGCGCGCAACACACGGTGATTGAAGCTCTGCACTCCGAGCTCCACTGCTTTCAGGCGATACCGCTCTTTGAGTACCTTGAGCCAATCCTCATCCAAGGCATCGGGGCGAGTGGCCATCCGCACGCCGCTCACGCCGCGGTCAAAGAATTCCGCCGCCGCATCAAGGTATCGCGTCTGCACCTCACGTGAGAGCGCAGTGAAGGTGCCCCCATAGAATGCCACATCTACGGTTTCACCAGGACGCGCCGTGGAGAGATGCTTGGTGATGGTCTCCGCCACTCGGTTCACCGACACCGGAGTCCCGCCACTCACAGCCTGATTGCAGAAACTGCAACGTTCGGGGCAACCACCGTGGGGAATAAAGATTGAGATAATCACTGTCGCTCGCCTCTACAAAAGCATCTAGGCGTCAAATCAATGAACTAGTCAACCCCGTACTGGGCGAGCACCGCACGGGCCGCGTCTTGCTCGGCCTCTTTTTTGCTCTTGCCTGACCCTTGAGCGAGCACCTTCCCTGCTACATTGATTTCAATGAGGAAGGTCTTATCGTGGTCGGGCCCTGAAGAAGACACTGTGATATATTTCGGCGCAATCTTGAGCTTCGCCTGCAGAAGCTCTTGGAGTTTCGTCTTGTAATCAACAATGATATCCCCTGCCACCGCTTCTTTCACTGCTGGAGCGAAGAGCGCCCCCCCCCACCTCTGGGCCGCATCGAATCCACCATCCAGATAAACCGCCGCTGCCACCGCTTCGAGACCGCTGGCGAGAATGCTATCCTTGTCACGACCACCGCTGTTCTCTTCGCCACGGCCGAGGAGCAGGTCGGCGCCGAGACCGAGGCTTCGTGCCAGGTGAGCTAGGATACGTTCATTGACGAGAGCGGCCCTGCTTTTAGATATCTGACCTTCCAAGGCGTGGGGCAGAGCTTTCAACAGCATCTCGGTGACAATGAGTTCAAGAACGGTGTCACCGAGAAGCTCCAGGCGCTCATTGTCCTGTTGGAGTGTGGGATCAGCGGGTGTGGAGCCCCGACGATCCGCCGCGTAGGAGCGGTGGGTGAGCGATTGAGTCAGTAGTGCGATATTCCGGAACTGATATCCAAGTAGGTTCATGGCGGTGGCGCGAGGAATACCAATCGTGCCTGGTTGTTTCCATCGTAATCGTCAGCGCCGGTGGGGGGAGTTACCTTCGCATACACCACCAAATAGGGCGCACCCTGCAGGGCATCCGGCACCGTCAGCCGCAGATTCAGATGCATGGAGGACTCCGCCCTGAGGGCTGGTAAGCTTCCAGGGCTCTGCCACTCCACATTGGGGTCATCCACGGGAGTACCGGGAGTAGCATCAACCCCCATGACGACGGCACTTGCCTGAGAGGCCGCAGCCCCCATGTTACGCACCGTCACAGCGCAAGCCACTTGGGCAGGCCAACGGCCGCCGACGCGCTCTGGCCCTGAATCAGAGCGGCTGCCACACACCACGTCATGGGCATAAAGAGCGAGATCAGGCTTCAAGACGAGAAACCGGTCCCCCATGGGTATTTGCTCCACACCCACGGTGCCCAGGCGCCCCATGTAATCACGCACGGCTTTCCAGCTCTCAATGCCTGTATCTTCCAGGCCCAAGCGATCCATGCGGTATCCGAAGCGCTGCTCAATAAACTCCAAGGCTTGGAGTATGCCCAGAGGAAAAACAATGGTGTAAGCGCGCCGGTCGTCCAGTGGGACACCGCCCACCTCAATGGATCGCACGCCGTTGCCCGGCTCAACAGGGGTGATCACGCCCCCGGAGTCATCGGGTTTCACCGGCGCTTCGAATACGACTTTCAGACCAGAGACGCTGGGAAGCCCACCAGGAATGCTGTCTTGAATGACATAGAGCACCTGCAAGGTGCGCCGCAGACTCGCTCCGGTGGCGCGGAGTCGCCGCAACGTCCAGGTACGCAGAGTTTCAGGATTAAAGACCTGAATGACTGCATTGAGAATGTCGATGGGGCGTACCCATCCCACGGAGAAAGTACCGGAAGTCAGGCGTGTGTGCTCAAAGGCGATGTCGGCACCCGTGGCCGCCCTGTAGGCATCAGTGACGAGGTTGCCCATGAGGCTCTCTTTTCCGCCGCGCTCGTCAATATTGGTAGTGACTTGGGCCACTCGATCGCGGAAGAGCCCGGCCTCCCCTAGCCCTTTGTACAGCTCCTCCAGTTCCTGGTCGTAGCCTCGCACAAGAGTGGCTATGGAATGATCTTCCGGCAACGTGTCGTTGATGGGATGAAGCGTATAATTTCTGAGGCGAACCGTATTGGTGGTGCGATCCACATCGAGATCGAGCTGCCCGAGGTAGTGTCCCCACTTTCCAGCCTCAACAATATAAGCAGTCTTAGCCTCCCGTGTGATTTGCAACGGTACAGCGAGTTTTTCATGATCGTGGGCGTGGATCACGACATCCACCCTGGGCAAGGCGGCAATGAGACGGTTTGTGACAAGACTGTTATGGGAGATGACCACCACGACGTCGCAGTTTTTTGCGGTTTTGAGCTCTTCGGCCAAACGCCGCACCACGGGGAATGGGAATGTAATGCGCACGGGGAGCGGGAAGTGGTCGTAGATGAACTCATAGGTCACGATGCCGATGACGCCGATGCGGATGCCTCCACGTTCCAGCACCGCGTAGGGAGGAATTTCATCCTGGAAACCCGGTACACCGGAGGTTTCCACATTGGCCGCAAGAAGTTTGGCCATGGGCCGATGGGCTCTTAATAGCGTAAGGAGCTGTCCCGGGCCGTTGAGCCAATCATGGTTTCCCACCACCGTGGCATCAAATCCGAGACGATTCATCATTTCCAGAGCTGTACGGCCCCCCTCTAGATTGTAGTAGGCGTGTCCTTCAGACCAATCACCTCCATCAAAGAGCACAGTGGCAGGCTGGCTCCCACGCAGCCGGTCCACCAGGGTTTTCATCCGGGCAATACCGCCCAGTCCATAGCCCGTGGTGGAATCCACATTGTAGTGACTGTGTAGATCGTTAGTATGCAGTATGGTGAGAGAGCGCACATCAGCCTGAGCTGCCTGTGCGCCCCCGAATACCACCAAGACCGTGATGAGAAGAACTCTTCCCATTTTCAATGTCTCCGATTCGCGCATGAGGTGAAACCCGCCCTTATGGATGCGTCGCCACGGTGATGCCCCCGCCAGTGGTGGGTGTCGCAGGCACCGTTGCGGGGCGCTCCCTCAAAAGCGACTCCAGTGCTTTGGCGCGGACTCCATCATACTTCTCATCGGCGCTTTCATTAACGGCGAAGACCACATCTGGTTCCACGCCATTATTCTCAATATAGGATCCATCTCGACGGAGTATCAAAGACTCAGTCTGGCGCAGTTCCAGACCGGAGTTGGGGGCAGATGAATTTTTGCCCACGACATTGCCACCAGCGCCCATGGTGCGCGCTCCCACCACGCGGGCCATGCCATTGTCCTTGAGAACGGCCGTAAAGATGTCACACATGGATGCACACATCTCATTGACCATAAGCACGATATTGAGACGCTGTTCAAGATCTCGGTTAGCCTGAATCTCGAAGGGCACCAGCAGCTGAGTGCTTACAGGACGACTGAGACGGCGGCCCGACGCCGCATCGGCTTGCATAGTCTCAAATAAACGACGAGCCAACTCGCGCTCCGCATCTGAGTCGCCCTCCAATGAGGCCTGCTGAATGTCATCCAACCAGTCGTCATTGAGCCGGAACTGGATCTGAGGCATCTCGATGAGGGTATTGGACAGGGCTTGCGCCAAGTGCATCCCCAAAGAGACGGAGCCACCACCGTTATTAATGAGGTCAATGACGAGGTCGTTGACCCCAAGCTCCTTCATCGCATTCAGCGTGTTTTTAAACTCCGTCGAAACGGTCTCCTCCGTTGCTGCCGGAGAGAAGGTATCAAGGAGCATCGTGGCGACGAGCCGTGAGCCCGTGCGCTGGCCAGCAGCATTCAGCACCGGTTCTCTAGTAACATAGGTGGGATACGTGCGCGCAGCCTCGATGAACTGAGCTCTCTCAGGCACGTTCCGCACGCGACGCATGGTCTCAACCCCTGCCACGGGAGCGTGCAAATTCGTAGTCCATGCCGCGACATCATCTATGAAACGGAACGTATTGAGCATGCTGAAGCTCCTGCTTCCGCGAGTCACTGATGCCAGGGCAGCCACGGGGTCAATGATGTGACCATCAAATCCCAGAAGGGCCAGGAACTGGGGACGCTCAACGAGCGACCCCACGCTGGGCGACGCGGGGGCAGCAGGGGCCTCGGCGGCGGCCCTCGCTTCAGCCTGCTCCGTGCGGAACTGGACCAAGTCCTTGGTCACCCAAGGGAGCTGGACTTCGCGTTCCTGATCATCGTCCTTCACGGTCAATACAGCTACGTCGCGGGCAGGCAAAGCCCTCGCTGTCGAGATGCGTGTGAATATTTTATTGAAGTGGAAGCTCAGATTGGATTCGTCCTGACCTAAGTCACGACTCTTCACCATTTCGCCTCTCACAATGTCGGTGAGCGCAACCCCATCGATTTTAATGATCTCGTCACCCACATGAATGGGGTAGCTCGAATCCTCATCGATGGTGGGCAACAGCTCCTTCACCAGCAGGGCATCGCCTTTGCGCTCGCCGGAGAAACCCAGGTAAGCCACCCGGGCACGGCCAGGCAAATCAGAGTTTGTCAACGAACTGGACGTGTGCGCATCCTTGAACTCAGACACAAACTTATGAAGCACGGCGTAGAACTCGTCATTGCTCTGGGTCACCCGCGCCTCTTCACGATAGCGAGTCTTCAAGGCGTCCCAATCAAAGCCATAACGCTGCGCTTTGTATTCCAACGGCGCATAATTAGCGCCGAACACGGAATACGCCCACTCCATGTCAGCGATTTTCTCTTCAGCGGTGAGCGTGCGGCGCGGCACCGGATCACATGCAGTGATGACGAGAAGCGAGCTGGCCACAACGGCTGCGCCAAAAAGACGCGCCAATGTCTTGCGTGATTTCACGGTAGTACCCCCTAATTTATAACCCTAACCCCGGGGCAGTTTTCTCCCGCGAACACCCTGGACGTCAACAGGGGGGCGCATTATTTTGCGTCAACCGCGTTGCGCATTGCGTTATCGCCGCCCATCAACATGAATTTATTATATTTATAGCGCCAACGCGCTAATCAACAGAGCTGGGCCTCGAGGGTCCAGTCCTGCGCTGGCTTTGGCACGGCAGCGTGGATACGCAGCTTCCGCACCGTATTTGTGAGGGACCGTGCGTGCTCGCCACTATCCGCACGCACAAGGACCCGCACATAGTTGGGTAAGTGGCCAGGGACAAAAACCCCATCCATGGATTCATGGGGAGACTCGAGTAGCGCTCCATCCACAATCTGCCCGATGTATGCGCTGACAAAGCGCTCATGGCGCCGGATCGAAAGAGCCATGAGTTCCTGCGCTCGTTTCTTGCGTACGGCCTGGGGCACGGAGCCCTTGATGCGAATAGCTGGCGTGCCCTGACGCTCTGAGTACGGAAAGACGTGGAGTCGAGCCCAAGGAAGCCGCTCAAGGAGAGCAAGACCCTCGCGATGCTCTTCTTCAGTTTCTGAAGGAAAACCCGCGATGATGTCCATCCCCACGAAGATGTTCGCAGACGTTCCGTGGATTTTTTCGAGACAGGAAATGATCTCACCCTGGGAATACTGCCGCTTCATGGCGCGCAGCACGCGGCTCACGGGGCTTTGCAGCGACACATGCAGATGAGGCATGAGGCGACCGCCATCCTGGGCCATGACGGCAAGTAAACGGTCACTGATCTCCGTGGGGTCAAGGGATGAGAGCCGCAAGCGCTCAATGGCCGTGCGCTGAAGTATTGCTTCCACCAAGTCATCGAAGCTCAAACCTCGATCAAGGCCGTAGTCGGCGATATTTGTGCCAGTGAGCACAACCTCACGCACGCCGGTGGTGACGAGGCGCTTCACTTCGGAGAGCACATCCCCAAGCGCTACTGATCGGCTTTTCCCCCGAGCGTAGGGAATGATGCAGTAGGTGCAATAGTCGTTACAACCCTCCTGGATCTTGAGAAAGGCCCGGGTGTGCCCCATGCTTGAAGAAGGTAATTGGCCCCAGAACACTTCTAGATCCGCACCATCCACCGTGAGGCCAGCACCGCGGTCCAGCGCCATGGGGGCTAGTCCCAGACGCTCAGCGACCATGGCTTTCAATCGCGGCTTCTCGAAGTTGGTGACGACAAGATCACTGCCCTGTTCTCTCACACGGTCTGGGGCCACCTGTGCGAGGCACCCCGTCATGACGGTCACTGACTGGGGGGCACGTTCTTTGACGCGCTTCATGGTATTCAACGCCTCGCGGTCCGCGGAGGCGGTCACCGTGCAACTATTCAGGAGAAACAAATCGGCAGTGGTACCCTCCACCGCGCGCCTCCCACCGAGCTCCTCGAGTTCTCGCTCCAGCACGAGGGAGTCATACACATTGGCCTTGCACCCCATGGTGCGGATTTCGTAAGTGAAGCGACCCGTCTCCACAAGTTAAGCTTGCTGTTGTGCTTTTGCAGCATTCTGGCTTGCTGCACTACTGGATGCGCCAGGCTGGCGACCCTTATTGATCACGGGATCCGTGAGACGTTCGATCCAGCCGCCACCCACGACTTGTTCCCCCACATAGAACACGATGGCCTGACCGGCGGTGATGGCCCGCTGGGGCTGTTCGAAGCTCACGATGCAGGCGTTGTCATTGACAAGGGTAATGCTGCAAGGCGATTCCTGTGAGCCAGAGCGGATCTTCGCCATGGCTTTCACATCCTTGGAGAAATCGATGCTACCGATCCAATTACAGTTCGTCGCGATGAGCCCTTTTTTGAAGAGGTGCTCTTCGGGGCCGGCAATAAGAGTGTTGGCCTTGATGTCGAAGCCAATGACGTAGTAGCTCTGCAGTTCCTGCTCGTTCACAAGGAAGTTGAGGCCTTTGCGCTGGCCGATGGTGTAACGGTACAGCCCCTCATGGCGGCCTACGATGCGGCCGCTGGGGTCCACGATGGGGCCTTGGTACTTGAAGCGCTCAGTGGCGCGCTGCTCAACAAAGCCTTTATACCCGCCGTCACCAATGAAGCAGATGTCCTGGCTGTCATGCTTGGAGGCGTTGGGCAATTCGAAGGTTTCAGCGAGCTTGCGCACGGCCTGTTTCTGCAGGTCGCCTAATGGCATCATGGTGCGATTCAATGCCTCGTGGGTGAGGCCGAAGAGAAAGTAGCTCTGGTCCTTACTGTCGTCGGAGGCCTTGTAAAGATAGGACTGACCGTCTTCAGGGTCACGATAGATCTTGGCGTAGTGGCCTGTAGCGACGAAATCGCAGTCGAGTTCATCAGCTTTTTGGATGAGGAAATCAAACTTGAGGTGGTTATTGCACATCACGCAGGGATTTGGCGTGCGGGCCTGCAGGTACTCATGGACGAAGTAGTCCACCACATCGTTCTGGAAGCGCTCTTGAGCGTTGATGACGTAGAACGGCATTTCAAGCTTTTCGCACACACGGCGAGCGTCGTTGCTATCCGTAAGCGAGCAGCACTTGCCAGATCCCGCATTGAGATTCTGCTCCGCATGGTCCCAAAGAGACATATGCATGCCGATGACGTCGTAGCCCTGGGTTTTCAAGAGAGCTGCGGTCACCGAGCTATCCACCCCGCCACTCATGGCTACAAGAACACGTTTTTTCATGACGACACCTCGAGGGTTGCTGGCCTGCGGACCTTGTCTTGCCTGTTCGCGCCAGTCCTTCGGATACGCTCCACGATGGGGGGAAGCACGTCGATGACTTTCTCAAAATCTTCCCAGCTGGTTGTGAAACCGCTACTGAAGCGCACTGAAGACCTGGCCATTTTAGCATCGCAGCCCATGGCTAACAACGTGGAACTGGGATTGATGCTGCCTGAAGAGCAAGCCGACCCGCTGGAGGCGGCGACGCCCTGTAAATCCAGGTTCAAGAGCACGCCATCGCCCTCCACCCCTTCAAAGCCAATAAAGCTAGTATTGGGAAGCCGAGGAACCCCTTCCCCATGGATAATGAGACCCGGAATGCGTTCTTTCAGCGCGGCTTCAAAACGCCGGTGCATGCCTCCCAAGGCGGCGCCCCAGACCACGTCGTCCTTGCGGAGGGCATGAACCACACGACCCACAATGGCGGCACCAATCGTGTTCTCGGTGCCGCCCCTCAATCCTTTTTGTTGCTTACCGTGGATCAAGGGGTACAAAACACGGCCCTTTGCCGTGACGACAAGGAAACCCACACCCTTGGGGGCACCGATTTTGTGGCCGGAGAATGTGATGTAGGCCGCACCCAACGTAGATAGATCCAACGGAATTTTGCCGAAGGTCTGTACGGCGTCGCAGAGGTATAATACGCCGCGAGCCTGACAAAGTGAGGAAATCTCGGCCACGGGTTGGATGACACCGGTCTCGTTATTGGCATGCATGACTACCACCAGATCAGCGGGTTGCTCCAGTAGCTGGGCCAGTGCCACGGTATCCACAAGGCCAGCGCAGGTGACCGGTATAATATCAACGATCACACCATGCTCTTTCATATCCTCGGCAGAGGAGATGACGGAATCATGCTCCATGGCGGAAATAAGGACACGAGGCGCTCGCTCTGGATGTTCCGCCCGAGCACGAGCCACAGCTGAAGCCATAGCCCAGCTATTGCCCTCGGATCCGCAGGAGGTCCAAAAGATCTGCTGATGGGAACAGTTGAGATAGGCGGCTAATTCATCTTGGGCGTCGTTGATCAGACGCCTGGCCCGCCGACCGGGTGCGTGAAGGCTAGACGGGTTCCCGTAAACCTCCCTAAGAAGGGCGGGGATCTCCGTGGCCACACACTCGGGCAGCGGTGCCGAGGCGTTATGATCAAGATAGATTGCGGCCAAGCTTGACGTCCGGCGTGCGGGTCGCAGCGGGACGGGCGACGTCTTCAGCGCCAGCAGCCTTGGGCAATCCCTGCTGGCCCCGAGCCTTACGCACGAGGTCACCGACGCTGGTGGTTACCAGGTATTCGTGCATCAGAGCACCCAACTCCTCGAAGTAGGTCTTCGTGAGAATGAATTCGAGTGTGTCACCCTTGATGTCGTCAGAACCGATGATGTCTTTGGCGGGGTTGATATTCTCGCCAACACTCACCAACACGTCTTTGACCATGATCTCGTCCATGGAACGAGCAAGCACATAGCCGCCACCGGGGCCGCGCACCGACTTCACCACTCCGCCTTTGCGTAGGCGGCGGAAGAGCTGCTCCAAGTAGTGGAGTGAGATCTTCTGGCGTTCAGAAATTTCTTGCAGACGAACCGGACGACCGTTGGAGCTGAAAGTCAGGTCCAGAATGGCGCGGGTTGCGTATCTTCCTTTTGATGTAAGCCTCATTGCAAATCCTCCTACGGGGCCGATCGTGATTCTGTAATTTTCCCCCGCACACTTTCGTGAGCGAAGCGATGATCAATGGGTACCATACCATATCAGTCGCGTCAACTAAGCATTTGACAGGCTTGCACGCATTTTTGAACACAAGTTCTCCACCGTTTTTGCCGATAGGGGTGCTGAGGAGAATCGTCCCTATGGCCAGCGACAATGCTGCCAAAAAGAATGATGCGATTGAAGTCATTGAAATCGCTATAGATTCCCAGCAAGAGGGCGAGTCTGCCGAGGCTATTGTGGACGAGTCATCGGTAGCACCGGCCATACGCGTCGGTCGCCGCCGCCCCCAAGCCGTTCCCCAGCCCATCGCTGAGGAGGAGGAATTTCCTGCCTATGAATGCATGGCGTCAGAACCCTCGACCGAGCAAGACACTCAACAAGAACAGTTGAGTCGCGCGCCCGGCGAGCCCCCCCTGTTCACAGGCATTTTACAGATAGAGCCCAAAGAGCTGAAACAGTGGCAAAAGGCTCTTAAGAGTCACAAAAAGTGCTCCAACATGAAGAAGCTTTCCACTCTGGATTACTTCGCAATGCGTTACTCGGAGATTGCCTATTTCGAAGTGAGCCCAGATGCCGCTGCCCTCGTGGGAATGTTGGGCTATGGCAATATCCAGCTCGTAACCCAGATCAAAGACCAACTTCTCTCTGAAGAGCTGCTGCCCTCCCTCTTCGGTGTTCTGACAGGCAATGAATGCTACACTGGCCCCATCGAAGGCCTCCGCGCCGAAGACCAGCAAGGCCTTAGTCAAATCGGCTTTCAATCCACTCAATTCGTTGGCGCCTTCCCCGTGCTCTACAAGAAGTCCATCACAGGACTCTGGATCTGCGGCTCTTCCGGCAATGTAGAAATCTCGGAAAAAGAGCTTAAAGAACTAAAGAAACAATTCACCGACTTCGTGTTTTAATGTTTCTTCCAGTACGGCTACGGGGTTTGTGATGAAGCGGCCGCGGATTTCACGCCTCTCCTCGCCCACACCTCGGACCTCTATCTCAAGCGCATCCTCCGGCACCAACTCCCGGGCGCCGGGAATCTGATCGAGCCACTCCACAAGGCAGAGACTCTGCTCATGGAAATAATGAATGCCACCAGCTTGCTCCAACTCCTCGAGACTCTTCAAACGATAGAGATCGAGGTGAGCCGCCGGCGCATGGGCACCATACACCAGAGCAATGGTATATGTAGGGCTCGGCATCACTGGAGGATCCTTCACCCCATCAGTAAGGGCGAGCCAGCGCGAGAGGATGCCACGGGCAAGGGCGGATTTACCAGCCCCCAAGTCCCCCTTCAGACTCACGAGGACGGGCCTGCGCCCACTGCGGTGCAATGCCTCCGCGATCCGGCCCCCTAGGGACCGGGTCTCTGCCTCAGAAGAGCTCCACGCAGGCATCATTGATCCGGCTTGTTTTGTATTGAGACAACTCTTTCATGGCGCCATTGATATGGGCCACGATGTCCACGGCAGTCATGGAGCGCTCACCGCAATCCTCCGCCGCCAGTCTGCCTGCGACACTGTGAGCATAGACGCCAAGGCGTGCGGGGGCCAGTGCGCCGTTGTTCCGGATCTGGCCCATGAGACCACCGATCATACCCGCAAGCACGTCACCGCTGCCTGCCTTGGCCATTCCGTCGTTGGGATGATGGTTGAAATAAGTGATGCCCTCCGCGGAATGCACCAACGTAGTGGCACCTTTGAGTACGACAGTGGCAGCAGTGAGCTCACATGCCTCCCTCACCGCCCCCAAGGGATCGCGGACGACCTTGTCTTTATCTCCACCCAGGAGGCGGGCCATTTCACCAGGATGGGGCGTGAGCACGCAGGGTCCTTCGCGGCGGGAAAGACGATCGTGAAGCTTATGCTCGGAAATCAAATTCAAGCCATCCGCATCGATGACAAGAGGCCCGCGATAATGAGTGAGGAGCGCCTTCATCAACTCAGCGCCAGCGGCTGTGGTGCCCAAGCCCGGCCCCACCACCACACTAGTGAATCCCCCCAGGAACCCCGTGTCCACGATCTCTCTGAAGAGCGCGGGATCCCGCGGCACTCGATAGGTCATGACCTCGGGTTGCAACTTCATCTCGAGTGCGGGAAATGAGTCTTCCCAGCTGGCCACTGTAACGAGACCAGTGCCCATTTTGAGACAGCTCGACGCCGACATCACGATGGCACCGAGACGCCCTGGGCTACCGCCGATAAGGAGACAGTGCCCGAAACTATTTTTGTGGCCGAAGGGGTCGCGCCCTTGCACTAGAGGGGCCACTGAGCCTGGGGTCAGGAGAAACTTGTCACCAGATCTTCCCCAGGCCCGAGGATAGCCCAGGTCCACGTTGAAGAACTTGCCTCGACGAGCGGCGCCGGGGGGCAGGAAGTGGCCCACCTTGGGATAGCCGAAGGATACCGTGGCCGTAGCCTGTATGCTCACGCCAGCGATGGCACCGGTGTCCCCCATGACGCCTGAGGGGATATCGAGCGCGATGACGTCAGTGGCCTTATCATTGATGACCTGGATCACTTCGTAATAGAGGCCCTCAACGTCGCGGTCCAGGCCCGTGCCCAAAATCGCATCCACCACCAAGTACGGAGCCGCCGCGCTTTTGAAATATTCCTCCACGGTGGCGATGGAATCCACGGTGGTGATACGGGCTTTTAACTTCTCAAGGATCTCAAGATTGGTGCGGGATTCGCTTTGGAACTGGGCCTTTTCGCCCAGTAGGAAAATACGGAGACGGTAGCCTTGGGTGAGGAGGTGGCGCGCGGTGACGAGGCCATCGCCACCATTTTTGCCCTTGCCACAGAAGAGAAGGATCTCTCCTTCATGTTCCAGCTCTCGTGCGTAGCGCGAAACCACCTGGGCAGCGGCAATGCCGGCGGTCTCCATGAGGAGGAGGTTGGGCATGCCCACCTCATTGACGGCAGCTTCATCGGTGCGGCGCATTTCCTGACTGTGTACGATCTTCATTTGCGGACTAAGATAACAACGGCGGCGGCATTTGACGAGGTATGGCTGATGCTAAGATGGCAGCCCATAATGCCGCAGCGCTTCATATATCCCTTGAGCTTCGTGCTGAAAACCAGCGTGGGTCTCCCTGCCTTGTCTTTAGCCACACCGACATCCGTGAGGCTCACCGTGGCGCCGATGCCAGTGCCCAGGGCCTTGGCGCAGGCCTCCTTGGCGGCCCAGCGGGAGGCCCAGTATTGCGCTTTACGGGCAGCGGCGGCCGTCTGTGGTGCCCCCTTGCGATCCATGGGATGGGCGATCCGTGCAATGAGCTTTGTCCCCTGCCGGGATAGGGCCAGCGCCATGCGAGGGATGTCCTGGAGGTCAATACCGACGCCGTAGATCACAACCCCAGTTTTTCCTTCATACGAGCGGTGGCTTGGCGAATCCCCGTGAACACAGCCTCGCAGACAATGGCATGTCCGATGTTAAATTCCCGGATATCGGACATGGCCCCCAGCTCAGCGGCGATATCGTAGTCGATGCCGTGGCCCGCGTGGACGAGGACACCACTTTCGACGCCGGAGGCAACAGCCTCTCGGACCCGCCTCCACTCGTGATTCAAGCGCTCACGTTGTGGGGATCCCTGCGGCGCTTGATGGGCGATGCAGAGAGAGCCCGTATGGAGTTCCACGGCCTGGGCACCCAACTCCTGGGAGACCGCGACATCCCTAGCATCGGGCTCGATAAAGAAAGAGACGAGGATACCCTTATCACGGGCGGCATGAGCAATGCGCTTTAAGGTCTCCTTGCGCTGGTGGTTCGAGAGGTCAAGCCCCCCCTCCGTCGTGCGCTCTTCGCGCTTCTCAGGCACCACGCAGATACTGAAAGGCTTCAACTCCAGAGCGATTTTCAGCATTTCATCGGTGGCTGCCATCTCGAGATTCAAGTCCACGGGGATCTGTCTGCGCACGGCCCAGACGTCGGCGTCCACAATGTGGCGACGATCTTCGCGTAGATGCAACGTGATCTGCTCAGCACCGCCCGCCACAACCTCGCGGGCGGCCTGGAGGAGATTGGGGTACGGAGTATCCCTTAAGCGGCGGAGGGTGGCGACGTGATCGATATTAACGCCAAGACGGCGGTTCCCAGTGATCTTCATAGGACACCAATACAACTATTGCAGCAACC
>CAYHWW010000083.1:0-14341 GCA_964360145.1 uncultured Oligoflexia bacterium | reverse complement strand
AAACATGCCGCCACGGCCAATGTTCAGAACCCGCGTCCTGATGGCGGCACCCATGGATTCGGCTTTGATCTCCACATTGAAATCCGTGGGTAGGCTGACAAGGTCCCTCACCCAGCGCTCTTTTTCCGTGTGAAGCGCGCGGTGTACCGATTCAACAAGAGCGTCGAGATTGCAGGGTTTAGAGAAGATCCCCTCAGCGCCTTTATCATATGCATCTTCGAGGGACAGATCAGAGTATCCCGTGATCAGCATCACTACGGGGGTTCTGGAGTTGATTGCTTTGACTTGGTCTAAAAAATCGACTCCATTCCCGTTTGGCATCCTCACATCAGAAACAACGGCGTCTATTTTATTCTTTAGAAAGAGCTCAAGGGCACTGGTTCCGTTCTCAGCCGCCAAGACAGTGGCGCCGACCAGCGCAAACTCATCGGCAAGAACTTCCCTGTAACCTTCTTCGTCGTCCACGACTAAAATGACTTTGCCTTCGAGAGAAATCACGCCGCCCCCGCTTTCTTCTCCTGGGCATTTTTTTCCGTTCTCAGAAGAGCCTCCATGCGTTCAATTGCCTTTAGGGCTGAACCCAGTCTCATCTCCACGGCTTCGGTCTTCTCTTTATCCTCTAGTGTCGCCACCAACTTATTCGCCTGATGGACCTTTCCCTGAATGATCGCCAGAAGGTTAGAGAGATCGTGCAGGAACGAATGCATGGAGAACCACCTGCATGCATAATCGGCATAGCTTGTTAAAACTTTAGAGGAAGGGCTAGCGCCGCTTCCCGTGCGATCAACGCCTTCTTCCTCACGGCGCCCCATCGATACTCGCCCACGACGCCGCTCGACCGAATCACCCTGTGGCAGGGCACCAGGTACGCAATGATATTGGCGGCCACGGCTGAACCCACGGCCCGTGCGGCCCCAGGCACGCCGACGTGCTCGGCCAGACCACTGTAAGAGATGAGGTGACCCGGTGGAATGGTGAGCAAGGCCTCCCATACCTTGATCTGAAACTCTGTCCCCCTCAGTAAAACCTTCAAATCACCCTTACCAGCGCGGAAGATCTTCTCCGCTGCGGCAAGGGTAGGGTGATGCGCACGCTTCAGTCGGGCCCGGGGCCACTGGGCTTGGAGCTCAGCCACGGTGGAGGCGGCGCTTTTTCCTGTAAAAAACGATAGTCCGCAGAGCCCGCGGCTGCTCAATGCCACAAGGCAATCCCCGAAGGGGGAGGGGTGAATGCCGTATTCAATGATCATGCCCTGACCCTGGATTTTGAATTCACCGGGGCTCATCGCCTCCACGCGCACCATCAAATCATGGAGCCGACTGGGCCCCGACAGCCCCGCATCCCAGGCCGTGTCCAAAACCGATCGCGATGCCCGCAGGCGCTCCTTGGCGTAGGTTGCCGTCAAATACTGCTGGAACCGTTTGGGGCTAATGCCTGCCCATCGGGTGAATAGCCGCTGAAAGTGAAAAGGGCTCAGGTGTACGGACCGCGCCATCGCCCCGAGGCTGGGTTGCTCGCGAAAGTGCTGCTCGATGTAGTGAATTGCTTTTTCAATGCGTTGATAGTCTGTCATGGCGCCCAGTGTGATGCGCGGCTGAGCGTCGCGCCACCCGGATCTTGCTATCATCAGTGGGGCGCCGCAACCACGGAGCCCGTCTAGGGCCCTCTGCAAGGTCAGGGTTTTACGGTCTAAGCCCCTAACAATAAAGGATAAATTATTTATACCTGATTAATATGATCATGTTATGATACCTTTATATTGTTAAACATAATTAACAATTAAGGCGGGATGTACCATGGCCTCCAAGATCACCAAAAGCATCAGAAAACTAGGGATGGCATCCTTCAGCCTCAGCCTCATGGCCAGCTCCGCCTGCCAAAACCCCGAGCAGGTTACGGTGGGCAATACGGACATCAGCGTCGAAGACGCAATGCCCACCCCGGAGGCCACGCCCGACGGCAATGCCGTCTGTGACCCCTTCGGCAACGATGGCGCGCAAAACGCTCAGTCCGGCTTGAAGGGCAAGCTTTTCTACCTGGCCCCGAACCTACCCCGCTACCAAACCGTCGCTGAGTACCAGGCCAATGGCGAGGCATTGCCCAATGATCTTTATTTCAGCCAGCTCAACGTGCCCACGCGCCCCTTTGACCAGGGCTTCATGACTCTGAACGGCACGGTGCTGGAAACGCCCCATGGCGACACGCTCTATGAATGGTTCTCCGTGCACTTCGAGTCCGAGCTCCGTTTGCGCGCCAACGACGAAGAAGGTCTCTATCAATTCGCGGTTCTCTCGGACGATGGCGCCGTCATGCAGATCAAGCGTGGTGGCGAGTATGAAACCCTCGTGAATAACGACGGCACGCACCCCACGAAGCTGGGTTGCGCAAGTGAAACAGTTTACATGAACCGCGGTGATCGCCTGCCCATCCGCGTGGACTACTACCAAGGCCCTCGCTATCACATTGCCCTGATGCTGCTGTGGCGTAAGGTAGCCAATGGCTGCGGCAGAGGCGATCTCGCTGAGCCCCTTTGTGGCGCCCAAGGCAACTCATACTTTTTTGACTCCACGCAAAGTCCACCCCGGGCTTCGGCACGGTGGATGGAGTTGCTCAATAGGGGCTGGAAAGTGGTGTCCCCAGACAACTACTTTATTCCACGGAATGAGGCCCCTAACCCCTGCGTAAGCCCATCGCCGTCACCTACGCCCGAGCCTACGCCCACGCCTTCAGCTAGCCCCACGCCCGAGCCTACGCCCACGCCTTCAGCTAGCCCTACGCCGGAACCCACTCCAACACCTTCGGCGAGCCCCACGCCTGAACCTACGCCCACGCCATCACCATCGCCCTCCATCGACGTCGGTGGCGGCCTGATGGTCTGAGGCCTTCAGTGTCAACCGGTCACCTGCAGGGCTTGAACCTCGTGGTGGGCATGGGGCAGAGTGAAGTAGAAGGTGCTACCAATGCCTTCCTTGCTCTCAACCCAAATGCGCCCACCGTGGGCATCGATAATCCCTTTGGCGATGGAGAGCCCGAGGCCGATGCCTTGCTGCTTTGTCCGAGGTGGCTGCCAGTACCGATCAAAAATATGGGGTAAGGCATCCACGGGGATGCCCTGACCGTTGTCTCTCACTGCAAACAGCACATTGTCAGCGGGGCCATCGCGGACCTCCACGGTGATGGTGCCATTATTAGGGCTGAACTTAATGGCGTTGCCCACGACGTTTGAAAGCACTTGAAGGATGCGAGGGCGGTCAGCGGCCACGCTCGCAATTCCGGCCATGAGGTCCTTTTCCAGTTTAATCCCTTTTTTCATCGCAAGGGGCGCGAGCATATCCAATGCTTCATCCACGAGGGACGTGGCGCTTTCCGCCGTCGCATCGACGACGAATCCACCAGATTCGATTTTGGCGGAGGTGAGCAAATCAGACATCAAATTCAGTGCGCGTTTTGTGGATGATTGGATGGCCCCGATGAGGCTCTGCAGTCGCGCATCATTGCCAACCAGTTCGGCAAGAAGCTCCGCGCTGATGCTGATGGCGGACAAAGGATTTCTCAGGTCATGGGAAACAATAGCCATGGTGTGTTCCCGCGCGCGCGCGGCTCTCTGGGCATTTTCGTACAAGTAGGCATTGTCAGCGGAAATCGCGATACGATCGACGAGACTCTGGGCAAAATTCATATCGAATTTAGTATAGTTGCCCCGGGACGAGATCAGCATCACGGCCCCGAAGGAGCGACCCCGGGCAACGAGGGGGAGGATCATATATGAGCGGAGTCCAATGGCCTCAGTCATCTGTAATATCTCATTGTCATGGGGAGAGGCGCGCCGAAGATCGTCAATGTCCAGTCGTTCAATGAGGGTGGGCGTGCGCTCTTTGATGCATTTGAGCACGACCTGGGACATCGCAGTGCTGGGAGAGCTGCCGCGCAATCGGTCCGCGAATTCTTTATGGGCAGGATCACGGTGGGCCAAGGCCACCCGTTCCACATGGCCATCTTCGGACACGAGAAAGATGGTGCACCAGTCCGCGAGGCCGCTGACAATGGTCTCGGCGGCCTGGGCAAACCGAGTGTGTAGCTCCACTGTGTCGATGAGGGAGGCACTCAGTCGGCTGAGCAGCTGTTCACGGAGCCGAGCTTGCTCAAGACTCCGTGCATTGGCCCAGGCCAACAACAAAAAAAGCCCCCACACGAACATGAAGAAAAGGGGGTGGCGAAAGGTGGGGTCAAAAAACCCCAGCCCACTGCCGATGGCCCCGAGGAACAGACCAAGAAACAAGCTGGGCTTCATACGCCCTTTTTGAGGCCGATGAGGCCAGATCCCATCCATGCCGCCCCGCTGAGAAGGTGGATCCACTGATCGTGGATGCCGAACTCGATGACACCAGGAACGAGGACCCAAAGCCCACTGGCGTTTTCCGCCAGGGCGAACCCGACAACACCAATAGCCAGGAAAAAGGCCCCGGCACTCACACTGAAAGCCCGCACCGAGCGGGCTGCTGGCAAGCGGGCGGCGGCAAACGACAGAACCCCCGCGATGATGTGAATGAAGTTATGCGCCCCCCTCTGCTGGGCCTCCAGCATGGGGGACATGAACCCGTAGAGCCCCACCGCGATGAGCAAGACGCCGACCCACTTGCATACGACGCGGGCGGGCGTGCGACCATGGTGAACCGTGAGCAGGGGCTGCTGAAGCGCGACGGGGGCCGTGATTTTCTCTTCGCGTTCTAATTCTGATTGAGGAAGCGCCATAAAATCTCCATTTCCATCATGAAAAGCTAACGCCCTTCTTTGCTTATTCCATGCCATCTGATCCGGGGCGTTTTTCCTCGGTGACTGACCGAGCTAAAGTGGAGTAAATAGAATGTGAAGGAGCGACCATGACACAATGCCCCTGTGGGAATGCCGTTGAATATTCCAGCTGCTGCGAGCCCTATATCTCAGGTGACCGTTTTGCCCCCAGTGCTGAAGCCCTCATGCGGTCCCGCTACACGGCCTATGTGAATGGCGCCACCGCTTATCTACGGAGCACTTTAGCCCCCTCCTCCAGGGGCGACTACGACGAGAACAGTGTGCGGGAATGGTCAAAGAACTCTGAGTGGTTGGGGCTCCAGATCTTGTCCGCGGGCCACGATAAGGTGGAGTTTGTCGCTAAATACAAGACCGATGGCAAGGTGCTGGAGCACCACGAGGTTGCTCGGTTCAAGAAGTTGCAGGACCGCTGGTACTTCATCGACGGCAAATCCCATGTGCACGAAGAGGGCAAGGGCCATGAGAGCCACCACGCCGCCGCGCCGGCGGAACGGGCCGAGCCCAAGGTGGGGCGAAACGATCCGTGCACCTGCGGCAGCGGAAAAAAATTCAAAAAGTGCTGCGGTGGATGATCAGTTTCTTTTCGCCATGAAAAAACCGAAGGGCCAAGTTTTTTTAGTGATTCTTATCGCATTGAGCTCGGTGTTCTCTGGTTGCGCCACCATGAGAAAGGCCTCCGAGCCAGACGAAGGGGAGATCAACGCCCAGGCCGCCCGGGCCTATGAAGAGGTGAAATCCAAGTCCAAGCGTTCCACCAACGCGGAGTGGACGGCCATGGTCAACAGGGTCGCTCAACGCATCGCAGCCAATTCCGGCGAAAAATTCCAATGGGAAGCGATCCTCATCGAAAGCCCCGAGGTGAATGCCTGGTGCATGCCAGGCGGCAAAATGGCGGTGTACACAGGCATCATGCCGGTGCTCAAAAACGAGGGCGCCCTTGCCGCGGTCATGGGCCATGAGGTTGCTCACGCGACTCTGCGCCATGGCAAAAAACGCTATGCCAGGGCCATTCAGGGCAATTTGCTGGGCATCATCGTCGGCGGGGCTGCCATCGTGGGTGGTCAACTCCTTTGTAAGAGCGACAGTTGCCGCCTCATGACGGGCCTGGGTGGCGCCGCCGCGGGTTTTGCCGTGGCTTTCTTCGATCGCAAATTCTCCAGGGACGAAGAGTCTGAGGCGGACGAGGCCGGGCAGATCCTCATGGCTAAAGCAGGTTATGAGCCCGCCGAGGCCATCCAACTCTGGGAGCGCATGGGGGCCGCCAGTGGTGGCAAGTCGCCCCCCGAGTGGCTGTCTACCCATCCCTCAGAAGGGCGGCGTCGGGAAAATTTGAAAAAGTGGCTTCCGTCCGCGCAATCTGCATATGCGCAAGCTCCGACGAAATACGGCATCGGCCAGCCCATCCGTTGATTGAGGCGGTGTGCCACGGCCATGATGCTAGGGTTCTCTAGTCGTGGCACACCCGATCCCAATGGCTGTGTTTATCATTGTCGTAGAGGATGTACCTCACTGAACGAGCGTCAGTTGCTTGATGAAATGCACGGCGGCTCCTGGGATTGCGCTCTGCATGAGCAAGTGCCATGCCATTCTTCCGTGGCGAATTTCCCGTCTCTGCATGAGCTGGCGGTAGTACGGTGAGTGAGGTACAAAAAATCATGGCCCTCACATACAGCGAATATCTCAAGCTCAATGAGCTCTTGAACCTGCAAAAGCCCCTCACCGAAGGCGAGCACGACGAAACCCTCTTCATTGTCATCCATCAGGTCTATGAGCTGTGGTTTAAGCAGGTGATTCATGAAGTGAGTCATCTCGAAAAAAAGTTCAAAGACGGCGACGTGCCGCAGATCTCAGCCACTTTCAAGCGCATCCTCACCATCATGAAGACCATGGTGTCCCAGATTGACGTTCTGGAAACCATGTCGCCGCTCTCGTTTCTCTCCTTTCGGGCCCGCCTTGAATCATCCAGTGGATTTCAATCCCTGCAATTCCGCAAACTCGAGATGATGCTGGGCAAGCGCGCCAAAGCGTCTCTGGAGCATCACCCTGTGGGCAGTGCCGAGCGCGGAGTTCTTGAAGCCGAGCTCCGTCGACCATCGCTTTACGACTATTTCTTGCGCTACATCAAAGCAAAGGGCTATGCGGTGCCGGACTCGGCGCTGAAGCGCGATGTGACGGAGAGTGTTGGTGATAACCCCGAGGTGCAGGCCGTGCTACTCGAAATCTACAGAACGAACCCGAGCATTGCCCAGGTGTGCGAGCGTCTCATTGATCTGGATGAGGGCATCCAGGAATGGCGTTACCGCCATGTGAAAATGGTGGAGCGCACCATTGGCATGCGCATAGGCACCGGCGGTTCTTCCGGCACTGACTATCTGCGCCGCACATTGTTTCAGCCTCTTTTTCCTGATCTTTGGGCGATTCGGGTACAGTTCTGAGCGCCCTGGCTCGTCATTACACCAAGTTCAGGGTGGCCGAGCGCACGTTGCTCACGGGCCATTCCCACCAGGCTTGGCCCGACTGCGCCCTCGAGGGGCAGCAGCAGGCCTGGCTGGATGCGGCGGAATTCCTGGATGGCAAGTGGGGGAGGGCCTTTGAAAAAGCAGAGGCAGTGCAAAAAGGGTTCGCGGCATTGATGGAAGACACCAGCGGTTACTACGCCCTGGCCCCCAGCACGCACGATCTGGTGGTGCGCTTTCTCTCCGCGCTGCCCCTGAAACAACGTCGTCGCCTCGTGACCACCGATAGCGAGTTCCATAGTTTGCGCCGCCAGCTGTGGAGACTGGCTGAAGAGGGCATCGAGGTGATCACCATCGCGGCGCACCCGGTTGAGTCTCTGCCCCAGCGCATGGTGGATGCCATTGATGATCGCGTTGCGGCGGTGATGATGTCCACGGTGTTCTTCAACTCTGGGCAGATTGCTCCTGACTTGCGCTCCATCAATGCCCGGTGTCAAGCCGTGGGGGCTCAGCTCTTGCTTGATGTGTATCATGCCCTCAATGTGGTGCCGTTCTCGGTGGCGGGGTTGGAAACCGCGTTCATCGTGGGCGGAGGCTATAAATACTGCCAGCTTGGCGAGGGAAACTGTTTCCTTCGCTTCCCCAAGGATTGCACGATGCGTCCGTTGATCACGGGTTGGATGGCGGATTTCGGAGCGCTGGAAAAGAGCGCTGATTTGAATGCGAAAGTGGGCTACGGCGAGGGCGCTGCGCGCTTTGCAGGGGCCACCTACGACCCCACCAGCCACTACCGCGCCACAAGCGTGTTTGAATTCTTTCGGCGCGAGGGGCTGACGCCTGTGAAATTGCGGCAGATCAGCCAGGCGCAGATGAAACTTCTGGTGGAAGGCTTTGACGCGCTGGAGCTTCCTCCTTCGCTCATCCATCGTGAGAGGGACGTCCCTTTGCATCGCATCGGCGGGTTTCTCGCCCTGACCACTCCCCGTGCCCCTGAAATTTCCGAAGCATTGAAAGGCAGAGGTGTTTTCACGGATTATCGGGGAAGCCTCTTGCGCCTCGGGCCCGCGCCTTATCTTTCTGATGAGCAGATCAAAGAGGCGATCATACATCTTGGTGCCGCCGCTAGAGAGTAGGCCCCGAGTCCCGCATCATGCGGCGAGAGCTCGGGGCGGTACGGTCACATGCTTTTTGAGGGGGGGATAGGCCCACCCACATCTTTTCGTGGAGGCGGTGTCTTCCAGGTTTTTTCGTATGTCGTCGCGATGTCTTTGGCACCGGTGATTTTCAGCACCTGTCTGGCACTGGCCACTTCTTCCGTGGTATCCGCATGCACGGAAAGTAAGATGCCCCCTTTCTTGAGCGAGCCTTCGAAGCGCTTGGCTTCATACTCGGGTAAGCCCAAGCCGATGAGAGCGCCACTCACTCCCCCCACAAGGCCGCCGACACCAAGGCCAGCAAGGGTGGACATGAGGGGCCCCGCTGCGATGAGAGGCCCAGCGCCGGGGATAGCCAGGGCGCCAACTCCCGCCAGGAGCCCCAGGGCGCCGCCGAGTACGGCCCCAGCGCTGGCGCCGCTGGCCGCCCCCTCTGGGGATTTGCTGCTCTTGAAGTGGGCAATGTCTTGGGATCCCGGTTCTTCGGGCAGTAAGACGGAGACGTCATTTATGGGAAAGCCCACTTTTTTCAATGCCGCTACCGCCCCTTCCGCCGCGGCGCGGTGTTCATAGATGCCGAATACTGCCTTACTTTTGCTGCGATCAATCATGTTTGCCATGTCGGCGCTCCTTTTGAATTATGGATTGATGTAGGTGCTTTGAGTCTTGTCGCGTTTCGTGCCGTGGCGACCACTTTTCTTGCGATGATCATTCCCACCATGGCGGCGCGAACCGCGGGATGGGCCATGATCGTCACCATCTTCGCGGCGGCTGATGCGGCGCTGTGGGTCACTCGACTCACAATATTTCCGTCACCATCTTCTTTGTTAAGCAGAAAATCGCCCCTCGATACGGCGCCCGCCTTGCAATTGCTGGCGTTGCGGAGCGCTTCGCTTGGCGGGTTTGATCGCGGCGGCTTGCTTGCCGCGCTGAGGTTTGGTTTTTTCATTGCGGGAATTCGCGGGTTTCGTGCGTTTCGTAGCCATGGTGTTCTCCTGATTATTGTGTGAACTGCGCCGATCGCCACTGCAATACGAGTGCCAGGAGAGACTGTTCGTTTCTGGGCTCTATTTAGGGAGTTTTGCCTCAGTAAGATAGCGCTCCGCCACGGCCCACCACTCCTAACGTTTGATTTTTTTCATCTCTGGGTCGTACAAGGGTTTCAGCGAGACCACGGCGGGGTAGCGCTTGCCATTGATCTCCACTTCCCAGTTGCCGCCATTGATGTAGGCGGCATCCACGGGCTCACCTGCTTCGATCATGGTGAGGCCCACGGCGCCGCCTAAGCTGTGGCCATAGGACGCTGCCCGCACGTAGCCCACGGCCTTGCCGTTCCGGCGCACCACCTCGGCGTGGTACATGAGCGGCTCGGGATCCTTCACAAGGATCTGCATGAGGCGGCGAGTCATGGGGCCCGCGACTTTGACTTCAGCCAATGCCTCTTTGCCGATGAAGCCATGGGGCTTGTTCCAATCCACGGCGAAGCCCAGGCCTGTTTCCAGCGGATTATCCGTGTTGTCGATGTCGTGGCCGTAGTCGCGGTAGCCCTTTTCCATGCGCAGGCTGGCGAGTGCTTTGAGACCGGCGTGTTTCAGTCCAAAATCTTTGCCTGCTTCAATGATGAGATCGTAGACGGAGGTGGCCTGTTCCGCCGGGATGTAAAGCTCGTAGCCCAACTCGCCTAAATAGGTGATGCGCACGCAAAGCACCCGCGCAAAGCCCAGGTCGATTTCTTTCGCCGCACGGAACGGAAAGGCCTCGTTGGAGAGGTCGGCGCCGGTGAGGGTTTGCAGCAGTTCCCGCGAGCGGGGCCCTTGCAGGTTGAGCTGGCCATAGCCCGAAGTCACGTCGGTGACCATGGCATGGGAGCCTTCGGGGAAGTGGCGTTTCATCCAGGTCTCCGCATGGCGGTGCATGGTGTCGGTGACCACGACGAGGTATTTCTCATCATCCAGTTTTGTGACAGTGAGGTCAGCTTCGAGCTTGCCCTCCACGTTGAGCCACTGGGTGTAGGTGATCATGCCGGTGGCGCCATCCACATTGTTGGCGGAGATGTGATTCAAGGCTTGGCCCGCATCGCGGCCTTGTACGAGGAACTTGGACATGAAGGACATGTCCATGACGATGACGCTCTCCCGTGCGGCCTTGTGTTCAGCCTGCCAATAGGGCCACCAGTTCATGCGGCCCCAGGAAAGCTTCTCCACTTCGGCCTTCACGCCGGGGGGGGCATACCAGTCCGGGCCTTCCCAGCCGCTGACGTCTTTGAAATAGGCGCCAGCCGCCGCGAGCCTGTCGTGGAAGGGCGATTTTTTCGCGCCCCGAGCGGTTTCGTAGGTCTTCGTGGGGTAGTGGGCTTGGTACACCATGCCCAGGCTCTCCACCGTGCGGGTGCGGCGGTACTTGGCGTTGTTTTGGTAGACGTGGAGCCGATCGATGTTGAAACCGGTGACGTCCACGTCAGGGGTGCCGTTGACCATCCAGTGGGCGATGACGCGCCCCAGGCCGCCGCCGGTCAGGATGCCGACGGAATTCAAGCCAGCCGCCACGAAATAGTTTTTCACCTCAGGGGCTTCCCCCACGATGGGGCGCAGGTCCGGGGTGAAGCTTTCGGGGCCGCAGAAGAATTTCTTCACGCCGACATCAAGCGAGATGGGCACGCGCTTCATGGCCTTTTCAAGGTAGGGCGCCATGCGGTCCCAGTCGGGTTCGATTTCGCCGAAGGAGAAATCAGCGGGGATGCCCTCCACCTTCCATGGCGCGCAGACGGGCTCGAACAACCCGATCATGAGGCCGCCCACTTCGTCGCGGAAGTAGCCGTAACTGGACGGATCTTCGAGGACGGGCATGTTGGCTGGCATGCCTTTGATGTCCTCGGTGATAAGGTAGTAATGTTCGGCGGCTTGGTTGGGGATGTTGACGCCGGAGAGTTCGCCGAGCTGGCGGGCCCACATGCCGGCGCAGTTCACCACGTATTCGCACTGGATGGTGCCGCTGGTGGTGTTCACGCCGGTGACTTTGCCGTTTTTCCGCAGAACGCCGGTGACCGACACCCCTTCGATGATTTTAGCGCCCTGCATGCGGGCGCCCTTGGCCATGGCCATGGTCACATCCACGGGGTTGATGCGGCCGTCTTTTTCTACGTAGAAACCGGCCTTGATATCGCTGACGTTGGCGTAGGGGAAGAGCTCCTTCACGTTGTCAGGGGAGATTTCCTGCACGTCGATGCCGCAGAAACGGTTGAAGGCGGAAACGCGGCGGTATTCCTCCAAGCGGTCGGCGTCGGTGGCCACCTGTATGAAACCTGTTTGTTTCAGCCCCGTGGCTTGGCCGGTTTCAGCCTCCAGGCGCCCGTAGAGGTCCCGGGAGTATTTGCGCATTTCTGTGGATGTTTCGGAGGTGGAGCCGAAACAGACCATGAGGCCCGCCGCGTGCCAGGTGGTGCCTGATGTCAGCTGGTCTCGTTCGAGAAGCACCACGTCTTTCCAACCCATGTGGGCCAGGTGGTAGGCGACGGAGGTGCCAATGACGCCGCCACCGATGATGACGACGCGGGCGTGGGTGGGGAGTTTTGTCATTTAGGGCGTCGTTTTAACCCGTCGAATATTTTAAATGTAGTGAAAAAGATCGACGGGTTAAAATGGCAGCGGTTTCAGGAAACGCTGACCACGGTGAAATGCCGGGTGGTCCCTTGCATCTCCACTTCCACAACGTTTCCGATCTGGTGCGCGAGGAGGGCGTCGCCCATGGGGGATTGGGTGGTGATGACGTTGATGGTGCGGCCCTCCACTTGGAGTGAGAGGCCGCCGCCGCCATTGACGATGAAATAGTGGGTGCGGCGAGTGCCTTGGGCCAGTTCCACAAGGGAACCCACGGACACCTGCAGGGGGGAGACGCCGGTGCCGCCCCGTGGAATGTGATCCAGCATGGCCATGTACATGGCAATTTGCCGCTCGCCGTCGGCAGCCCGCTTCATTTGGGCCTCGGCGAGGTAGCTCGCCTCCAGGCCCCGGGTATCGTACTGATTCTCGGCCCTGCTCTCGGCGCCGGTGGCGGCCTCGTGGGCGGCGGAGGCTGATGCCAGGGTGGCGGCCAGTTCTTCTCTGAGTTTAGTGATGATGGCGAGGATGATTTGTTTTTTCATGGCCGGGTTATAGGATCACACGATGAAAGACGGAAAACTAGTCTACAGCACCGACCCTAAACTGAATCAGCGCTGCCCGAAATGCAAAGAGCTGGTGAGCGAGTGCGAGTGCGTGCCGGAGGTCGAGGTGAAGGGCTACAAGTTCATCGCCGTGCTGCGCATCGAAAAGTCAGGCCGTGCGGGCAAGACGGTGACTGTTATCGATATGCTGCCAAAGAATGAGATCTTTTTGAGGGACCTGACCACCAAGCTGAAGAAAAAGTGCGGCTCCGGTGGCACCTACATCATGAGTGGCAAAGAGGGCGTCATCGAGATTCAGGGGGATAAGCGGGAGCTGATCCGGGCGGCGCTGGCGAAGGAGGGGATTCAGTCAAAGGGTTAAACCCATAGCTTCCCTTTTTTCAACTCTTCAAAGAGCATCTTCGCCGGCAGAATCTCGATGCCGTTCTCCAGTGAGCGTGCCGTTTCGGAGGGGTGAATGAGGATCCTGCGCGTCATACCAGGCAATTTGGCGATCTGGATGAGCCCTGAAAAATCCTCCTTGCGAACGCGTTCGCCACTTTTGGCTTCGATCGCAATGCGCTTTCCATCTTTCTCTAGAACGAAATCCACTTCGACGTCTCCTGTTGCCCAGTAGTGCAAGCTATCGCAGAGATCTCGGTATGACTGGTATGCGCGAAGGACCATGGCCACGAACCCTTCGAACAATGCTCCACGCTCCGCGGCGCTGGGCTCCGTCCACTGGTTTCTCAGGGTTCGAAGGATTCCGGCGTCGATCCAATAGAACTTGGGATGCTTCTGCTCTTTGACTCGGTACTGGCTTTCCAGCGGATAGAGTCGGTTGGCGAGCTGGGTGTCTTCGAGGATTTCTATGTAATTCTGCACGGTGGTTCGTCCCACTCCGGCGTCTCGCGCTAAAGATGCAGTGTTGAGTGCTTGACCATGCATCAGTGCCGCGACAGGTAGGAACCGTGCGAAGTCTCCCAAGTTTCTCACCAAGGCCTCGGCTTGAACCTCTTCGCGTAAATAAGTTTGAGCGTAGGCTTTTAGTTTGGGCTTCTTATTTTTCGCCGCCCAGATCAGAGGCAGAGTGCCAAACCGTAGCGCTTCATCCAGGTCAAAGTCCGATCCCAGCTCCTCTGGCAGAAAGGGGAACATGCGAAGGGATAGTGCCCGACCGGCAAGCAGATTCACTCCTGCGTGTCTGAGTTTGCGGGAGCTTGAACCGCAGAGCGCGAACTTTAGATCCAGCTCCTCGATTGCGGAATGGACATCGTTTAAAAGCATGGGGATTCGCTGAACTTCGTCGAGAATGACGCGAGTTCCCGCGGGCAGTGCACGGAGTTCCTCGAGTAGGATATCTGGTCGATTCAAGTAACGAAGGTATTGAGCGGACTTAAGCAGGTCAATGTAGATGGCATGCGGATAGGCCGCTTTGAGGGCCCGGCTCTTGCCAGATCCCCTGGGTCCAAAAAGAAAAAATGAATCATCTGGAAACTGTATAACTCTATGAATTAATTGAATAGACACTGATAGTATGATGGCATATTAACGGTAGTATTGCCATCACATAGAGTGCTAAAGTACGGTCCCGCCATGACCCTCCTGGAGGCATGTTCTGCCCAGTGATGATGGCGGCCCTACTGTCGAAAAGGCAGAGGGGGGGGGTTCCCATGACGCGAGTAATTCAGGGATTAGTTGCCTGGCTTTTTCTGGCCTCCGTGCCCGCAAGTCTCGAAAATGTGACTTCCGGGCATGGGTGGAGGGGGGTAGTGCCA
>CAYHWW010000082.1:0-14430 GCA_964360145.1 uncultured Oligoflexia bacterium | reverse complement strand
GTCGATAACTCTGCGGGGAAGTGATATGTTTTTAAGTGTAAAACACGCTGAAGAAAAATCTTCAGCACTGCTCTTTGAAAATTTGGTTTGGATGACTTCAGAAGAGGCCGCAACTTATCTTCGTAAGTCAGTCGGCGCAATCCATACGGCAGTTAACCGTGGACAACTCCATGCAAGAAAATGGAGACGCCGCCTGTACTTCAAGAAATCGGAATTGGACCGGCTCTTAGAAAATTCGCAACAGATCGGAGTCTATTAATGTCTGTTTCGAGTTATGAAAAGGACGGAAAAACTTTATGGAGAGTGTATCTCAACACTCGAAGTAAAACTGATCCCACAATCCGTGAACAAAAATTGGTTGTGGGTTTAGAATCTAAAAAAGCAGCGCTCACTGAAGAAAAGAAACTCTATCGCGAAATTACAGAAAAGCTCATGAAGCGCACTTCGCAAGGGATGACGTGGGAGCAAGTGATTGATCGTTGGGAAATGGTAATGGAGTCCGACAAGGCTCCGTACCAGTATCAAGCCAACACGATCACGGATCATGTCAGCCGCCTGAAAAAGTGGACTGAATCATGGCTCAAGAGACCCGCAGCAGAGTTGAATAAGGGCGATGCCAGAAAAGCTGTGGCGAACATGGCGATACAAGGCAAGACCAAGGGTTATCAGCACCAGCTCAAACACACCGTCAACGTCGTGTTCGATTGGGCAATTGAGCAACGGTTGATCCGAGGCGTTCAGCAAAGTCCGATGCGGGGCTTGCAGCTCGGCGGGCTAAAAGGGGAGAAGGTTCCCGATATTCTCACACTTGAGGAAATCAGAAAACTTCTTCTTGAAGCCAAGCGCATGGAGCACCCTTGGTATCCCATTTGGGCAATGGCCCTTTTGACGGGGATGCGAAATGGGGAACTTCACGCGCTACTTTGGAGTGATGTCGATCTTGAAAGCCGGAAAATTACGGTGAGCAAGTCGTTTAACACCCGAGGTAAGTTTGTGAAATGCACGAAGAGCGGGCAGTGGCGAACAGTTCCGGTTTCGGATGAACTGTACGCAATGCTTCTTGAGTTAAAAGCAACGTCAGGCAGTAGGCCAAGTGTCCTTCCACGATTTTGGAAGTGGGACGGTGGACAACAGGCTCAGGTCTTACGTGCTTTCTGTCAGGGAATCGGGATTCAGTCGATCCGGTTCCATGCATTACGTGCCTGCTTTGCCACACAGCTTCTTGCACATGATATCGCTCCAGCGAGAGTCATGAAGATATGTGGATGGCAGGAATTGAAGACGATGCAGCATTACACCCGACTGGCGGGTATTGACGAGAGGGGGGCAACGCAGGTTTTGAAAATGCTCCCTTCCGACGCCGCCATGATGGGCGAAGTGGTGGATATCTTCGAGTTCAAGGCCCACGGGCCACGCTCCCAATGAGGGTGCGTGGCTAAAAATGGCTAAGAATCGTTGTAAGTAGTTGAATCCAGACTAAAGTAGAACTCGGCACCATAAAAATCATTGAACGAAGTTTCAGCTCAAGATTGACGTAAGTTATTGTTCGAAGCAAGCCGGAATCGAACGCGTAGTGGCCGGCATGCTACAGCATGCTGAGCCGCCAGGAAGGCGGCGAAAGGCCACGAAGCTGCCGACGCAGGGAGCGGGCAGGAGCCCGCGAGTGAAGTCGGTCGATTCTGGCCCTCGGCACCAAAAGAAATACGGTGATCGAACCTGACGCCCGCATCGCGGAGCTGCTGCACACCGGCGAGATTGAGTCTTGAGGAGTCTCACTGCGGGGGTGCGACTCTCCGCTATTCTTTCAAGACGGCGCGGGCGATTTCTTCGATAATTTCCCATCCTTCGTTGAAATCGAACCGCTCGTAATCGACCGGTCGAAGCACGGGGCGGAGATCAGTTTCGAGCTGGGCGCGAAAGATATCGCGGCGCTCTTTCGAGGCGGAGGGCGCAGCATTTCCTGGAATGGCGAGCTTGGTCTTGATCAGGCTCACGAACTCCGCATCGTCCGACGGCAGGGCGCCCTTCTCCCTCGCAAACCAAAGGTCAAACACATCTCGGATTGCGGGCGTGAGGCGAGCAAGGGCGGCGCACGATTTCTCGGCCATGGCTTCGCGAACATTCATGGTGCGCACCTGGAGCGGCCCTACGGCTTCCCTCCGCGTGATGGGATCAAGCAGCAGACATGCGGCCTCATCGACAGCCGCCGAAAGGACCGGCTCCCGCAAGCCGGTATCGATCTTGATGCGCCCTGGCACGTTGGTAATGACCGAAGGATAGGAAATCTCCGCGAGGTATTGGGTGGAGTTGTTCGCTCCCGTCCAGGGCTCGCTGAACGACAAAGTGGGCAACGCGCTCGTCAACTCCAAGATACGCTTCTCGACAGCGGCCTTTCCCTTTCTGCGATCACCGCGCGTGGCGTTCAATTCCACGGGTACTGAAAAATCGAGGTCTTCACTCAAGCGGTAAAAGCCAAAATGCACCTTGTTGAGTGCCGTCCCGCCCTTGAACACGAGTTCACCTGATCCCGCGCCCCCAAAAAGGTGGGCGAGCACGAGCGAGCAGAAGTAGTCTTTTTCAATCAGATGCGCGGGAAAGCCCGTGCGCGCCGCCGTAAATTCAATCAAGTCGCGAAAGACGTCTGGATTCTCGTGCGGCAACTGAGGTTCGCCGTCTTTATGCCGCTTGGTCATGAGATGCCTCGTAGTTGACCAGTACACCCCAGCGGGAATTTGCGTGGCCGCCCTTTTCAGAGCCCGGCACCAAGCGAATAAATGCAGCGGTCTTGCTCACCGATCGCAGGAGGCGGCGCACCTGGGTAGGGGCGACCGAGAGCTGCTCGAGCCAGCAGCCGATTCGCCGGCGCGTGCCCACGTTTCCGTAGGTGATCGCCATGTCCACCAGGCTCTGAATGAATTTTTTGTCCCGCGTGCGTTCAGAAATCCAGTCGAAGGCCTTGGGCAGCGTACCAAACCGCGAGTAGTCGTAGACCCCATCGTACACGGCACGTGGAAGGGAGCTGAAGACCGCTGTTTGGTCCGTTCCCTTGATCTCAATATTCTGTACACCGCCCAGACTCTTTTGAGCAACCTTGATGAACAAAAACGGCAGCGCTGCAATCTCGCGCCGACCCGATAGCA
This sequence comes from uncultured Oligoflexia bacterium, assembly GCA_964360145.1. Taxonomy (GTDB): domain Bacteria; phylum Bdellovibrionota; class UBA1018; order UBA1018; family CAYHWW01; genus CAYHWW01. The sequence goes on along the minus strand of CAYHWW010000082.1, from coordinate 11,290 downwards.
CCGTGTTGTAGACACAGGTCTCGATCGGCACCTGCTTATTCAGGCCATGAAGATGAAATGCTGCAAGGCCCGTGATTTGATACTTCGCGCCGAGTTCGCGCATGAGCGTGGAAACCAGCAGCAGTGGGGAAGGCGTCCACCTTCCCCCCGGCGGCAGTCGCGGCGGGACCGCGTAAAGGCCCCGCTGAAGCTGGATAACCCGCCCGGCTTGCCCCATGTTTTTAAAGAGATCCGCTTCCTGTTGTGGAGTTAGCGCCAGGGCGCGCACCAGATCGCCGGTGCGGACCACTAGGACGCGCCTCATCTGCGCCCACGCGAAAAACTGTGTTTCGAGCGGCCCTAGCCGCCAAGTTGCACCCTGCATGCCTATTCAGTATAATAGACTTCCAGTCTAATACAATTATATATCGTATTTATGTCAAATAGCCTCACAAGTTGCCCAGATATCATGACCCAGATCAAGGCAGCGGGTCGGCCTTCATTTGCGGGAAATAGCTCGATGACGTTCACTGGCTGCGACGCCCGCCCTTAGCCGTGCCATACGTCACTAGCTACATCCACACCGAGGGAGATCTCGACGCAGGCGCCCCCTTCAGGGCGGTTTCTCACACTCACTTGGCCGTGATGGGCGCTGGCGATGGTTTTCATGATCACGGACCCCAACCCGACGGATAGCCTGCCGGTGCCCTTGTCCTCGATGATGCGGCTGACGCGCCGAACTCCGTAAGACTCCAATGCCTCTTGGGTGAACCCAGGGCCGTCATCCTCAATGAGGATCCTCACCTGCTGCGCCTCTGCGGCCACAGAAACGCGGGCTTTAGATATTTTTCGTGATTGGTGAGCACTTCTACACCACGGATAGCAACGAGTGATTCATTTTCTCTGATTCGAAGATTGCGGTTATTTAAGGCATCCACTTTAAGTATCTCTACTCATAAAATACTAACATATCTGGCAAAGTATCAGTCCTATGTAAAGGTCCTAAAAAGGACTACTATGCGCTAAATAGTGAATAAATGACCTAAATAGGTACTTTATTCACTGTAGCTTTTTATTCAGTAATTGGTATAATCGTCCTATAAGGGACAATTATCTACAGATAGCACTATAAAGGCTCTAAAAAGATACTTTATGAAGACAATCTATACGACTCAGGAATTAGAATTAGCATTAGGTAGTAGCCTCAAAGCACTTCGCTTACAAAAAAATTTAGATCGAAAGACCCTTTGCGAGCAGGCAGGCATTAGCCTGAATGCCCTTCGGCACCTTGAGACGGGGCAAGGCGCAGCGGTCAAAACCCTCATTCGCGTTGTTCGAGCGCTTGATCGGCAGGACTGGCTTTCCGCAGTTGCTCCGACGGCAAGTATAAATCCTCTGCATATGGTGCACGATAATGCAGTTCGACAACGCGGGAGACCGCGTCGTTTAGCAAGTGAGCGTCATGGCAAAAACACAAAAAAATAATAAAAAATCTGAGCTCTATAAAAAAGTTGAACAAATCGGTGTCTATATTTGGGGACAGTATGTCGGTGCCGTCGCGTTAGATCCCAAACTTGGTTACTACGTCTTTGCGTATGATTCAAAATTTGGAAAAAGTGGAATTGAGCTCTCACCGCTTCACATGCTTTTAAATGATAGGGAGCAGACTTTCGTTTTTACAGATTTGCCGGAAGCGACCTATAAACGATTGCCCGCTTTACTCGCTGACACTTTACCGGATGACTTCGGTAATGCCTTGATCGAGCGCTATATGGCCGAAAAAGGCATTTCTAAATCACAGATCACTCCATTAGATCGACTTGCATACATGGGAAAGCGTTCGATGGGAGCCCTTGAATTCAAACCGGCGCGAGGACCAAAGACACAGAAGCCAACAGCGTTGGAGATGGGCAGCCTGGTCACAGAAGCAAGAAAGGCAGTCAAAGGAACCCTCGATGGCGATGATCACGCAAGAGCTGCATTACGGAGTATAATTGATGTTGGCACTTCTGCCGGTGGTGCAAGAGCTAAAGCCGTCGTAGCCTGGAATGTAAAGACTGGAGAAATTCGCTCTGGGCAGGTAGATGCTCCCACGGGCTTTGAACATTGGTTGCTCAAGTTCGACGGAATGGGTGCTGATAAAGAGCTGGGTACCGCTCAAGACTATGGCCGGATTGAGTACGCCTACTACTTGATGGCGGTGAGAGCCGGAATTCACATGTCTGAGTGCCGCCTCTTTGTGGAAAATGGGCGTTCGCATTTTATGACAAAACGCTTTGACCGAGAAAAGGGGCACATCAAGCACCATATGCAGACTCTGTGCGCTATGAATCACCTAGACTACAAAAAGAAGTCGACGAATAGCTATGAGCAGTTGTTTCTGACGATCCGTGAACTATCTCTTGGGCGTGATGCTGAGGTGGAGGCCTTCCGACGCATGGTCTTTAATGTGATGGCACGTAATTGCGATGATCACACAAAAAACTTTTCGTTTCTACTCCGCAAAGGCGGTTCTTGGGAGCTGGCACCCGCTTATGACGTCACCTTTGCTCACAATCCGAAAGGTGAATGGACAAGCCAACACCTCATGTCGGTAAATGGAAAGTACAAAGACTTCACTGCTCATGATGTGCTCGCTGTTTCAGAGCGCTTTGGTATTGGTGAGGCTACTTCTATTATTCGTAAAGTCCGTGATGCGATCAAGGACTGGCCAGCGTTTGCAAAAATCGCAGGCGTGAGTAAAAAAGAAACAGATCGTATTAAAAAACTTCATATTTCTCTAAAGTAGTCTTTTACGTAGAAGGCTATTGTGGTGCCATTGATTTGTGTAAATCTTATTCAAGGGTAAGCCACATGGATCGAAGCGAGTTACATCCACATTTGAATCGTGAATTCCGCGATACTTTAGACTCTGGTATTGAAGCGGTCGATCAAGAATATTAACCTCAGTCAATCCCGCTTGTAACAATTATGATTGCGGATGCACTGCAGGCAGTAGAACCACTTGCAGGTCGCGCACTGCTGGGTGGCGGGCGCTCTTTTGCAGCACTTGCAGATCTGGCTCATCGGGACATTCTTGATGGTCATGGGGTGATTCCTTATGCAGAATGTAACGGGTACTTCGTCGTTTGTGATAGTAAACTTCATTTTCAGTGAACATGACATCCCCAGCTAGCCCACATATCTCACCAGCTTTCTGCTACGCAGGCCGATCAGCGGCGCTGGACGCTTCGCTTGGGGCGTTCTCGGGGTCTCCGGGTGCTCAACATACCGCAGAGGGTATGCCTCGCAGCCTCGACCCCGAAAACGCCCCACCAGCTTGCAGCTCGGCCTGCTCGCTACGAAAGCTGGTGAGATATGCGGGCTAAACTCCATCGTTGCCTAGGTTTTACCTCCGCCTACTTCATCCTCGTGGGCTCGGTCATCGGATCCGGGGTCTTTCTCGTGGCAGCGGAAATCGCCACGGCGGTGCCCTCACCAGCGGTGGCTCTCGCCGTGTGGGTGGCAGCCGGCCTCATCAGCCTCGCCGGCGCCCTGATTTTCGCGGAACTGGGCGCCATGTACCCCGCCGCTGGCGGGCAGTATGTCTTCCTCCAAAAGGCATTCCACCCCGTTGTGAGTTTTCTTTTTGGCTGGGCCCTCATCCTCGTCATCCAGACGGGGTCCATCGCGGCGGTGGGAGTGGGGTTCGCGCGCTTTCTTTCGCACTTCGTCCCGCTCGCGCCCACGAGCATGAAGATCGTGGCCTCGCTCCTCATCGCAGCGCTCACTCTCCTCAATACCCGTGGCGTCAAAGCCGCGGCTTATTTTCTTGATGGCGTGACCTCTCTCAAGGTGGTCGCCATCTTGGCGCTTGTCGCCGCGTGCCTCCTCTTGCCCCATCAAAGCGCCGAACCCCTGGCCGCGGCGCCGACGACTTTTTCCGCGCTGGGCGTCGCTCTCATTGCCTCCTTTTGGGCCTACGATGGATGGACGAGCCTTTCCTTTGTCGCGGGCGAAATCGAAAAACCCCAGCGCAATATTCCCCTGGCATCGCTGGCAGGCATCGCGTCGGTCACCGCCCTCTATGTCCTGGTCAATCTGGGTTATTACAGAGTGCTCGCCACTGCGGACATCGCCCACTCAAGCTTTGTGGCGGCGGACGCCGCAAATGCGGTGCTGGGCGGGTGGGGCGAGCGCGCCCTCACCGTCCTCGTGCTCCTCTCCGCCGTGGGTTGCATCAATGGATTGATCCTCTCCGGCGCCCGCGTCGTCTACGCCATGGGCCGGGATGGCTCGCTGCCGGCGGTCTGCGCCCGGGTGAACGCCAAAACCCACACCCCCGACGGCGCCCTCTGGCTCCAGTGCACCTGGTCTTTAGTGCTGGTGTGGTCAGGGAGCTACGATGAACTCTTCACCTACGTTATTTTCGCCGCGTTTTTATTCTACGGCCTCACGGCACTGGCCGTCATGAAGCTGCGACGGGATCAGCCGCTGGTGTCACGGCCCTACAAGGTGCCCCTCTATCCGTGGCTCCCTTTCGCGTATCTCGCCTTCACAAGCTGGTTCATGGTGAATGCTTTTTTAGAAAAACCCCGGGAGTCCCTCGCAGGCCTAGCAATTCTAGCCGTGGGCCTTCCCTTCTATCATTTCAGAGCGAAACAAATTGCCGCATCGCGCATAACGCAATGAATCATTTGTGTTGACGCATTGCCATGACGAGAAACCCTGTTTACGTTTCTGAGCCATGGGGACAAAGGGGTGGGGAACTCTGTTCAGGGTTTTCTTGTTCGTGGGGTGGTACTCCGCGCTGGCGTTCAGTAATGAGGCGCGGGCGGTCAGTGAATCATCGGATCAGCTATGGCAGCATCTCGCATGCGGAGAGTTGTTGAGGCCTGCAGCTGCGTGGGATGAGGCCTACTCTGATCGCAGTCCGCCCTTTCGATTGGGACGCTCCGCGGTGGAACGAGCGCGAGGGGCCGCTGCTCAGGCATCACCGCCTCATCAATTGCCTCAGGTTTTAGAGCCCGGGCTCACCTCCCTGCCGAGGGGGGCGGAAGTGGAGTTCTGGCCCACTCGGGATGACGCCGGTCGCCTGCGCTGGGTACTGGCGCGAGTGAAACACCAGGGGCAGTGGCACTGGGCCGCAGGCCCTGGGGCCTCAGGGGCCAGTGCAGACGGCGACAATGCCGCTGCCCCCATGCTCCCCGTGATTCATGATCCCCAGGATCCTCGGGTGCGCAAGGCCCTGCTGGCGGATTTTTTGGAAATGGATAGTTTATACGACAGGCCACTGTTTTCCGAGGGGCTTTGGATCGATGCAGCGACGGGGCGTGTGTTGACTGCTTGGGCACCGTCGAAGGAACGCCATGCCTGGCGCCAGAGGGTGGAGGCTCACCCCGCAGGTTTCCGCTTCGTCCAGCTGCCTCGCCCCGCGGAGCGAGATGGGGAGATGACGGTGTACCGCGCTCGCGTCCAAAGCGACGGCCATTTGGAATGGCTCACCGCCGCGCCGACATTCCAGGGGCCAGAGTCAGTGCCGCCTCTACCTGCCCGCGGGCAGCAGCATTTGCAGGAGCAGCAAATCTTGCGCCATGCCCCAGATTTCGAAGAGCGCATGCGGCGCGATGTGGCCATTTTCGCCGGAGAAACACCCGCCGTGTTCCCCCAGTCCAAGGCCATTGAAGAGTTCACGCGACGCAGCAGCGCCGACCCCGACCATCAGTTGGAGCGGGTGGTGGACTATCTGGAAGAGCGCTACAAAGAGCTCTGCGATGCGGTGCAGATTGGTTGTGAGGCCCATCGCCAGCGCTTCTCGTGGCGGGGCATCAAGCAGAGCAATCTCATTTTCCGCATTCCGGGGCGCCTGCCCCTCTCTCGCAATCGCCCCATTGTCCTTGCGGATCATATCGACGCGGCCTACAGCGAAGATGTTTTCGCCCGTGAGGGGCGCCGCGTCTCAGCACCGGGGGCCAATGATAATGCCACGGCCACCGCGGCGCTGCTGCGGGCGGCGGAACACTTCATCAAAAACCCGCCTCTTCACGATATCTGGATCGTCCACTTCACCGGGGAGGAGTTCCCCGCGGACAGTCTGGGGGCCCGACACTGGCTTTCTGAAGTGGTACCCGCGGGAAAACAATTGGGCGGCGTTATCCTCATGGACATGATTGGCCATAACCCCGCAGCGGCGGGCGCACGCCCCATTGTGCAGCTCAGCCCGGGCCGCAGTGCCGCCAGCACACGCATGGCCCAGGTGATCCAGAGCGCCGCAGGCGCGAGCGCTTCGGGCTACGACGTTCAGTTGCGGGCACCGCATAGCGATCGGAGCTATCTCTACAACACCGACGGTATTGTCATCGACGATGCGGGCTATCCTGTTGTGCTCATCAATGAACACTTGAACCGCCATGAGCACATCAGCGGGCCCCACTACCATAGCTCGACAGACACCAGTGCCAATGTGGACTTCGCATATCTCACCACCGTGGCCCAGGCCGCGCTGGAGGCCGCTCAGAGGCTGGCGAATTACGAGGAGGATGCGGAGCATCTACCGGCGCTTCCCCAGAGCCTCCCGCTGGGTGCGTTGGCTGTGCCCATTTACAGTCAGAGCACGGTGTGGACCTGTGGCGTGACCGCCCTGCGCTCTGTTTTGGTATGGCACGCCTGCCGCCACGGGGAGACCCCTGAGTCCGTACCTGACGAGGCGGAGCTCGCCCGCCTCTGGGGGGCAACGCCTGAGCTGGGCCTCAGCGCCGTGGGCATCGCCAGGGCAACCGCCTCAGTGACGGGTTATTCCCGCATCATCCTCGGTGCGCAGTGGGAAGACCTGATGCGTGCCACGAGCCGCGGTCAACCCGTGCTCATTAATTACCAGGGCTGGTACTTCTTTCCGTGGGAGCACGAGGACCGCAGGCCCGGTAAAGACTGGCCCGAGGGGCATTACTCCGTCGTCATCGCCGCCGACGAGCACTATGCTTATGTCGTGGATCCTTCGCTGGCAAATATGTGGGGGCGGCCTGCCTATGGCTATATTCCGCGTGCTGAACTGGAAGCGCGCTGGCGGGATGAGGACGTCATCGACGGAAGGCTCTGGCGCCACCACCGCACGGCGGTGGTGGTGGGGCACGAAGAGAGTGCTCGCGCTGTTCAATCAGGGCCCCGTCAAGCGGGACCCGCTCAAGCGGGATGCGCTGATCGCAGCACCATGGCGGCCTTGCCCTTGATTCCCATTCCGTAGACGGCGCGGGTGGGTCGATCTGTCCCGGTGATAATGTTGCGTGGGATAAATAAGCTCAAGGGAAAGACTGATTATGCATCAGTTGCATCTTCATCCTTTGGCACAAGCCCTGCTAGGATGAGGGCAATGTCTTACAGCACGGCAAGCGCCATCCACTGCCTTCACTGCGGCAGTGTCACCACCCATGCTGACTATTGCTGCAAGGGCTGTGAGACCGTTCATGGACTCCTCCAGAAAGGGGCGGCCTGGGACCGGGAGGAACTCCCTCATCGTTTTCTGAAAGATCAGGGCGATGAGTACGAGGTGCGCTTCTTTATCCCGGGCTTGGATTGCCGTTCCTGCTTGGGCGTATTGGAGGATTTGCCGCGCTATGTCCCCCATGTGAAGAGTGCGAGGCTCCATGTGGGTGAGAGCATCCTGACCTTGCGTGTAAATCAAGGTGTGTCCCTTGGGCTATTGGGCCAGGTCATGGATGCCCTGGGGGTGTCAGCCATCGCGCTAGCCCCATCCGAGATGGAGGAGAGGGTCCTCAAGGAGCGCCGTCTCCACGTCGCTCGCTTCATTGTCGCCGCGGCATCATCGGGGAACATCATGCTTCTTGCGCTGGCAGTCTATGCCGGCGCGGGTCCCGTGCTTGAGAGCTACTTCACGGCATGGTCGGCGGTGGTGTTCCTGCCGCTATTCATTTTCTCTGCGTGGCCCTTCTATGAAGGCGCGGCAAGGGCGCTGCGCCGGGGTGTGATCTCCATTGATGTGCCCATGGCGCTGGCCATCGGCGGCGGCGGGGTGATGAGCCTCATGAATACTGTGCGCCTTGGTGCCACGCACCTTGGTGCGCCAGTGTATTTCGATTCCATTTCCATGTTGGTGACGTTGTTGTTGGGTACAAGGCTTCTCTTGCGAGAGGTGGAAGAGCGAACCCTTGCGGCCACCACTGCGTTGAGGGCACTCATCCCCCTGGACGTGAGGCGGCTTCTTCAGGCCCCATCTATTGGTGCGGAAACCGTGCCGGTGAGCGTTCTCAGGCCTGGTGACATCATTGAGTTGCGGCCCGGAGATGTGCTCCCCGCGGACGGGGTGCTGCACCAGTGCAGCGGCTGGTTCAATACAGCCACCATGGATGGAGAGCCTCACCCGCGCCATGTGCTCGACCGCGAACCTGTTCTCGCGGGATGCACCAGCGTCTCGGGCCCCATTCAGGTGCGTGTGCTGAAAACCGGGGATGAAACCTATGTCGCAAGCATTCTGCGCCTGGGCGATGAGGCAGCTTCCCAGCGCCCGCCCCTGCTGCTGTTGGCGGAACAGGCCTCGCGCATTTTCAGTGTTGCCGTTGTTGCGGCGGCAGTGGCGGTATTCTGGTTCTTCGGCCAGCAGGGTCTGTGGCACGTCGGCTACGATCGCACGCTGGCGCTCCTCATGGTTTCTTGTCCCTGTGCGCTAGCTCTTGCGGCTCCTCTGGCCTATGCCCGGGCGCTGGGGGCAGGGGCGCGCCATGGCCTCATCATCAAGGGTGGGGCGGTGCTGGAAAAACTCGCCCGGGCCCGCCTGGCAGTCTTCGACAAGACGGGCACCCTCACAAAGGGCGAGATGCAAGTCGTGCATTGGGAGGACCTAGGCGCGGACCCCCAATGGGTGGCCGCCGCTGTCCAAGCGGTGGAAGAGGCCTGTGTGCACCCCGTGGCAGCGCCTCTTGCAGCGTTTGCCCGGGAGCGCGCACGGGGCATGATGCTGCGCGCCTCCACTGTTTCTGAAATCGTCGGTGTGGGGGCCCGCGGCGTCGTCGGTGATCGCTCCATTTTTATCGGCGCTGCTGTCGATGGCGGCTCGGGGCTCGCGGTCACCGTTGACGGAATGCCTGCCGCTCGGGTCACGTTGCGCGATGATCTGAGAGAGGGGGTGCCGCGATTGATGAGTACATTGCGCGAAAAAGGCCTGGCACTTGCCATTCTCTCCGGGGATGGCGAGGAGGCGGTCAACGCCGCCCGGGATGGTGCGGGCCTAGACCCTGCCGCCGTGGAAGCGGTTTCTTGCGCGACCCCTGAAATGAAGGCGGCTTGGATCAAGGCTCGACGTCAGCGCATGGGTCGCGGAGGCGCTCTCATTTTCATTGGTGATGGCGCCAACGATGCGGCAGCACTGGGGGCTGCCGATGTGGGCATCGCCATGAAGGGGGGCCTGGCCGCGAGCCTTCGCGCCGCTGACGTCTATGTGCTGGGTGAACATCTCCAAGGCGTTGTCACCGTATTGACGTTGGCGAATCGCGCAAGAGTCGCTATTCTCATCACTCTCGCGTTCTCGGTGGCATACAATATCGCGGCGAGCCTGGGTGCTGTCACTGGTCACATAGGCCCCCTGTTCGCGGCGATCCTCATGCCACTGAATTCCACCTTGGTCCTGGCCATCACCATGGGAGTGACCCGTGCCCCTCGATAGTAGCTTTGCATCTGAAGTGCTCACGGCCCGGCTTTTGATGGGGGCGGTGCCCTTGGCGCTGCTGCTGGGCGGTGCCTTTACCGTGATGTGCCTCATTGCGGCCTTAAAGGGGCAGTGGGACGATACTGATACGCCGCAACATCGCATACTGAAAGACGACAACGAGGAGAGACAATGAGCATGAGCCATGGGGGGCAAGGGCCCCTAGAGACATTCCGCTACGATGATCGCATCGTGAAGCAGTTCAGCATCGCAACCCTTGTCTGGGGCCTGGTCGCTTTTCTCCTCGGAGTGATCATCGCCCTGCAGCTGGCCGATCATCGTTTCAATCTTGGCCTGCCCTGGACGACCTTCGGCCGGTTGCGCCCCCTCCATACCAACGCGGCCATCTTCGCATTCGCGGGCAACGCCATCTTCGCCGGCATTTACTACTCTACTCAGCGCCTTCTGAAGGCGCGGATGTTTTCCGATGTGCTTTCAAAAATCCACTTTTGGGGCTGGCAACTCATCATCGTTTCCGCGGCGGTTACACTGCCCCTGGGCTTGAGTCAGGCCAAGGAATACGCGGAGCTCGAATGGCCCATCGACATCGCCATCGCCGTGGTGTGGGTGGTCTTCGCGGTGAACCTCATGGGCACCATTCTCCGCAGGAGAGAACGCCACATGTACGTGGCCATCTGGTTCTACATCGCAACCGTCATCACCGTGGCCATGCTCCACATCGTCAATTCCATCGCCATTCCCGTGGGCATGCTGAAAAGCTACTCCGCCTACGCGGGCATACAAGATGCCCTGGTGCAGTGGTTGTTTGGGCTCAATGCCGTGGCCTTCTTCCTCACCACGCCGTTCCTGGGCTTGATGTACTATTACATGCCCAAGGCCGCGGGGCGTCCCGTGTACTCTTACCGTCTCTCCATCATCCATTTCTGGGCGTTGGTCTTCATCTACATCTGGGCAGGCCCTCACCACCTTCTCAATACGGCGCTGCCTGACTGGGCCCAGACCCTCGGCATGGTCTTCAGTCTCATGCTCTGGGCGCCGAGCTGGGGCGGCATGATCAACGGGCTCATGACGTTGCGCGGGGCATGGCACCGCCTACGCACGGAGGCCGTGCTGAAGTTCTTCGCCGCAGGGGTCACCTTCTACGGCATGTCCACCTTCGAGGGGCCGTTGCTCGCCATCAAGTCGGTGAGCGCGCTCGCCCATTACACGGATTGGATCATCGCTCACGTCCACGGGGGCACCCTCGGCTGGAACGGCTTCATCACCTTTGGCATGCTCTACTGGATGGTGCCGCGGCTTTGGCGCACCAAGCTTTACAGCGAAAGGCTCGCGAACCTCCACTTCTGGGTCGCCACCGTGGGCATCGTCCTTTACATGCTCTCCATGTGGGCGGCGGGCATCACGCAAGGCCTCATGTGGCGCGGCTTGGATAGTGCTGGTCGGCTCATGTACCCCGACTTCGTCGAGACGGCGATGCGCATCATCCCGCTCTACTGGGTGCGCGCCCTGGGCGGCCTGCTCTTCATCGGCGGATTCGTCATCATGCTCTACAATATGATCAAGACGGTGGCAGCGGCCCCGGCGGATCAGCATGAAGATGACGTGCAGGCGCCAGCGCTGCCGCGGGTGACCCCGTCCTTCTTCATGGAGATGAAG
>CAYHWW010000081.1:0-14508 GCA_964360145.1 uncultured Oligoflexia bacterium | reverse complement strand
AGCTTTGTTCCGATAAGCTCTTCACCGCGGCGAATCACATGAGCGGCGAGGACGGTGCGCGCTTCTCCGTGGTGCGCTACGGCAATGTTGTGGGGAGCCGCGGCTCCGTGATGCCTTTCTTCATGGCTAAGCGCAAAGAGGGGGTCATGCCCGTTACGGACGAGCGCATGACCAGGTTCTCCATAACTCTGCAAGATGGCGTTGATTTTGTGCTCAAATGTTTCTCCATCATGCATGGCGGGGAGATTTTCGTACCCAAAATCCCCAGCTACCGCATTCTCGATGTGGCGAAAGCCATTGCGCCCGAGGCCCGTGTGGACATCGTGGGCATCCGCCCCGGAGAGAAACTCCATGAGGTGATGGTGCCTGAAGATGAAGCCCACATGACCCTTGAGTTTGATCAGCACTTCGTCATTCAGCCGTCCTTGGGCTGGGCCAGTGGTCAGCCACGCTACCTGTCTCAAGGCAAGCCCTGCAAAACAGGGTTCTGCTACAGCAGCGGTACCAACGAAACCTGGCTCACCGTGGAGCAGATTCGTGATCTGCTGAAACATACAGACGGCGGCGCTGGCGTCGGGGATTGAAGCCTTTGTGCGGCAATCCAAAATAGTCATCATCGGTGATGCCGGATCCCAGCACATCTCCAGCGTGGCCTTTGAGCTGCTGAAGAGGGGTCATCGGGTAGTAGTGGTTTCCGGAGACCGCTACCGTGCGCGGCCTGAAATCGAGGGAGTGATTTACCACTACATCAAGTCTGATGCCTCCTGGCTGAGGAAGGCCCTGGAGGTCCGCCGAGCGGTGGCTCATTTCGCGCCTGATATCGTTCACTCCCACTACCTCACTTACGGCGGTGTGCTGGCCCTCCTCGCCGGGCGTCATCCCCACGTAGCCTCGGTTTGGGGCGATGATATCTGGCTGGATCCTGGCCGTTCTCTGCTGAATCGATGCCTGGTGCGATCCGTACTGCGCAATGCGGACCTGCTCTTGCCGGTGTCGGAGCACCTGAGGCGTCGGTGTTTGGAAACCTCACCGGATTGCGCCCGGGCCCAGGTCTTCCAATGGGGGGTGGACACGGCGCTGTTCCGCTTTGATGAAAAAGCCCGCGACGCATTCCGCCGACGCCTGGGCGTTGGTGATGACGAGACTTTGATCTTCAGTCCCCGGGCTTTGCAGCCCAGCTACAACCATCATCTGCTCCTCGAGGCCTTTGGGCGATTCAAGCCACGGGGAGCAAAGCTGCTCTTGAAAAGATTCAGCGTCACCCCGGGCTATGAGGAAGCTCTCGCCCAGCGTGCCCAAGAGTTGGGCATCGCCGCCCAGGTCCTATGGATCGAGTCGTTGCCGCCAGCTGAAATGTCCGAGGCTTTTTCCGCCGCGGACCTCGTTGTCTCCCTCTCCGTCAGTGACGGCGCCCCCGTCACCGTACAGGAAGCCATGGCCTGCAGCCGCGTCGTGCTCGCCGCGGACACTGAAGGCAGCCGGGATTGGATCAAGGCCGGTCGCACGGGTTTTCTCACCGCTCTCACCGTCGAAGCCGTCACGGAGTGCCTGGGCCAGGCTTTCGCGCTTCACTCCGGCGCAAAAACCACCTACGAAGGGAACGCCCGGGCCTACATCATGGATCACGCGGATAGAAAACGCTGCTTTGACCGTCTGGAATCCATCTATGAAGGGTTGCTCCATTGAAATCCGCTGATGTCGCCTACATCACCGGCGCTGGCGGTTACTTGGGTTCGCGCTTGAGCGCCGCCCTCCGCACCGCGGGAGTGCGCGTCATTGATGATCCCGCCTGCGATTTACTCCAACTCAAAGAAGCGCGGCCCCGCATGGTGTTTCATTGCGCCGGTCGCACTAGTGGCAGCGCTGAGGAATTGAACGCGAGCAATGTGGCTCTCACGGAATCCCTCTTTGCCACGCTGGCGGGGGCACGCCTCACCCCGCGAGTGGTGGTGCCCGGGTCCGCCGCGGAGTATGGCACTCTGCCCGCGGGTGCGACATCTGGTTTCACCGAGACCTCGCCCCCCCAGCCCTCGGGCCTCTACGGCCTGTCGAAGCTTCAGCAAACAAAGACCGCTCTGGCCTGGGCCGCCCGGGGCCAGGACGTGGTGGTAGGTCGCATTTTCAATATCATCGGCCCTGAAATTCCCGCCACCATGGCGCTGGGTGCCTTCGCTAGCCAACTCCAAGCCATCAAAGAGGGGCGTCAACCGCCCCGTCTCGAAGTGGGGGATCTCACCGCCCTCAGAGACTACGTGGACATCACCGATGTCCTGGGGGCTCTCCATCTTCTGTCCCAACGGGGCCAAAAGGGCGAAATCTACAACATCTGCTCCGGCCTGCCCGTGGCCATGGCGGATTTACTGGGCATGCTCATCGACGCGTCGGGCCTTACCGTGGAGGTGGTCAGCCGCCCCCTGGAGTCCCGCTCCACCGGGACCTCCCGGTCCTGGGGCAGTTTGGATAAAATCCACAAAGACTGCCAATGGAGCCCTCGGAAGACCCTCAAACAGTCCGTGGAAGACCTTGCGGCCCGCAGCTTCGGCGATTAGGTTGGGTTATGGCTTCCAGATTCAAAGGCAAAAAAGTATTCATCACCGGCGCTGAGGGCTTCATCGGCAGCCACCTCGTGGAGGCCTTGGTTCGTGAAGGCGCCGATCTGCGGGCCATGGTGCTCTACAATTCCTTCAATAGCTGGGGGAACTTGGAGTTGTTACCCGCTGATATTTTGAAATCCATCGAGATCTATTCCGGCGACGTGCGGGACCCCTTCAGCGTGGAGAAGGGTGTGGCGGGCTGCGACTACGTCTTCCACTTGGCGGCCCTCATCGCCATTCCTTATTCGTACCAAGCGCCGCTGAGCTACGTGGAGACCAACATTTCGGGCACGCTGAACGTGCTGGAAGCCTGTCGTAAACACGCCGTGAAACGCGTGATTCACACCTCCACCTCGGAGACTTACGGCACTGCCATTTACACGCCCATCGACGAGAAGCACCCGCTTCAGGGCCAATCGCCCTATTCCGCGAGCAAGATCGGCGCTGACAAAATGGCGGAGAGCTATCACCTCGCTTTCAACCTACCTGTGACCACCATGCGGCCCTTCAATACCTATGGTCCCCGGCAGTCGGCTCGGGCGGTGATACCCACCATTATTTCCCAGGCCCTGGCGGGCGCCCATGAAGTTCGCCTGGGCTCCCTGACGCCGGTGCGGGACTTTACTTTTGTCGCGGACACAGTGGAAGGGTTCCTCTCCATCGCTCTGAGTGATGGCGCCGTGGGAAAAACCATCAACTTTGGTTACGGCGAAGGCATCACCATCGGCGAAATCGCTGGGAAAATCGTTGATGTCTTAGGCTTGAAGGGCAAAGTGTCCGTGGCCGATGACCCCCAGCGCCACCGGCCCGCGAACAGCGAAGTGTACAAGCTCATCTGCAATCGGGACCTGGCTCGGGAGGTTTGCCACTGGGAGCCTCGCACGACGCTGACCGAGGGTCTCGGCAAGACCGTGGAGTTCATCCGCAGCCACCCCGAGAGGTTCAAGTCCTCCATCTACAATGTTTGAGGGGCCCTCACTTCTTGCGGGCGATGATGAGCTGAATATCAAAGAGATTCAAAGGCACCGGGAGTTTGCGAAGCCACTCGATTTTAGGAAACCAGCGGCCCATGCCTACAGCATCGAGGTACATCTCTAGTGCGCGGCTCTGGGCGAAGTGAGAGTGGTGGACGCCCTCGAGACCCATGTGCTTCATCCCCTTCTCGTGGGCGTGTTTGGTGGGTTAGTGCTTGGGGGGGGGGGGGTGGATCTGACGCCACCGGCTTCCCCGCGTGCGGGCGACGAAGGACGAAGAGTCCACGGTGGTGAAGGCGAAAAGGCCGCCAGGTTCCAGCTGGGCTATCTTTTCGCCCATGGTAGTGAGGGGCTGCTCTAGGTGTTCCCACACGTCCCAGGCCACGAGGCAATTATACTTGAAGGGGGGAACGGCGGGTACGACGCCGTAGTGGGGGCCAAAGCTCTGTTGGGCCTTGGCGATGATCTCAGGGCTCACGTCCACGCCGAAGGCCTCCTTGGCGCCGTGGGTGCGGGCGTAATTGACGAAGAAGCCGTAGGCGCAGCCCATTTCGAAAACTCGGATCTCACCGGGCAGGAGGCTTTGAATGAGCTTCCACTTGCGGCGGAAACAGTCTTCATGGGCTCGGCGATGACCTTGGTAGTCGGAATACTCGCCTCCTTGGAAGTATTCGGGGCTGTAGAGCGAGCCCAAATCCAGGGCACTGTGGGGAAAAAAAGTCAGGCTTCCACAGTGGGCGCAGCGGCGGATGCCCACCTCAGGAAAGGCCGCTGTCCATTGGGGACTCCGTTGTCCGCAGGACTGGCAGATGTCCTGGTCGTGCGCTTTCATACGCGACTCCTCGATGCCAAGGTAAAGTAAGCCATGATGCAGAGAATAGGCCCCGATGCGGCAAAGGCGATGGCGGTGGCCATGGCCGCCCCGCTGAGGCCGTGGCGGGGGATTAAGATGAAATTCAATGCGACGTTGAGCCCCGTGGTGACGACCATGGCCACGCTCTGCCAGCCCGGCTTGCCTCCTTGCAGCAGAAGGTGATCCAGGGGCAGGAAAAAGGCGTAAACAGCGAGTCCCGCCATGAGGATCTTGAGCAACTCCCAGCTCGCCACGGCATCGGTTTTGGGAAAATAAGTGATCAGGGTGGGGAAGAGGGCGAGGAGCACCGCGATTGCCGCCAAGGTGCTGAAGCCACTGGTGGCGATGGCATGGCGAGCGGTTTGGAAGAACTCCCGCCGATCCCGGCGCTTCACGATCTTCGTCCAGAGGGGATTGGTGACGGTGCGCACGGTGAGGGGAATCTGGAGGATACCCTCCAAGAAGAATGCCACGAAGCTGTAGATGCCGACCTGGGCCTCACTCATGAAAAGAGAGAGGACTAAGACATCGATGCGAATCATGGTTTCCGTGAGGAAGCCGTGGGGTAGGGCGCGGAGGCCGAAGGCGAGGTGGCGGCGGATCCAGGGCGCGAGGACTGGGGCTTTTTCAAAATGGGGAAGGAAGGTGGGTAGGAGCACGAGAAAGAGCAGCGCCTCGCTCACGGTGAATGCCGCGCCCATGAGGGGTTTGGGCCAATCCGTCAGGCCCACCAGCAGGCAGCCCGCCACCACAAAGAGAGCCCGTAGGGATTGCCCCATGGCATAGATGCGCATGCGCCGCTCACCGTTCAAGATGGCAAGTGCCGCCTTATTCAGGACAAAGAACAGCACGCCAGGGGCGAGGTACAATACGCCGCGGCCTAGGAATTTCCCGGCCACGGCAAGCACGAGGGAGCCCAGGAGGCCCGTTAGCGCGGCACAGATAAGACCCGTGACGATGATGCGGCTTTTTTCCCGGTTGTCATCATCGTATTCCGCCACGTGTTTTTGACAGGAGTCCTGGAGACCGAAGGCCGCCAGCTGGCCCGTGATGACGAAAACGGCGTAGAGCTGGTTGAAGACGCCCAGCGTGCCGGGTCCGGCGAATCTCATGAGCAAGAGATTGAGTGCCGCGCCGCTCACGGCCTGGACGCCGAAGGCGCCAAAGTTCCATGCGGTGTCTGAATAGTATTTCCGCGACGTCATCAATAGAGTTTGGGGATGTTGTTGATGTCCCGCAACACTTCATCCAAGTTGATGCCGATGACGTGGCTGAAGTAGTTCAGCGTGTCCCACTTGGGCTCGTTGTCGTGGGCTACCAGCCGCAGGGCCTCGTCCCGGTTGAGCATGCCTTCGCGGATCTGATTGGCGCGGAAGTTATCGAACTCCGAGAAGCCCGCCACGGTGTAGTAGATGTAGTTGGTGAAAGCAGTCTGCCCATCACCCATGCGCCACTGGTTTTTGCCGTATTTTTTATCAGCTTCCCAGTTGTACTCCTCGTTCAGGAGCTTCTCGATGACAGCCTCGTTCCAGGGCAGGTATTCGAAGAGGTACAGGAAGTCGTCGCGGCTCACGAAGCTGTAGAGAAAGGCCCGGACGCTGTCGGCGAGGGACGCATTGATGTAGGCGGGGTTCTTCAGATATTGAAAAGAATAGAAGGCGGCGAGCTTGATCTTGTTGGCCGTGGAAAACTTGTAGAGGCGCTTGTTGTTTGAGATGTCCTCGTCGACCCCACAGAAGCCCGTCATGAAATCCCGCTGCTCAAGGGTGTGGCCCGAGCAGAACACCGTCAGCGGCAGCTTGTTCTCGTCCCGAAGCTGGCGACCAAAGTGATAGAAGTCTTTGTCGCCGGCCATGAAGAGGGGCACCATGCCCATGTGAGGGCTCTTCAGGAAGGCGTGGACGTTTTTTCGGACGTAGCCCCGTTTTTTCTGGATGTCCGGTGCCCGGAGGATGTGCTCGATGCCCAGCTTGCCGCAGACCTTGGCCTGATTGCGCCGGGAGGTGTCGGTGGTGAGGCCCCAGTCAAAGGTGTAGGCGATGGGGTTCATGCCGTATTTGGTTTTGAGCAGATGGATGCCATAGCAGCTGTCACGGCCCCCGCTTAAGCCCACGAGGCAATCGGGGCTGCCATCCTTGGAGCGAAACTTCGAGAGGAACTGTTCCAGGGCTTTTTCCCCATGGGTGACCTGTTTTGCGTGGCGGTGGCAGTAGTTGCATATGCCCATCCCATCAAAGGTGATGAGCGGGTAAGTGTGAGGCAGGATGCACTTGGTGCAGCGTTTCAGGTTTTTGACGTCGGAGCGCAACGCCTTCACTTGATACTTGTGGGAGGGCTCGCTGGAGGGCGTCGGTGGACTTTGGCGGGCCGTGACCATGTCGAAAACCTTGAAATGGGACAGGGCGAAGTCCGTGCTGAGACCATGCTGCGCCTTCAGCTGGTGAAGAACGGGGCCTTCAAGTTTTGGCACCAGGCGTGATTTGGCGCTGAAGTGCTCAAGGATCATTTTCTCCGAAGCGAAGATGAGAACGCCGGATTTTTCAGAGTATAGATAGAAGAGGGATCCGGTGTTGGACGCCAGGAGCAGCGTTTGTTTCTCAGGCTGGAACACGGCGATGCTGGCGGAGCCGATGATCTCATTGAACGTTTCGGCGGCAGCATGTTGGAGGTTTCCCGACTCCCCAAGGTGTTGAGTCATGCGGGTGAACAGTGCCTTGGTATCGCTTTCCGCCCACACGCTCTCGACGGTGGCGCGATTTTCCGCGGAGACATCAGGGCCTTCACCGGGAATAAGGCGATCCGCATTGGTCACAATACCGTTGTGGATGCCGATGAGGGGGCCCGCCACGATGGGTTGGTTGTTGTCTTCCAGGCCCATGGATCCGTTGGTCACCAGTCGGCAATGGCCCATGACCCCCAGGGCGGAGCCGGAGAGCTTGAAACCCTCTTGGATGGCGCGAGAAAAGCGGGGGTCTTGGATCATTTGCCGGGCGTTGCCGCCCCGGCGCAAGATGGAAACGTCATCGCCCGCATGGACCACGAGGCCCGTGGCATCTTTGCCACGCCGCTCGGAGAGCATGCAAAGCTGTTCCATATCGTGATGGAAGTCATTCACGGACCAGCTGGTTTTGTCTTTGAGAATGACGCCGAAAATACCGCACATACGTCTTTGGTCCTATGGTCCCACGCGGGACGGGCTTTTCCAATCAATGAAGGTTCGCTGGGCCGGGGTTAATGTTTTGGTGTTTTGCCACGTACCGACGATGGTTTGCCGGATTTGTACGTAGCTTGCCACGGTTAGCAGGATCCAAGGCGCTATTTTAAGCAGAGCTTGCCCCCTGTGCCGAGCAAGTTTCCATGTTTCCAACACTGCCGTGAAGATGCCGATGGCGTAGCCAGGAATCAAAAAATAATGGGTCCAGCGCCACCACTGCACCACACTGATGAACCACCAATGGGAGGCGCCCACCAGGATCACAATCGACATGGCGGCAAGCAGCATCCATGGGCTGCTCCGGCGGTGTTTGCGGCCATAATAGAGCACCGCTAAAACAGGGGTGAAGACTCCGAGCATGAAGTAGGCTTTCTCCCGCCAGCTATAATGGGGCCATTCATTTACGGCGAGGGTGAACCTGGGGTCATGGCTGCCCAGCCCACTGCCGGATTTGTGGATGAAAAAATCCCCGTAGGATTTCCACGCCGCGGCATAAGCAGGCCAGCCGAAGGCCAGGATCTTCATGGCTTGAATGAGGATGGGAATGATGGCGAAAATGCTGCCATAAAGCACCATGCGCCGGAGGAGAGACCGTGGCTGCCGCTGGGAGGCTGGCAAAGACTGGTGAGCCACCGCGAAGAAGAGGAGCGGCGCATAGAGCAGGAAGTGGAGTTTCGCGCAGAGACAGAGGGAATAGGCCACCACGGACCAGGTCAGCTTCCCTCGGAAAAGCAGAGCCAGGGAAAGGGCGAAGAAGGTCGCGCCGGGATATTCCCCCATGGCGATGCTCTGGGAAAGGTAGCTGCCGGGCACTCCCTGGACGAAAAAAAGCATGGTGAGGGCCATGACGGTGAATTCCCAGGGCTTCCAGCGCACCGTTGGCGCGAAGCGGGCGCAGAAAGACTGAAAGCAAAGCACCAGGGAGAACCAGTAGAGGAGAACGTAGAGCGTGAGGGCCAGGCGGGCGATGATCACATTGTGGGAGGCCATGAAGGCTGCGCCAACGGGTAAGGTCACCACGGTGCCAATACCCATGATGGCATCGAATTCCGCTGCTTCTTTCTTAAATGCCTGATCTTTAGAAACCAATGCGGTCAGGATATTGCGACCGTTGATGATGGAGTAATTCTCGTCTTCGGACCGAGGGGTCCTCGAGAGGATGAGAAAGAAAGGGACCAAGAATAGCAGGGGCAAAAACCCCCAGGGGGCCTTGAGGGCAGCTTTCAGTGGCATTACTCATCCATAGCACAGAGATATCACTTGCGAAGTCGATCCTAAGTTGAAAAGGCTGAGTACAGATGAAACTTTTAAGTCTGGTATGCCCTGCCTACAATGAAGAGAGTGTCATAGAAGCCTTTTACATTGAGCTCGCTAGATGTCTCAAGTCACTGAGCGACCGCTACGAATTTGAAATCATTTTCGTTGTGGATAAATCCCAGGATCGAACCCTGGATATTCTCAGGGGCGTTGCGGCCTCGGATCACCGGGTAAAGATCCTCGCTTTGTCCACTCGGTTCGGTCACCAGATGTCGCTGGTGGCGGGCATCGATCATTGCCGCGGGGATGCCGTGGTCATGATGGACACGGACCTCCAGCAGCCGCCCTCTTTGATACCCACTCTGATTGCTGAATACGAGCGAGGCTATGACATCGTCCACACCATCCGCACGAAGACGGCCAATGTGGGATTCTTCCGTTCTGCGGCCTCTAGCCTCTTTTATAAGGGCATCAACAAGATCTCCGAGGTGCGCATCGAGGAGAATGCCGCGGACTTCCGCTTGATATCCAAGAAAGTGGTCAAAGTGTTTCAAACCCAGATTCGGGAGCGTAACCAGTTCCTGCGGGGCCTGCTGGGCTGGGTTGGTTTCAAGTCCACGACGGTGAAGTACGAGGCCAGTGAGCGCCACTCGGGCCGCAGCAAGTATAACTTCTCCAAGCTGTTGCGGTTCGCCGCCAATGGCGTGGTCTCTTTCTCTAAGAAACCCCTTCAGGCGGCCATTTATTTCGGCACAATCTTCGCTTGTCTGGGCTTCCTGCTCGCCGCCTACACCGCCGTGGATTACTACACCGGGGGCAGCTACCCGCCGGGATGGGCCACCCTCGCCGTGGTCACCAGCGTTTTCAGCGGTATCCAGCTCATTTTCATGGGCATCTTCGGCGAATATATCGGGGCCATCTTCGATGAAGTGAAGGGGCGCCCCCGCTACATCATCGAAGAGAACATCGGATTCGACGAAGAACGACAACGAAGCTAAGCGGCAAAACAAAATCTAAGACTAGGCGAAGGTATTTTGCCGCATGGCGAGGCGGAGGGCCGGAGCGGGCGACCAAGGCGTACTTCTGTACGCCGCGTGGAGCCCGCGAGGACCCGACAACGAAGCCAGGCGGCAAAAGACCGAGCCTACCTACCTACAGTAGGGTTTTGTATTCTTCCTGGGCCCGGGCATAATCCTCAGCGCGGCCGATATCTAGCCAATAGCCTGTGAAACGATGGCATCGCACCCTTTGCTTCTCCGCCATGAGGCGAAGGTACAGGTCAGGCATGGGCAGCGCTTCGCCGGGTTGGATGCGGTCGATAGCTTCTTTGCGAAAAGCGTAGACGCCGGTACTTACGGTGAAGTCGTAGCGGGGTTTTTCTTTGTAGCCCATGAGGTCCCCCTCGGAAGAGACCTCAAGAACGCCGAAGTCCACGGTATGCTGCAGGTTGGTCACGGCGATGGTGGCCATGGCGCCGGAGCCTTGGTGCTCCTTCAAGAGAGCGCCGTAGTCCATGTTGGAGAGAATATCGCCATTCATGACAAGGAACTGGGGGGCCAGGCCTTCGATGAGCTTCAAGGCGCCGGCGGTGTTGAGGGGCTTGTCTTCCCGCACGTAGCGGATTTTCACGCCCCAGCGTTGACCATCCTGGAAGTAGGCTTCGATGAGCTCCGCCAGGTGCCCCGTGGAGACGATGATCTCTTTGAATCCATATTTAGCCAACTGACGGACTACGATCTCCATGACGGGATAGTCGCCCACAGGCACCAGTGGCTTGGGAAAGCTGATGGTGTAGGGTTTGAGACGTGTCCCCTTGCCCCCGGCGAGGATGACTGCTTGCATAGTTGACCTCTGCATTATGGTTACAGATGAAACTGTTGCGAATCAAGGGTCGATGTGGAACTTTGCAGTAAGTTGTCCATGGGAAAACGCATTTATCTCGCCGGCGCCGGCGGCATGCTCGGCGAGGCCATGTATCTCCAGTTCCGCGAGGGTTACGAGCTCCAGCTCAGTGACATCGATGTCAACGAGTCTTGGCTGGGTACGCTGGACTTCCGTGACTTGGGTGAGTACCGCCGCCAGGTCAAGGCCTTCAAGCCAGACTTGCTTTTTCATGTGGGTGCCTACACGGACCTCGAATATTGCGAACAGCATGTGGAAGACACCTATGCCACCAACACCATGGCGGTGGAGAACGCGGTGTACATCGCAAACGAGCTGGATATCCCCATGCTCTACATCAGCACCGCGGGGATCTTTGACGGCAAGCAGGAGCTCTACGACGACTGGGACCAGCCCAATCCCATGGGTGCCTACGCCCGTTCCAAGTATGCCGCGGAGGTTTTTGTCCAGCACCACGCCCGCCGGGGCCTCATCTGCCGCGCCGGTTGGATGATGGGTGGCGGTCCCCGCAAGGACAAAAAATTCGTACAGAAGATCATGAAGCAGCTCAAGGCCGGCAAGACCGAGCTTTACATCGTTAACGATAAGCTGGGCGTGCCCACCTACACCCATGATTTCGCCGGAAACGTACGCGCCCTAGTGGAACACGAACACTGGGGTCTCTACAATATGGTTTGCGACGGTCTCACAAGTCGCCTCGACGTCGCCCGCGAGATGGTTTCCCTTCTGGGCCTTCGCGACAAGGTGCGCATCAACGAGGTTTCTTCCTCCCACTTCGCCAAGGAGTTCTTCGCGCCCCGGCCCGACTCCGAACGACTCTTGAACCGCAAACTCAATCTGCGGAAGATGAATCTCATGCGGGATTGGAAGACGGCCCTGAAGGAATACCTCCATGGGTACTACTCGGATTACCTCTGAGGGCCCTGAGCAGCCGCTCTCGACATCCGTGGTCATCTCCACCTACAGCAGGCCCCAGGGCGTGTTGGACGTGCTCGAAAGCCTGTCGCGGCAGACCGTCATGCCCAAGGCCATCTACGTAGTGGATCAAAGTCCAGGCACCGCCATTGCGGAAGCCGTGGAGAGGGGGAGAACGCTTTATCCCTCTCTGCGGGGCCTGACCCACCTGAAAGTCGATTTCCAGGGCCTCACCAAGGCGCGAAACCACGGCCTTGCCCGGGTGACAACGCCGGTGACTACCTTCATCGATGACGATGTTGTGGTGGGCCCAACCTATATCGAGGAAGTGCTCGCATTCTTTCGCGGTGGCCATTGCGTGGTCGTTGGGGGCTTGCCACGTTTCGGCAACTTGGAGCACCGCGGGGGGCCGCCGCCCAGTGCGGTATGGGCCCTCTATCGTCGGCTCTTCAACATTTCCCGCCCCGGTGATACCTGGCGCGTTCTGCCCAACTTCGAGGTGCTCTACAACACGGCCATCAGCGAGCCCATTCAGTCCGAGTACATTTCAGGCAGCAATTTCTCAGTCCTCACCGCGGTGGCCAAGGACATCGGATTTGATGAGAAGCTCATCTATTATTCCATTGGCGAGGACATCGACTTCCCGGTCCGCGTGCGGCGCAAGCACCCCCATGCGGTGTGGTTGAATCCACTGCTTCCGGTGAGCCATCCGCTACCGCCGGAGGAGCCGTGGAAGGACTTCATCCTCTACGTCCACTCCCTCCATCATTATTATTTATTCTATAAATATTGGGATGGGCACCCCGGTCCGATGGCTTGGCTGGACTTTGCTCGCAGCCGACTGGGGCTCATGCTCATGCCCAGCTTCCAGCGGCGCAAATACGGTTTGTTGCCCCATCTCGGTTTACTGAAAAGTTCATTCATGGTCGAGAGCCAGATCCTCCACCATTTCAAGAGCGTGCTGCGCGGGGAGTTTCCCCAGTGGAAGTGACGTTCCTTTCCCATGCCCTGGGGGCTTCCACGCCACTGTACGGTGGCGTCTCTCCCGAAATCAGCCCTGGTAGCTGCATGGAGGCGGGCGACAGCAGCAATTCCCTGATGTTGCGGATGACCAACCATGCCTCCACCCATATTGATGTGCCCCGTCACTTTATCCCTTCCGGTCGCAGCATTACCGACTATCAAGCTTCCGAATGGATTTTTTCGCCGGTGGTCTTGGTTGATGTGCCCTCCATTGAGGCGGGCGACCTCATCGACGAAGGGCGCTGGGAGGCTCTCGATCGTTCTGCCTACTCCAGGGATGCGGAATTGGTTCTCCTGCGCACGGGATTTGAAAAGCACCGCGGTGCTGAGGCTTACTGGGCCCGCTCCCCGGGCCTGCACTCATCCCTGTGCGGTGCCCTCCTTCGTGCGTTTCCGCGTCTTCGCGCGGTTGGCCTGGACTGCATTTCTGTATCGTCACTCCTTCACCGTGAGGAGGGGCGCGCCGCGCACCGCGAATTTTTGGGTAAGGGCCTGCTGCTCGTCGAAGACATGAGATTGTCAGGTCTCAAAAGCGCTCCCAAGAGCGTTCTTTTGTCGCCATTACTCATTGAGAATGGTGACGGTGCGCCAGTCACTGCTTTCGCATTCCATAATGAAGTAAAAAGTGTTGACCCATTCCCGTAAGGGGGTACTTTAAGCCCATGCGTGTCCTTGGCGACTGGGACTTCAAAGGCCGTTATGTTTTAGTGACCGGAGCCGGCAGCGGCATCGGCTTTCACATCGCCCAGGAGTTCCTCGCACGTGGTGCATTCGTCGGGGCCCATTACTCCACAAGTGTCGATGGGGCGGGGGAACTATTGCAACCTGGCGTGGACGGTCGTTGCAAGCTGCTGCAGGCGGATTTCTCTGATTCTAGCCAGGTTGGTCGCTTGTGGGATCAGTTCTTAGCGTTTTCCTCGGGTAAAATCGATGTACTCGTAAATAACGCGGCCGCCGTGGGCTCAGGTGTGCCGTTTTCTGAAGTCTCCGAGAATGAGTGGGACGAAATTTTTCACATCAACCTGAGGGCACCCATGATCCTCAGTCGGGCTGCCATGGCCGTGATGTCAGCCCAAAAGTCTGGGAGCATCATTAATCTCAGCAGCGTGGGCATCAAATTCGGTGGCAGCCCTACGACCAAGCCCTACAGCGTCTCCAAGGCTGCGCTGGAGGCTTTGACCGTGTCACTCGCCATACTCGCAGCGCCCCATGGCGTTCGCATCAATACCGTCCGCGTGGGTCCCACGGATACGGCGGCTTACCGAAAGCTCGGCATCAAAGACCTGGGATCCCGCGTGGCCAAGATACCCATGCAACGGACGGCGAATCCCGTGGAGATCGCTGCGGCGGTTCTTTTCCTCGCCTCCGATGCCAGCTCTTTCGTGACCGGCAGCATCCTGCCAGTCACGGGAGGCGAGTAACCCCGGGCCTTTAGTGGCTTGCGGGCACTACAAAGTTACTGTACTAAATGGCCGGGGAGCTTAGCTTTTGACACTAATTAAAACAAAATCGACCACCTCTTCGGGCAGGAAGCCATCTGATTTTCGGGTGCTGCTAGTTTATCCCAACATCCAGCAATGTGCCCTCATGCCATACTCTATTGGCCTCTTCACATCGATATTACGCAAAGAGGGTTTCGGTGTTGAATTGTTTGACTGCACTTTTTATCAAAACGACCTCAATCGAAACTACGCCCACTATCAAACGGCTGTACGAAGTTTTGACTGGAATGAGAAAGGGGTCGTTTTCAATTCTAATGACATGATTGCTGACTTT
>CAYHWW010000080.1:0-14595 GCA_964360145.1 uncultured Oligoflexia bacterium | reverse complement strand
TAAAACCCCTGGTTGATCGCCTCGTGCAAGCGCGCTTCTTCGAGTTTCTGCAGCTTCACCTTCATAAAGATAAGCCGCGAGATGCGATAGAGCATCGTGCTCTCATCGATGGCGTCAGACAGTACATCCTTCCAACCCTCCAGTGCGTCACGCTGAATCTGCTGCTCCTTTTCGATGGAGACCTTCACTGAAGGCTTACCTTTGTAGGTGCCCGGCCCCACCGCCATGGTGAGGCGATAGCGCGACTTGATGTAGGTTTGCTGACCACCGAAGGCGTCGATGAAGGCCCGTTCCGCGGTGTTGTCGATCCATGCAGTTTGGATGATGCCGCCGGCGCGATTCTGCTTCGTTTTATCGAAGGAGCGCAAAGAATCGAGGGATGCCTGCCAGGCCGTGTTGTAATCCACCAGAAAGACCTTGGAGTAGATCTTGTTGGACTCCTGGCCCGGCTGATGGAACACGGCGCAACCCGACACGATGACCGTGCAGAACAGCGCCATGAGATAGACTAGGCGGACAGACCTCATCCCTCCCAGCATACCAACCGCCGCTCCGCGGCGCCCCTGGGCAAAAAAATCCTGGCCGCTGGATGCGGCGCCGGGTAGACTCGCCTTGTCATGACACCTCTTCAACGGGAGCTGGAATTCGCCCGGGAAATCCTGGAAGCAGAAGCCCGGGCCATCCTGGCCACTAAAGATCGATTGGGCTCGGAATTCGTCACCGCCCTTGACCTCATCGCAACGGCGATCCGCGCCGGCGGCAAAGTGGTGGTCACCGGCGTGGGCAAATCGGGCAAAGTAGCGTCCAAGGTGGCGGCAACCCTCTCCAGCACCGGCACGCTGGCGGTATTCATTCACCCCACTGAAGCCGTGCACGGGGATCTTGGCGTGGTGACAAGCAAAGATGTGGCGCTTCTCTTCAGCCACAGCGGTTCGTCCGACGAAGTGGTGCGGCTGGTACCCTCTTTTAAGCGCTTAGGCATGAAGGTCATCGCCATCGTGGGCAATGGCAAGGCACCACTGGCCCAACTCTCGGACGTCACGATTTCCAGCCAAATCGAACACGAAGCGGATCCCCACAATCTGGCTCCGACGTCTAGCACCACGGTGTCCATCGCACTGGGCGATGCCTTGGCCCTGTGCCTCATGAAGCGTTGGGATTTCAAACCCGAACAATTCGCCGTGCTGCATCCTGCCGGCGCCCTGGGTCGCCGCCTGACCTTGAAGGTACGGGATCTCATGAAGAGCAACGGGCTGCTGGGCTGGGTGGAAGAATCCGCAACCTCTGAAGAGGTGGTGGCTGTGGCCACCCGAACCCACTTAGGGGCCGTGCTCGTCCGCAATAACGGTGCCTTCACGGGCATCATCACTGATGGGGATATCCGGCGAGCCCTGGGCCGCAAGAATGAGTTTTTTTCGTTAAAAGCCGCGGATCTCGTGACGAGAAAACCCATCTCCATCGACGCCGACTCCCGTGCGGAAGACGCTTTGAAGCTCATGGAGAATCGCCCCTCCCCCATTTCCGTGCTGCCAGTGGTGGATAACACACTGCAATGCGTTGGACTGATCCGACTGCACGATCTCATCGGGCAGATCTAACGTCTCTTGCATCATTAGAGATGAGAGAATTTTCATTTGCCGTAGGGGGCAATCCGCCCCTACACTTTCAACAACTATTACACGGAGGCTTCTCTCACATGTCCACTTTCAAGAAACGTCTCGCGCCCGTCACCACCGCCCTCTCTGCTGCGGCGCTCCTCGTTGTGTTCGCCTGCACAAACAGCAGCCGGGCCAAGGAGAAGCCTCGATACACCTTCAAAGACGGGGGCAAGCCCGGCTTTGCCCTCTCGATCAACGGCAAAGACTTCACCGATGACGAGCTCATCGGCGACCAGAAAATGGAATTCTCCGAGGCCTACAAGCGCCTCCATGACCTGCGCATGGCCCGGGTGGGCGAGCTCCTGCTTGAAGCCAAATACGGCGCCGATGCCAAAAAGGCAGGCATGGACGTCATGGGCTACATTGACGCCAAGGTGCTCAAAGACGCTAAAGTCTCCGACAGTGACGTGAATAAATTCGCAGAAGAGAAACACATCCCCAAGGAGCAAGTGTCCCAGTACAAGGACAAGATCACCGCCTACATGCGTGCCACAAAGAAGAACGATGAGCGTGACGTGCTCATCGCCAAGCTCTCCAAGGACAACAAAGTGGAGATCTTCTTCAGCAAACCCAGCCTCAAAGTGGACGTGGAACTGGGCAGCGGCCCCGTATACGGCGATCGCAACGCGAAGGTGAAGGTCGTGGTGTTCTCCGACTTCCAATGCCCCTTTTGCTCCCGTGGCGCCAACGTCGTGACCGAGATCAAAAAGAAGTATGGCAAAAAAGTGGCCGTTTCCTTCCGCCACTACCCCTTGCCCATGCACCCCCAAGCTAAGCCCGCATCCGAGGCCTCCATGTGCGTGTTCGAACAGAACCCTGATAAGTTCTGGTCGTACCACGACAAGCTCTTCGCCGCTCAGGACAAGCTCGACAATGAGAGCCTGAAAAAACTAGCGAAAGACATGGGCATCAATGTTGACCAGTTCGGCAAGTGCTTGGATAGCCACAAGTTCGCCGACGCGGTGCAGAAGGACTTGGATTACGGCACTAAGCTGGGCGTGCGTTCCACCCCCACCTTCTTCGTCAACGGTAAGCTCATCCAGGGCGCCCAGCCCTTTGAAGTATTCAAAGAAGCCATCGAAGAAGACATGGCTGACTGATCCTCGAGATACGCTAGGCAAGGAATGCCCGGGGGCCTCATGACCCGGGCATTTTTTTCGCCCTCAAAAGGAAATCATGCTTTCCTTTTGCTCGCCCTGTTTGGGCCAGCGTCGCGTTGCATTACACTGAAATCATGGCGATCAACGGGATCAATGACAGCGCCAGGGAACATGACCAGTACCAACGCCGCTTGCGGGAGTTGGGCGATCGTTACTCTGAGGACACGAATAAACAGCGCGCACGTTATGAGAATAACGTAACCGAGCTCGACAAAAGCAAGTCGAAGTCCATTAGCGAGCTGCGCCAGGAGAAAGAACAGTCGCTGACGAAGCAGAAAGAAGACCAGATGCGGGAGACTACCCGCCTGGCTGACCGCTTCGAGAAACAATCTCACCTGGATTCCAAGAATTATTACGACAAGTTCGGCCGCCAGACTGAAGAGAACTTCCATGCCCTCCAGCATGAGAAGTCAAAGAGCGCCGAGCAAGTGGAAGAGCTGGTCAAGGGCAACGAGAAGTACAACGAGAACAGGGACCGTAGCCATGATGAAGAGCTCACTAACCTGAAACGCCAGCAAGCCAACGAGAGTTTCCGCAACTACAACCAGACCAACGACAAGCTCGACAAGTCCTCAGGCGGCTTCCAGGCCCAGATGCGCGAGAGCACCAAGAACTTCAACCAGAAGCTCAACAGCGAGCGCCGCCAGAGTTTCGAGGAATCCCGCCGCGACAAGATGCTCTCCGATCTGAGGCTGGAGCAGTTCCAGAACCAGCACGCCAACCAGGAAAAGAACATGAAGGATTCTTTCGCGTTGCGGGAACAGCAGCTTACCGACGAGAAGAACCTGAATGAGAGGAAACTCTCGCAGACCGGCGCGGACTCGCTGGAGACCTACCGCAACCGCCTCTCTGACAATCTGGCGCGCACCCAGTCGGAGAACAACTTCGCGGTCGCCAAAAAAGACATCGAGACGTCCAACAAGCTGTCAGCCATGAATCACGAGCACAAGCTGCGTGAGCAGGATCAGAAGCTCAGCATGGAGCGCACGCTGAACGACGCCAAATACACCAACGAAGCCCGCGAGAACAAGCAGGCCCTGGATGCCGACATGGCCAAGCGCCGCGGCGTGCAGAACGACCACCTCGCCCGCGAGTCGATGAAAAAGACCTACGAGGACACGATCAGCGAGCTCAACTCCGAACACTCCCGGAACCTGCGCGGCCTTGAGCAGAAGGACCAGGAGCAGTTCGACAACATCAAGGGCAACTTCCAGAATCGCATCACCAAGCTTGAATCCTCGAATCTGCAGGCCGACGACACCCGCCGGGAGAAGCTGGCCGAGGAACATCGCAACACGTCCGCCAACCACCTGGCCGAACGCCACCGCATCGCCGCCGCTTACGAGCAGAAGCAGAAGGCGTTGGAGGGCACAACGAAGCGCACCAACGAGGAGCTCGGCAGCTACTACCAGAGCGAGCGCCTCCGCGATCACCGGGAGCGCGAGGTACAGGTCGCCGAGGGCAATCAGGACAATGTCGCCAAGATGAACCGGCTGCGCATGCGGCTTGAGACCATCAACGATATCCAGGGCAAGGAATACAAGTCCGCGGTCACTACCCTCGAAGACCAGCATCGCCTGCGCTCCAGCACCATGACGAAGACCAACGCGGCCACGCTGGAGGATATGCAGAAGATGCAGGAAATCCAGTTTAAGGAATTCCAGCGCGAGTCCGAGAACATGCAGGCCAAAATCCGCGCCGACCACGAGTCATCCATGAAGAACATGGCCTTCGACTACGAATACCGCATCCGCAACATGGCGCAGAACTACGAGCAGAAGCTGGCGGAGCAGGAAATGACAAATTCGCGGGAAACGAACTCCATCAAGCTCGAGAACGAGCGGGTGCTCCGCGCCCTGGCCCAGCGCCACCGCACCGAACTGGAGAGCGTGCAGGACTCCAGCAAGAAGGCATTGGCCCTCCAGGAGACCCAGTACAAAGACCGCATGAAGCTCCAGGACGATAACCAGAAGGTCGAAGTGTCCAAGCTGCGCCACTCCAATGAATTATTGCGCATGAAATCATGACATCGAGCCAGCCACCCCGCCGCGTGAAGATTGTCGCCACTTTGGGCCCCGCCTCCAGCGATCCCGCGGTGGTGGAGAGTCTCATCAAAGCCGGAGTGGATGTCTTCCGCTTCAACTTCTCCCATGGCACCCATGAGGACCATCGGAAGCGCTACGACATCGTTCGCACCGCGGCTGCCAGCGTCGGCAAACCCATTGCCATTCTCCAGGATCTGCAAGGCCCGAAGCTGCGGGTGGGGCGCTTCCCTGGCGGCAGCATCGTCCTTGAGAAGTCCGCGGAAGTGCACCTGAGACTGGAGGATCGCAATACCGTGGCCGCCCAACCCGCAGCAGGCGCGCCGCCAGTGATCCCCTACAATTACGAGCCACTGGCCCGTGAGATGCGCGTCGGTGAACGCATCCTCATGGATGACGGCAACATGGAGCTCGTCGTCACGGGCATTGAAAAAGACTACATCAAGGGGCAGATAGTCTTCGGTGGGGCGCTGAAAGACCATAAAGGGATGAACTTCCCTGACACCAAGCTCTCGGTTTCCGCTTTCACTGAGAAAGACAGGGAGGACCTGCTCTTCGGCATGCAGCTCGGCGTGGACTTCATCGCTCTATCCTTCGTACGCACATCTGACGACGTACGCAACGTGAAGAAATTCATGCACGGCCATAAGAAGAACATCCCCGTGATATCCAAGATCGAGAAGGCGGAAGCGGTCGAGAACATCAAAGCGATTTTAGAAGTCACCGACGCCATCATGGTGGCCCGGGGCGATCTCGCCGTGGAAGTGGGCACGGCAAAAGTGCCTTCCCTGCAGAAAGAATTCATTCGGCTCGCCAATAATGCAGGCATCCCCGTCATCACCGCCACTCAGATGCTGGAGAGCATGATCTCAACGCCGCGCCCCACCCGCGCGGAGGCTAGCGACGTCGCCAATGCCGTGCTGGATGGCACCGACGCTGTCATGCTCTCAGCGGAGAGCGCCTCGGGGAAATTCCCCGTCCTCTCGGTGAGCACCATGCACAATATCATTTTGGAGACGGAGTTGCGCCGTCACCGCAACGCCGATGAGACCTTCCGCCACCTGCCCGGCGCTGATTCCTCCATCGCCCAGGCCGTGGAGTTCGCCGCCGCATCTCTCGTGCAGGCCCTGGGCGCTAAAGCTGCCGTCTGCATCACCCACACCGGTGAATCCGCCCTGGCCCTCGCCCAACACCGCCCGCCCTGCCCCATCGTGGCCCTCACTGACTCTGTGGCCGTGAGCCGCCAGCTGGCGCTGGTCTGGGGTGTGCAAGCGGAGCTTCTCACCGCCGCCGAGGTGGCTGCCGCGGAAGGCGTCGGCTCAGACTCCCACCGCGTGGAAGCCCTTTTCCAAGTGGCGGAAACGCGCCTCGTGGCGAGCGGCGTCCTCGATCGTGGCGATCTCTTCGTATGCTCCGCGGGTTCCCCCCCCTTGAAGCACGGCTCCACCAACTCCCTTAAAGTGGTGAAGGTGAGCACCTCCCGCGAAGGCAAAAAGCGCGTGCCCGGCGAGAACGTCACGGGCTACCGCGCCAAGCGCGCCCAATTCGTCATCGACCAGGATCTCTGCAACCAATGCGGTGGCTGCGTCGAAGTCTGCCCCAATGATATCTTCGGCATGGAAGGGCGACTCGTGTTCTTGAAAGAGAACAACTGCAAGAACTGCACTTTCGACAACGCCTGCATGGAGATTTGCCCCACCAACGCCATCGAAGTAGTCCGCCTCGCGGACTAGGGGTTCGCGGGGGATTTTCCCGCGAAAACTAGGCTTGCGCTACTACTAGGGTGTTGAGCGTCCCCAGGTTTTCTGCATACTCCACGGTAAATCCCGCTGCCTCGAAGCGTTTGCGTGCGAGCGCTGGCGTCCACAGGGTTTTATGCTGATTGACGTCATCCCATGAGAATGGCGTGGAGCCCGACCAGCCATAGATGAGCTGGATAGCGGCTTGGTCGTCGAGGACTCCTTCCCGCGTGGCCTCTTTTGCGAGAAAATCCGGCAGTCCGTGGCGCGTCAATTCCTCCGCGGTGGCCTCTACCCAAGGCGCTCCGAGGCTCAATACGGCTTGGCGGGCATCGGGCATCCGGGCCAGTACCCGCCCTCCAGGAGCTAGCACTTCCCTCCAGCGCGTGAGCATGGGGGTCAGCAGCGGCTCAGGGACGTGCTCCAACACATGGTTGGTGTAAATCTCAGCCACGGAACCATCGCGAATGCGGGTCAACGTCACGATGTCATCGTAGACGTGCTGGCAGCCGGCGCGATCCACTTTGATGTAGCCGACATGGTTTTCGTCGCCGGCGCCGAGATTCAAGCGCAGCCCCTGCCCAGAAAGATCCGCGGGCCGCAACGCCGCTTTCAACCGAGCCTTGGCGCTCACCGTGGATAGCCGAAGGGACTTGCGCCAGGCCCAGAGGCGTTGCTCCCCAAGGTGCGCCCGGGCGGCAAGGATCTGAGCAGGGCCCCAGGGCGCGGACTCTAACCGCAGATTGCGGGGCACCCAAGGCCCGGGGCCATCCCCACTGGGGCTCGCTGTGTCGGCACCTGATTCAATAGAAAAACCACACTGAGTGGCAACAAAAAGAAGGACTTCCCGGGTCCAGCCCGTATAGCGGCGCTCAACGCTTGTACCGTAGAGCAGTTCCTCCAGGGCCTCGTCCGTGACCTTTTCCTCCGCCACCGCATCTCTCAGCACCCCCAAGTCCAGGTAGTGAAACTCCACGGCACCGAGGCTCTCACGGCGGGAGCGCCAGAAATAGGGACGCACCTGGTGATTTTTAAGGGAATTGAGAAGCATGGGTAAGAGGAATATAACTCAATGCCGCGAAGGGCCCTTAGGATTTTTTTACTGCTGCCAGAGCACGGCGGACCGCTGCTTCCCCATACAAAGATTCTATAAGTGCCGCGAAGTTATCCCTGATGCGCCCGGGGTCGCCGTGCACATGGCCCATCTCATTTTTAAAACGCCCGCACAGTTCTTCAAAGAGCAGCGGCTGATACCCGTGAATTTCCAGCGCGGTATCCACATCATTCTGTTGCCCGCGCATCATTTTCATCAACACCAAATCATGGCGCTCCGGCACGTGGATGATGAGGTGGGTGAGCCCACTGATCTCTACTAGCAATAAACGTTCCATCATGTTTTCTGGGTGGTCCTCCACCCCCACGGGGCCCAAAGGGATGTTCAGGCCAGTCTCGAGCCGAGCCGCACGACAGGCCTCTTCGAGCGCAGTGACGTTACCCATGACATCAATATCTTTTGTATATGACGTCACATCAAAGGCCAATGCCGCGGCGGTGCCCCCGATGATGAGCAGCGAAAACGGCTCGTGGAGGTGTCGATCCACGGCTCGGAGAAACACGCCGAGTTCTTCTCTAGAAAAGAGATCCATCACGCCCCTGTGAATTTTTTGAAGTGGGATTCAAAATTATCGAGCCCCATATTCATTGAATAATGCCACTTGCGCGCCACGCGGGGAGTATTTTTGCGTTCCAACCGGGCTGTCGCAAGACCGCTAGCAGCATGCGTGAAAAATCGCTCCCTGCGACGCACGCGTCGGTCCACGAGATCATCCGCGAGACTCCGTAAAACAGCATCACCGGAAAGAAGCCCCGTGAGATCCAGATAAAAACCGAGCACCCGGCGCATGCCCACGCGGGTACTCATCTGCACAAGCCGCGGGAAATCAACGTTCTGACGCTGAACCCAGAGCACCACCGGCATAACACGCGCTACGGAGGCGTTACGCCTCGCCAGCTGAAACCCACGAACAACCGCTTCTTCCAGCCCCAGCCCCCCCGACGAAGATCCTCCCCCCCCCAGCGGCGCCCCTAGTGCCCGAAGAGCGGCCATGGTGCGGGCGTCATCATCCGCATCCCCACGCACTGCAAGCGTGGATTGCGTGAGCAGAGCCTTCAACACGGCTGCCATGGGGTGACTCCAGCGCGCTTCATAGACGAGCTGCCGCCCGACACGCTCGGAATGAGCAAGTCCCCGGCGCTCCATTGCTTTGAGCTCTTCGTAGACTGTAGCAAAACCCATCCCTGCCCTTTGAGCCAGAACAGAAACTGAAGCCCTCACACCCTCTCCCCAAAGGAGCCTCAGGGTTCTCAGTCGCGACTCTGATGTCACTAAGTATTCAAGCATGGGGCCCCCCATGTCCATAATTATCGTATATTCCGATAATTAATACAATATCATTATTTACTCTTTATTTACGGGTACTTACATATCATACTTGAATCACGATATGATCGCGTGTTCTCCCTCATGAGAGGCCTTGCCAGACCGCGGCGCCTTGACGATGCTGCGGCCCACTCCATGACTGATAGAAAGATGGGATGCCAAATGTCTAATTTATTCACGGACAGGTCCTTGGCGCCTGCCGCCCAGAAAATGACGCCGTTCCTCACTCAATACCTTGAGGTGAAGAGCCGTCATAAAGACTCGCTGCTTTTCTTCCGCATGGGGGATTTCTACGAACTCTTCTTTGAAGATGCCCGCACCGCTGCCCATGAACTTGAAATCGCGCTCACCGCGCGGAACAAGACTGAAGCAAACCCCATTCCCATGTGTGGCGTGCCCCACCACGCGGCAACCAACTACATCAATCGTCTCGTCAGCCGGGGCTACAAGGTGGCTCTCTGCGAACAACTGGAAGACCCCGCGACGGCCAAGGGTATCGTCAAGCGGGACGTGGTGCAGGTCATCAGCCCCGGCACGCAATTTGATACCACGGCACTCGTGGCCAAAAGCTTGAACCTCACCCATGCCGCCCTCCGCGACGGTGAACGAGTGGCCTTCGCGAGCTGTGATTACTCCACCGGGGCTTTTCACTTCGGTGTTTTTGAGAATACTGAGCAGTGGGAGGCCTACCTGCGCACCCAGCCCGTGGCCGAAGTCATCATCCCCGACAACGAGGCGGGCAGCCGCCTCGCGGAAGCCGTGGGCAGCCACGCCTTTGTTCAACGAGTGGCGGAACACTACTTTGACGACGCTTATGCCACAGCGCGCCTCGCTGAGCAGTTCGGCACCACCGCCATGGGGGCCATCCACAAACGCCTCACTGATGGCGTAGGTTGCCGCGCCACCGCGGGGGCCCTGGTAAAATATTTCCAAGAGACGCAGAAGGGCGCCGCGGGCGGCCACATCCCCTTGGCTAACAGGCTGGAGCTCTGGTCTGCCGGCGGCACCATGGACTTGGACCCCGCCACCATCGCCGCTCTCGACTTGGCGCCACTGTCTCGCGCCTCATCTGGTACCCCCGGCGATCGCGCCACGGTGCTCGGCCTCCTCGACCACACCCGCACCGCCATGGGGGGGCGTGCGCTACGCCAACGTCTTCTGCGGCCCCTCACCGACGCCGCTGCCATTGGCAGTCGCCTCGACGACGTGCAATGGTTCGTGGATCATCCTGCCGCCATCGCCCAGAGCCAGAGCCATTTGACTGAAGTCTATGACCTTGAGCGCCTCGTAGTTCGGGCGGCTCTCGCCACCATGAACGCCCGCGAGCTTTTAAACCTCTCCGCTTCCCTCGCATCGTTGCAGGACACAGCACGGATTTTGCGGGATGAGCACGACTGCGGTTTGGGCGTACTCACGGATCTGGCCTCGAGCCTCACTGATGAGCTGCTCATCCTTGCTGAAAATCTGAACACCGCACTGGCGGAAACGCCTCCTCTCTCCGTGAAGGAAGGGGGTCTCTTCCGCCGGGGCGTGGACCCGCGACTTGATGAGCTCATGGACCTCACGGAGCATGGCACCCAGTGGCTGGCGGAATTCGAAGCCCGCGAAAAAACCACCACGGGCATTTCGTCGCTGAAGGTGCGCTTCAACAGGGTTTTCGGATATTACATCGAAATCACCAAATCCAATGTGGCGAACGCGCCAGGCCATTACGTGCGGAAGCAAACCACCGCCGGCGGCGAGCGCTACATCACCGAAGAACTGAAGACTTTCGAAGACAAGATCTTGAACGCGGAAAGCCGCCGCCATGCTCTCGAATATGAGCTTTTCCAAGGCTATCGCGCCCAAGTAGCGGCCCGGGCCCAGGCCGTGGGTACTGTAGCTCGGGCTGCCGCCGCGCTGGATGCCACCGCTGCTTTAGCAGCCGCTGCGTTGGCGCGGGGCTTCACACGGCCAGAGGTCGACACCTCCGCTGACCTTGAAATCATCGGCGGGCGCCACCCCCTGGTGGAATTGCGTGGGGGTTTTGTCCCGAACGACGTGGCGATGACCGCTGAACGGGGCCACTTCCTCTTCATCACCGGTCCCAACATGGGCGGTAAATCCACGGTGATGCGCCAAACCGCCCTCATCGCGCTCATGGCCCAAGCGGGGTCTTTTGTCCCCGCGGCGCGGGCGCGCATCGGCGTCTGCGACCGTATTTTCACCCGCATCGGCGCCAGCGACAATATCGCCGAGGGCCAGTCCACGTTCATGGTGGAAATGAGCGAGATGAGCTTCATCCTGCGGAACGCCACGGCCCGCAGCCTCATCCTGCTAGATGAAGTGGGCCGCGGCACCAGCACCTTCGATGGGCTGTCGCTGGCTTGGGCCCTGGCCGAGGAAATCCTTGTCCGCGTGGGCGCCCGCTGCATGTTCGCCACCCATTACCATGAGCTCACCGAGCTTGCCGCCCACCATCCCCAGGCCGTGAACCTGCAAGTGGCCGTGGATTGCCGCGAGGGCGAAGACGTGCGCTTCCTCTACACCCTCGAACCGGGGGCTGCCCGCCGCAGCTACGGCATCTCCGTGGCCAAGCTTGCGGGGCTGTCGCCCCGGGTGCTGAAACGCGCCGAGGCCGTGCTCGCACGTCTTGAGGCCCGCCGGGCGCGGTCCGTGACCAGCAGCAGCGCTGACACCCCCGTAGCACCACAGCTGGGCCTCGGCCTGTAATGACTTTTTGCCCTCCCCTTTCTTCTTCGACATTATAAGTTAGAAATGACAGTATTATCTTACTTATGAAGTTACATTCATTTTTAATGACTCCTTGACGTTCCCAAAAAAGGCTCGTTTTTTCTGTTCGGCCCCAGATCGATCTGCTCGAAGAGGCTAATTTTCAGTCCTACCTGAGCACCCCATCTCTCTTACAAAATGAACTTGCGGCCTTCGCAAAAAGACACCCCAAGGGCTGGGTGGTGATCGATGAGATTCAGCGGATTCCCTCGCTTTTAAATGAAGTCCATCGCGCAGTCGAAAACCTCTCGCTTAGATTTGCACTCTCGGGGTCGAGCGCACGGCAGCAAGCCCCTCTTGGCTGTCGAAATTAAAATGACGACCAAGCCCAGCTCGCGGGACTTTGCGGGATTGCGTTCATTCGCTGAGGAGTACCCCAACGTACCTCGCATTTTGGTGACGCAACAAGCGCGTGCTACCCTGCACCCCGAAGGAGAGTCACTTCCGGTGCTGGAGTTCCTAAAACGCTTCGATCGTGGAGAGTGGCTTCGATGAAATCGACGCGTCCTGGTCCGGCCCGGAGGCGCTTCGGAGGCCGCATGCCCAGGCCACAGAAAACGTAGAAGCGGAAATTTTTTCCTACGAATCATGTATGTATGTATGTAAAAGCTCCAACTTCATCGAAGGAAGGCTAAGATTAGCTCTGAGAGGTGTACGATGTTTCGTCTGTTTCTCTCGATGATTACTTTGATCTCGGTCGCAATAGTCGTGACGCATGACGCAAAAGCCCAAGCTTCTTCTTGTGGCGAAAATAGAACGCTTCTTGCCAAAACTCGGAGCTGCCTGCTTGGCGTACGGGAGGCGATTTCCGGCTGTCGTGATATTCGGGACTTTACAAGTCCGGTGCACCCGTTGGTTCCCGTGACCAGTCCGCCCACGGTATGGGAGAGGTTGTCGGGGCGAGACCGGTCCTCCGTAGATTTCCCGACTGTCCGATGTTGCACCGGTACCTACGGAGTCCCAGCAGGGACTTATACCGTTACAGTGGTGACAAACCCGCAACGGTACGATGACGAGGATCTCACCATGACTCTTCGCACCCCTCGCAGAGGCGGTGGCTGGGACACATACAGTATGACTTGCACTGGAGGCTATAGGTACCGTACCGACGCGTACTACGATGATTACGGCCTAGTGTTGGAATCGACGCGTCCGCCAGGCCGGACTTCGGCTGTTTATGGCGTTCATAGCGGATTCACGATCGGGGATTTTCGCAGGGGTTTCGGCTGGACGCCATACTTCACTGCGGGATCCCGATCCTCATCTTCTGGGACTACGCGGGCATCTGATCCCCCTGTCACTGACGCGGCGGCTGCTACTGAGTAGTGGGCGCGGCACTAGCCCCGGACCGCTAGGCAGCTGCGACGCCCCGCATCCCACAGAGAATCCGGAAGAGCCAATATTTTGTTTAGATGACTTTGGGATGCGGAAGTTCAACTCCATGGAGGCTGAAGACCTGCGCGAGCTCCTGGAGGAGCGATCCTACGGGAAATCGACGGTCATCACGACGCAGCTACCGCTGGAGCATTGGCCCGATGTTCGTCTATTTGTGACCTTATCAGTCATCGTAATGAAGGGGGCACCGTCACGGGGCTCCTCGACTCACTCTGTGAAGAGGCCCTCGATCGCCATGACCCCGTGCGCATCGAAGCGCGGCGCTTAAAGACTCAGAGTCGAAGCATCGGATCGGTACGACCGGTCGTAGTCAAAAAGGGGCACTTCGCGGAACCCGAGTGGGTAACCATCGATTTCCATGGTGCCAGCGGCGCTTCCTATTTTATCGCTGCGACAGCATAAATATTTTTCACCGCTATTGACAGGGGTCTGGCGCGGTTTCCTGGTGGCGTGCTGGAAATGCCAAAAAATGGCCCTGTTTTTCGCCGTAGTGCACGCGATCCAGACAGGTTGAGCATCGCCTCTCATTTTTGAAGCCCTGCGCCCATAAGCCCATTCCGTGCGTTTTCTAGCGTGTCGAAAACCGATGCTATAAAGAGCCCATGAACACAAAATCTCAGGCCATCATCACAGAGCTGAAACAAGCGGTAGCGGAAGAACGCCGCATCACCACGCGCGTCCTC
The DNA here is from genome assembly GCA_964360145.1 of uncultured Oligoflexia bacterium. Taxonomy (GTDB): domain Bacteria; phylum Bdellovibrionota; class UBA1018; order UBA1018; family CAYHWW01; genus CAYHWW01. The sequence goes on along the minus strand of CAYHWW010000080.1, from coordinate 706 downwards.
AAGTTACTGCGGCAAGTGCAAGACGGTCGGTACTATCTCGACCTGGGCTATTCATCGTTGTTTGATTTTGCGGTGCGAGAACTGGGCTATGCCCAGGACGCGGCGGCCCGCCGCATCGGTGCCATGCGCTTGATGGCGGACGTGCCCCAGATCGAAGAGAAAATTGAGACCGGGGCGCTATCACTGTCCGTGGTGACTGAGGCCACCAAGTTCCTTCGCGCCGAGAAAAAGGTGGGCGTGATACGCACCACCGAAGAAAAATGTGAGCTGGTGCTGGGCCTCGAGGGCCTGTCAAAACGGGAGGCGGAGCGTGCGCTTTTGCAAAAAGCTTCTCCAGCGATATTCCAAGAGCTGCAAAAAACCGAGCGGACCCGGGCGGTGACGCCAGACCTCACCCGCCTCACCATCACGCTGACTCAAGAGCAGCAGGCGAAGATCGAGAAGCTGAAGTCACTCCTCAGTCATCGCAACAAAGGGGGCACCGTCGCCGGGCTCCTCGATTTACTCTGCGAAGAGGCCCTCGATCGCCATGACCCCGCACGCATTGAGGTGCGACGCGTAAAGAAACTGAGTCAAAGCGTCGGATCGGTACGACCGGTCGTACCAGCGGTGGCGCCGTCTCGCCATATCCCCGCAGCGGTGAAGCGCATAGTTTGGCTCCGCGATAAGGGCCGCTGCACATTCAAAGACTGCGGCGCGACGCGAT
>CAYHWW010000079.1:0-14597 GCA_964360145.1 uncultured Oligoflexia bacterium | reverse complement strand
GGGCTGCACGGCGACGAAGTATTTGCACTACGACCATGTACAACCGTTTTTTCTGGGTGGTGGACACAGTGTCGGGAATCTCAGGCTGCTGTGCAGCGCCCATCACGGGGTTGTGACGCGGGAAGTATTTGGGGGACTGTCGCGGTGAGTGCGTGGCGCTGCACTGCACACTCACTGCTCAGCCCACGACGGGGATCCAGAGATCTATTTCGCTAAGCTCAAGGTCCGGCGCCTTGCGAAGCTCGTGCTTGGAGTGCGGCAGCCAGGTCCCCCAAAGATAGTCCACGGTCTGCGTGAATTTTGAGATCGGACCCCGGTGGGTGAAGACAAGGTAGTCTCCTGCGGGAACTTCCTTCAGCTTCCAGGGGCCAGAAAACTTTTTCGGATCGACCTCCACTGCAGCCATATACTCGAACGAGCCTTCCTTGACACCCGGGACTGCGTCACAGGCTCCGAAGCTGTGTCCCCCGATCCGACCTGGAATCTTATTCATTTGCGGGGCGAAAGTTTTCCAGAGGTCTGGAATCCTCCATCGTGTTTTTGCCGTGAAGACTCCTGATAGTCCCGCAACCCAGATTCGTTCTTTGCGTAGCGTTGTCGGTTCCATGTTTGTTCCCTTCTTCAGGTGTTGCAGTATTTCGTCAGTCAGTTTCGCTACGGACCGCCAGGGCAGGTGCCTGCCTTGGCGGCGGTAGGCGGCTGGTGAGATTCCGTACATTCTGCGAAAGGCACGACTGAACGCCTCCTGGGATCCAAAGCCGGAGTCGAGGGCGAGATCCAGAATCCGTGCCTCATTTTCAACCAGCTGCTGGGCGGCGGACGAGAGACGTCTGCATCTGACGTACTCGATCACAGGAATTCCGAAGCGCGCCCGGAACAATCTATGAAAGTGGTACTCGGACAAACCGGCATGGCGGGCTATTCTGCCGAGAGGCAACGATTCGCGGACGTGAACTTCGATGAAATCGACTCCTTTCCGTAATCGTCTCAGCAACTCGCCGGTGGCAGCATCCCTTCGCATGGTTCGATACTGACTGGTTTGTTTGCCCTCGTTCTGACCGATCTTGCTTTTCACAGAGCTATTTCTGAGAGATCGTCGTTGATCACTGTTGCTGCCAACCCATCCACCTCATCTTTGCAGGGCTGCTCCGCCATGGGTTGAAGGAGAAAAATCTGTTTTTGCATGGCGTAAGCAAACGCCATCTCAATCAGGGTATTGGGACCGATATAACCCGCTGTGCCGTGCTTGGAATAGTTGGCGATTAAGACCGCATCCGACTCGCGGATCTTTCGGAGGTGGGCGTCGATGAAATTTCGTTTCATGGCAGGCTTAGCGGCTGCGGGGAGCGCCGCATAGCAGTTTTCACTTTCCTCTGCCTCAGGCAAGTGGACTGCATAGCCGAGTCTTTCTAACTCTAATTTGAGCTGCTGCATTTGATCGAGAAACTGCATTGAACCGCAGATGCAGATGACTTTTTTCATGTGGTTCATCAGACTTTCGCTACAGCCCCGCCACCACGGCGGCATCGTGGGGCAGGCCGCGGCGGAATCGCTCGCGGTCGTAGGCCTTGAAGGGCTTGAAGACCACGGGCTCTTCCAACGGCGAGACGATGCACTGCTCATCGGGGCGGCCGGCGCGCTCCAGCAGCTTATTCACGCCGCGGCGGGCGGCTTCGCAGGCGGCATCCATGCAGGCGAGGTCCATGTGGGTGCGCACGTAGTCGCTTGCGAGATAGAAGTTTTCGATGGGGCCCCAGGCCTCGGGGCGATCATCCCAGGAGCCCGCGGTATTGACGAGCAGCGGCTCCGTATTGGTCGTCTGCCCCGGCGCCGGGAAGCTGATGCCAGGGTCGACGTGGACATCGATGATCATGTCGTCACGCAAGAGAGTGCTGCCGCCCTCGTTCAAGTGGGCTTTCATCTGGGCCCAGACTTCCGCGATGACCTCGTCTTTGGTGCACTGCTTGGCAGTCTTGTCGTAGAGGATGCCGCGGTTGTTCCAGTCCGAGACATCGACGGAGAGCACGCCTGCGACGCGGCCGTCGCCGTAGTTGCCCAACGCGGTGTCTTCCCAATACTGCCTTTGGGAAATGCTGGTCACCGCCCACGGCGAATCGAAATAAATCGTGTGGCCGAAGCCTTGGAGGACGTCTTCGGTGAGGAAGAACTGGATGCCGTTCATCCACTCCACTTTGAGGTTGGCCAGACGCGAGAGGGCAGGGTCCGCCGCTTTCATCGCCTCAGGGATCAGCGTCAAGGCCACTTCCACGGGCACCGCCAGCACCACGTGGTCTGCCTCCAAATCCTGGCGCACTCCTGCCACTTCCACTGTAGCGCCGCTCAGACGGTTGCGGGCGCTGTCAAAATGCAGCTCAACCACTTTGCTGTTGAGGCGATAGTCCACGCCCATGCGTTTCAGATGCGCGAGCCAGGGGAAAATCCATTTGTCGTTGGTGGGGCCGTTCAAGACCCGGTCCACGGCTTTGTTGAAGCCCACCAAGCTCAAGAGCAACTGGAGGAAAGTGTAGCCGCCGGTGCGGGCGCTGACAGTGCGGGGTTGGCAGGCGACGAGGCAGCGCATGAGGCCGGTGGCGAGGAAGCGGCGATAGTTGGGGGAGCGGTGCTCCGCCTCGATGAAATCCCACCAGGGGATGTGCTCATACTCGGCGAAGCGGCGCTCGTCGCAGCTGGTGAGAAGGGTGAGCAAGCGGTCGCAGAAAAATTTAAGGTCGTCCGCGGGGATGCCGAGTTTAGAGCCAAAAACAGTGTGGATGGCGGCGCGAATTTCCGCGGGGTTGCCCGGCAGGTGCATGGGGACGCGGATTTCCCCTTCACCGCCGGTGCGACCAAACTGCATGGAGGGCGGTGCCACCAGGTTGTCGTAGGCGGTGCGACCGTTGCCAAAGGGGATGCGGGACATGGTGTCGTCGAGGTGGGTGTAGAAGCCAGGAAAGAAGCGAAAACCGTGTTCGCCGGGGAGATCGGTGCGGCCGTCGCGGCCTGTGCCCCGGGCGGGGATGCTGCGGGCTTTGCCGCCGGGGAGGTCTTTGAGTTCGCAAACAGTGACGTGGTAGCCGCGCTCGGAGAGTTCGTGGGCCGCGGTCATGCCGCCCACGCCGCCGCCGAGGACGAGGACGCGGAGCCCGGTTTGGGGGGCGTCGCTACTCTTGTCGGCCCGGGCGTTGGGGATGCGAGGGAGCAGCGCTGCGCCCGCAAAGAGCGCGGAGGCCTGGGCAGAGGTTTTCAAAAAGCGTCGGCGTGACGGCGTGTAAGCCATGGTGGGGACCTTTCCAAGAGATTTGATGGCGTTCATTGTCCGCAGGGAGTTGCCGTCCGGCAAGCTGCGGCGCGGCGGCGGTGTTCCGCCAAGGAGAACTTCGCAGTTATGCTATGACTGCAAATCATGCTCCGCGATGCCATCCTTGAAACCCTCCAGGCCCAAGACCTCGCCACCGCCGCCGTGGCGCGAAGCACGGGCCTTGCGTGCCCCCCGAACTGCGGTCGCTGCTGCGACAACCCCGCCATCGAGGCGCTGCCGTTGGAGATGATCCCGCTGGCACGCCGCCTCACCGCTGAGGCCGCCGCTGGCAACACCGAGTCCGCCGCCATCATTGCTGAGGCGCGAAACCCTGACTCAACTTGGGATGTTTGCGCCATCTATGACCATCACGGCGGTGGCAAGGGGCGTTGTCGGCGGTATGAAGAGCGTCCCAGTCTCTGCCGACTCTTCGGCTACAGCGGTTGGCTCAATGAATTTGGTCGTCCTCAGTTTTCCGCCTGCTTTCACCATGGGGCCATCCAGCCGGAAGAGGTGAAGCGGGCCTCGCTGCTCACCGCAGCTCAGGGCGTGAGCCTGCCTCTGCATGAAGAGGTGGACGAGGCGCTCATCGCAACGGGGCGCCAATACGGCGTCCCCACCGAGCTTCTGGAGCGAAAGCCCATCAATGAGGCGCTGCGGCTGGCGCTGGACTGGGTTTTGCCAGGATAGATCGCGGAATAATGCAATGTATCAAAACCGACCCATGTTAGAATTTTGAAAGCAGATGAACATCCTCATATCCCTCGAAAACAAAGAGGCCCAGCGCCTCGTTGCCTTTGCTCTAGAGGCCCAGCTCAATGCCACCCTCATTGAGGGGGGGGATACCTTGGATGCGGTGAAGAAAATCCAGAAGGATAAGCCCGTCTTGGACCTCCTCGTGCTTGAGGGCACGGAGAGCGACAAGAGCGCTCTCCGTTATGTCTCCACGAATCGGGTGAAGAAACCTGTCATCGTGGCCGTATTGAACGAGTCCCAAAAATCAGGCACCTTCGGTCTGCGCAATCTCGTGGGCGTCGTCGGCGGCAAGACCATGGTGGACGACGCCGTGAAGCTGATCTTGAAGTGGGCCGCCGAGCTCGCGGCCCTTGACCCCAAGGCCCCGCGGCCGGAAACCCTGATCAAGGGCAAGGGCGTGTCCAAGGCCCGGGACACCGCTGAAGCCCTGGGGCGTGGCGACGGCGATTACTCCCGCATCAACACCAACCTGCTCTTGCGCGTGAGCCCCCTGAAGGCGCCAGTCTACATCCGTCTCTCGAGCACGAAGTATGTGAAGCTTTTCCAAGAGGGCGACGTTTTCGACGCCGATGACCTTCAAAAGTATCTGCACACTAAAAAAGTGGATTTTTTCTATTTACAGAACGCCGAGACCGCTGAGTTCGTCAGCAAGCTCAAAGACGACTTGCTGAAGATCATCGAGGCCGCCGCCGGCAGCGGCGCCAAGCTCGCCAAAGTGCAGGGGGAGATCGGCGAGTCCGTGCACGAAACCGTGAAAGAGCTCATCGGCAACCTCGGCATGACCCCCGAGATTCAGTCCGTGGTGAAGGCCAGCATGGACATGGCGGTGAAAGCCATGGGCCGGAGCCCCCGGCTCGCGGGGCTGCTGACGCGCATCAAGGCGGATCGCAAGAACTACATCTCAAGCCACAGCATGATGCTGGGGGAGATCGCGTGTGCCATTGCCGCCGCCGCTGGTTGGCATTCGGAGCAGACTTTCTACAAACTCAATCTGGCGGCGTTTCTCCATGACATCACGCTCAAAAACAACGATCTCGCAACCGTGCAGACCCTTGAGGAGCTCACCGCCCGCAGGCTGGAGTTCACCGACCAGGAATACCTCGACTACCAAGAGCATCCGCAGAAGGCCGCCGAGCTCGCACGGCAGTTCACCGAAGTGCCGCCGGACGTGGATGTCATCATCGCGCAGCACCATGAGCGCCCCGACGGCACGGGCTTTCCGCGGGGGCTCACGCAGTCCAGCATCTCTCCCCTGGGCGCCGCTTTCATGGTGGGCCACGACCTGCTTATCTTTATTCTTGCGAGAGCTGATGCCGGTTGGACCATGGCGGAATTCGTGTCCACCGTGGAGGGGCGCTACCCCGGTACGAACTTTCGCAAGATCATCAAGGTCATGCAGGGCTTGAAGCTGTAGGGGCGGTGCCGCGGTAGGTCAGTGGCTTTACTCAGTGCATTGAGTAAAATTACTCAGTATATTGAGTAAAATGTGATATGCTAGAGATGTATGCGGTATTACAGCACTTTTAATGATTTAAAGAGACGTCTTTCAGAACCAAGGCACTTCATTCAAGTGCTTCTAGGCCCCCGCCAGGTGGGAAAAACAACGGGCGTCCAGGCGGTGGTGCAAGAGCTGGCTCAAAGCGAAGGGATGCGGTGTTTCTTCCATGCCGTGGATGAACCGCTCTTGCGAGATCGAGATTGGATCGTCAGTCGCTGGGAAGAGGCGAGGCAGGCCACCCGGCAGAGTCAAAAGCAGACTCTGCTCTGCTTCGACGAGATACAGAAAGTCGAGAACTGGTCGGAAACGATAAAACACCTTTGGGACGAGGACACTCGCAACCGGCTTCCCCTCCAGCTCGTTCTTCTGGGCTCATCCACGTTGCTCATTCAAGAAGGTCTCTCCGAGAGCTTGGCCGGGCGTTTCGAAATGATGCGCATTCACCATTGGCTCTATCCAGAGATGAATAAAATATTCGGCTTCACCGTCGACGAGTGGATTTATTTTGGTGGGTATCCGGGAACCGCTCATCTGCGGAACGAAGGCGAGCGTTGGGCATCTTATGTTCGCGACTCACTGATTGAGACTACTGTTTCACGCGACGTGCTCATGATTGAAAGAGTTGACAAACCAGCCTTGTTGCGAAGGCTCTTTCAGCTCGGTGCGCTCTCGTCGGGGCAAATTCTTTCGTACCAGAAAATGCTGGGGCAACTCCAGGACGCCGGCAACACGACCACGTTGGCCCACTATCTGGAGCTGCTTACCCACGCCGGGCTCCTCACCGGTTTACAGAAATATTCGGGCACCGAGCTCCGTCGGCGCGGGTCGAGCCCTAAATTCCAGGTCTTCAATACATCGCTCACCGCGGCACTCTCCGGAAAGACCTTTGAGCAGACTCGTCAAGACCCGGAGCTCTGGGGGCGCAGAGTGGAAAGCGCGGTGGGCGCTCATTTGCTCAATCAGAGTTTCGGTGGTCTCTTCACGCTGGGCTACTGGAATGAAGGAGCCCAGGAAGTCGACTTCGTCCTTCATGCGAACGATAAGGCGGTGGGGTTCGAGGTGAAGTCGGGACGCCAGCGGGGAGAGCGAGCCAAAGGCATCAAGGTCTTTCTCAAGCGGTTCGCGGGATCGAAGGTGCATTTGATCGGTGGCCCAGACGGCGTTCCCCTGGTCGAATTTTTCAGCTCGTCGCTTGCGCGATGGACCGGATAAGCCCGCGGCATATTATTCTTAGACATTTTATAAAACGCCCTTTGACTTACGCATAACTTACGCATAGTCTTGATCCATGACCTTGACGCCCAAACAGATGCAGATCCTGGCGTTCATCGCGGAATACCAGCAGGAAAAGGGCTATGCCCCCACCCAGGCTGAGATCGCGAAGAAGTTCGGGTTCAACTCCCTGGGGACGGTGCAGAACTACCTGGTGAGGTTGAAGCGGCAGGGTCTTCTCACTCAAGACTGGAACGGCAAGCGGGCTTTGCAGCTCACGCGTCGAGGCCAGGTTCGTCGCGGGCGGAGCCCGGGGCGCGGGGCCAGCGGGCGCCCGTTCCGCGACGAACTTGACCTGGGCGCGGGGGGGCCGTTCCAGCCAGGCGCTGAAGCTGGAAAACCACAACCACTGGGCTCCCCTGCGCCTCTACAGCTGCGTTTACTCGGTAACGTCGCCGCCGGCCAGCCCATAGAAGCCATCGAAGACGACGCCGCGGTTTTGGATCTCACCACCACGGTGTTCCGCAACATCCATCAAAACCATTTTGCCCTGCGCGTGAAGGGCGACTCCATGGTGGAGGACGGCATCTTCGATGGTGACTTCGTGGTCATCCGCAGCCAGCACACCGCCGCCAACGGTGAAGTGGTTGTGGCGGTGGTCAGCGGTGACGCCACCATCAAGCGCTTCTATCGATACGATGATCGGGTGGAACTCCACCCCGCCAACGCCAAGTACGCCCCCATGGTTTACCGGGGTGATGAGGCCCGACGGATTTTAATCAAAGGCATTCTATCCACGGTGATCCGCACCGTAAAATAAACCCGTTTGTTTGAATCATGGAGGATGAAGGTATGATCACGTCTAAAAAGACAGGGAAGTCCGCGAGTGAGCGTCGTCGTCTGGAGAATATGAAAATGCCCGCCCGGGTGTTCAGCGGTGGTCGTTGCTTATTCAACGAGGAGGGGCGCCCCATCGCCTGGGTGGTGCCCTACGAACAGATGAAGGGGATTATGGCCATTATGGGGGATATCGTGAGTTACGAGCCAAGTGCTAATCTCGTTGAAATCGAAGGTCTATTTTAATGACCATGTTAAATGACTATAATGACCATTGTAATGGTCATTTCTAATGGTATCATATGAGCATGTCCAAAAAAATTAAAAAACAAACGCGGCCTTCACGGCAGAAGTGTCGCTCGGTTTCCGTAACCGAGTTCAAGGCCAAGGCCCTACGCTATTTTGAGGAAACCGCTCGCACTAAAGAGGGGATTATCATTACCAAACACGGCAAACCCTTGGCTCAGGTGCTCCCTTTCGATGTGCCCGCTGTCACGAGCCTCAAGGGCTCGCTGCAGGGGATAGCTCAGATTGTTGGTGATATCGTCAATTTCGATACCTCTGACGAATGGGAAGTTCTGAGGGACTAATGGATTACGTTTTAGATACCCACGTGTTGCTTTGGTGGCTTTTGAAGTCATCTAATCTCTCAAAAAAGCACGAAGCTCTTCTAGACTTCCTGGAAGAGCAGGGAGAGGTTTTTGCTGTTTCGGTAATGACCCTCTGGGAAATTGCTCAGCTTGTGGAGAGGCGTCGGTTTCTCCTTCAGTTTGCCCTGGAGCCTTGGTTGCAGGGCCTAGAGATCCGATCAGAGCTCAAGATTTTACCTCTCACAGCACAAGTTATTCTGGATGCGCAAAAGCTGGGCACTGGTTTTCCCAGGGATCCTGCCGATCGTCTTATCGCTGCCACTGCTCGAACTCAGGGCGCGAAGTTGCTCACTGTGGATCAAAAAATCATCGATAGCGGAGTGGTCGCCACAGTGTGAGCGATCTCCGCTGGTTCTTCGTCGACATGAACAGCTACTTCGCCCGTTGCGAGCAGCAGCTGAACCCCCGGCTGCGAGGGCGCCCCGTGGGGGTTTTACCCATGATGGGGGTGGCGACCACCTGTTGCCTCGCGGCTAGCCCCGAGGCGAAAACCCATGGTGTGAAAACCGGCACCTCGGTGGCGGATGCCCGGCGCCTGTGCCCCGGCATCACGTTCCTGCCCGCACGCCCCAAGGCTTATGTGGAGTTTCATCACAAAATCGTCGAGGCTGTGGAGAGCATCTTGCCCGTGGAGGACGTGCTTTCCATCGACGAGATGGCCTGTAGGCTCATGGGCAGCCAGCAGCAGCCAGAGCGCGCCACCGCCCTTGCCCATGGGGTGAAGGCCGCCATCCGCGCCAAGGCCGGCGACTACCTCTCGTGCTCCGTGGGCATCGCGCCCAATCGCCTGCTTGCCAAGATGGGCAGCGACATGCAAAAGCCCGACGGCCTCGTGCTCATTCCGCGGTCGCAAATCCGCGATAAGCTTCTCACCCTCGTGCCCCGTGACATCCCCGGCATTGGCCCCCGCATGGAACAACGCCTGGCCCTCAAGGGCGTGCGCTCCATGGAGCAGCTGCTCCGCTGCAACATCCACCAGATGCGCGTTCTCTGGGGCGGCGTCGTCGGCGAGCGCTTCTATCACTGGCTGCGGGGCGACGACGTGTACGTGGCGCCCACCCGCACGACGAGCATGGGCCATCAGCATGTGCTGGAGCCCGAGCTGCGCACCAGCGAGGGCGCCTCCATCGTCGCGATGAAGCTCCTCACCAAGGCCGCCGCACGCTTGAGGCGCGAGGGCTACTACGCACGCAGGCTTACCGTGCATGTGCGCTTCATGGAGGAACGCAACGGGCAGGGTGGCGGGCCGTCCTCCTGGGAGGGCGCCCTCAAGATTCCTGAAACCCAAGACACCATGACCCTACTCAAAAACCTCGTGGTGCTCTGGAGCGGGGTCCCCCAGGGCAGACCGCTCCGCGTGGGCGTGGTGTTCTCAGACCTCATCCCCGCCGATCAGCACCAGTTCTCTTTATTCGAGGACCCCAAGCGGGAAATGCTTTCGCGGGCTTTAGACGGCATCAATGATCGCTTCGGCGGTGGCACGCTGCGCTTCGCGGGGCAGGAGGCCGCGGAGGATTCGGCACCCACGCGCATTCCTTTTACGCGGGTGCCGGGGTTGAGGGAGTTCGAGGGGGAGTCAGTTTGAGGCGTTTGATTAATCTGTATCAATATGGTAGAATGATACAGATGAAAACCACACTTATCATTCAAGAAGACCTACTCAAAGAAGCCATGAAAGAAACGGGCATCAAAGAAAAGACGGCCGTGATTCACTATGGCCTTCGTGAAATCCTACGAAACGCAGCTCGTAAGCGACTGATTGCTGTGGCGGGGGCAGTGAAATCTGCGAAATCGCCTCGTCGACGTCGAGGGCGCGCTGCGTGAGTTTGCTTTTCGATACTTCTGTTTGGGTGCATCACCTGAGTCGAGGCGGTGATGCTCGTCTGATTGAAGCTCTTGATTCCGACGAGGCAGCCACACATCCGTTGGTCATCGGAGAACTAGCCATGGGCCATGTCCCAGACAAAATTTTACGAGACATACAAACGCTTCCGATGCTGAATCAATCGCAATGGGCAGAGGTCATGGCCTTTGTGCACAAGTATAAACTGCAGGGTGTGGGGTTGAGCTGGGTGGATGCAAACCTTCTTCATAGCGCTCTGTCTACGGGCACTCAGCTGGTTACTTACGATAAGCCTCTGCGCCGCGCTTACGATAAGTTGCACTCAATGTGAGCTGCGTTCCAGCAGCTCGAACAGGGCGGGCCACCCTCCGCCCCGGGCGCTGTCGTATGTGTACCCGAAGTCACGCTTACACGTATTCACAACCCAGTGAGCCCGCGCCACGGCATCGCGTCCTTGGATGTCTCGCAAAGCGATGAGGCGCCGACGATAAGAGAGGGGCAAAGACCTAAATAGAGTGGTGCCAATAGAGGGTCTGTCATCGGGGGTATCGACGTGTTCTAAACTATAGTTATTTGTAAAATAATTATTGCAGGCGATGTCCCCCCCTCTGCTGACCACATTCGTCGTACGGTAAGCCAACGTGAGTACATTCTGTCCTTCGTAGCGTTCGGCGAAGCTGCGACCATAGGGGGTGCGTCGGCGTGGAGTTACGGTGGCAAAGACATTGACGCCGTGACTGCGTCCGATGGGTCCCGCGAAGGTTGCGAGAATCATGTATCGTGATTCATTATGGAACCCGTCACGATCGTAGTACTGACTTTGAGCGTATAGCGATTCATAGTGTGTATCGTCGTCGGTGTCCTCTTCACCTAGATGAGGGCTCACCGCCAACATGAGTGCTGTGAGCCCGCGGTTGTTTGCTATGTTGGCATCGATGCGGCCCGACGTGAGTAAATTGCGGATGAGAATGGGGTCGTATTCCCTCAAAATGAGTCGATGGAGCACGGTGTTGCCGTTGGCATCTTGGGCATTGAGATTGCTACGGCGATCTGCGAGTAGTTTCTGGGCGATAGAAATGTCGGATAGCCCTGCTGCAAGCATGAGGGCTGTGGCGCCCTCGTTGGCACTGGCCCACTCCTCAGCAGCTAGAAGACGTTCAGCAGAACGGCTAGCGGCTATGGGAAGTGCGGCGTTGATGCGCAGGTCTCGGCGGGCAAGCAAGGCATCCAGCAAATCAGCGGGCTGGGAGTGGTTGTAGTAATCCACGCCATAGACGGCCAGTCTATGTAGCAGGGTAAAGCCGTCGGCGTCACGAGCATTGATGCCCACATCGGGGCGCGCGAGCAGGGCGCGTAATACGTCATATTTGTGATTTGCAAGTGCGATGAGAGGTAAGCCGCCGCTACGGTTAACAAGGCCCGTATTCAAGAGAGCGTTCACCCGATCTATGGCACCGTTGCGGATCGCTGCGCCTAGCAACTCCTCAAGCTGGGGCCTGGTGAGGCGGGGCAGCCAGCTCTGCAGAGTGGAGGGATCCATGACACTAAAGCTTGGCACGAACTCAGCAGCGACTTCTGTGAGACGAAGCGCATCAGCAGCGTAGAGTGAGCTCGTTCTCGTCGCTTCGGTCAGCACATCATTGCTCAGTCGGCTAGCGTCGACCTGTCGTTGGAGGCTGTCACCAGCGCCGCGCAAAATAGATGCGAAAGCCCGTTGGTTATCGGGGCTGAGGTACAGCACCGAGGGGGGCGTGTTTACTTGGTTCCGACTCATTTGGTACAAAAGCTGATCGCCGGTGATCGCTCCGCTTTCCAGTCGAAGCAACGCAGCCACGGTGGAGCGCAGCTGGCCGTTGCGCAGTTCTGAGTTCATGGGAATGAACGAATGCAGGGCTTCGTGGATTTGCAGAAAGGCTTGGCTGGTGGCGTCCATGCGGCTGTAGATGGTGTTGTTGAGATAGACGCTACGGTTGAGGCGGATGGCTGCCTGCTCGGTGTCGCCCGCTTCGGCGTAAATCGTTAGACCCCCGGCGTCGCTGGTACTCACACGCACCAGGTTTTGGGTGCGGCAGTAGTGCAAACTTTCCATTTCCCAGCGCAGTTGAAAGCCAAAGTACCAATGCACGCCTTCAAGGGCAGTCAATATCTGGTTCACCCGGGGCTGGGCCGCCATCATGTCACGACCAGTGGCCCAATCACAGCTGGTGTTGTCTACTAAATCCCGCAGGACGGGGCGGCCTCGCACGTCAACGGATTCGCCGCCGCCGCGGGTGCCGGTGTCCGTGGCTTCTTGGGCGACGGCCGGGAGGATGGTGAGCGCCAGGAGAGCGGCGCAGAACGTTTGGGTCAGTGTGGTTTGTTTCATGGTCATGCTCCAGTTTTTCAAAAATTATCCGCGAACCGGTTGGGTACCGCTGTAGGGCACGTCAATTTCATCTTCACGCTCTCGCCAGCAGGTGTCCGCATCGCTCTGCAGGGCGGGGTTTCCGTGGATCTCAAAGGCGCAGTTCGTGGCCCAGCTCACGACCCATTGGTTCCAGTGGGGGTAAACCTCTGAGGTTTCCTCTGTCACCATGTGGGAAGACGACTCCATGCGGAAACCATCGATGGAGGAGAGCAAGATGCCCAAGCCCCCGGCGCGACCGTTGCATTGGGCTAGCATGTCGTTGAAGGCCCGGCGTTTGCCGCGGCGGGAGAAACCGTGCACGGTGCCTTCCGCGCTGGAGCCGCAGGCACCGTTGAGGGCCACACACTGGGCTTGGCAATGGAACACGCGACGGGGCTCCACGGCATGGGCCGTGGTGGTCAAGGTGAGGAGGGATGCGAGGATCAGCGGCTTCATTTGCGCGCTCCTTTGGTTGAGGTGGGGGCGGTGATACGGAAAAACTGCGCGGCGAGGTGGTAGACCTCCCCGCGTTTTTTGCCCTGGGCCGCGAGGGTGCAGAGCTTTTGAAAGCAGTCTTCGATGATTTCAGCGGCGGTGGGAAGCTGTCCGGGGTCAAAGGCAAAGGTTTCCGTGCCCACCCATTTCTCTTTTGTGCTCTGGGTCTCGAGGCTTGCGATGGCGAGCTCCAGCATGCGCTTGTGGTAGCGGCGAAGGGCCTCCGCGGGCACCACGGAGCGAAAGACCACCCGGGGATGAGTGCGGCGGATGATGCCTTTTTCGTCCCGGGCGATGAGGCCCAGGCGTTCCAGGCGATCCAGCGCCGCATCCACTTCCACTGAGGTGATGGCGAGCCGCGTCGCCATGGCGGCGGGCGCTTGGGGCAGCGCATCCTGCCCCACCATTTCGAGGATTGCCACGTGGTGGGGGTCGGCGATCATCTTGAAGCGATCCACGTCCGCGTCAAAAGCGGGGCTCATCGCCGTGTCCGCCCGGAGCTTGCGGGCGAGCCCGTCTTTCATGTCCGGATCAGTCTCGTTCTCGTACTGCACGAGCAGGAGGAAGCGCTGGGTGTCTGATTCCTCAAGGCCCAGGCGAGTGGCTACTTTGAGCGCGGTGGCCGACGAGAAATTCTTTTTCCCCTTCAGCACCTCGGAGAGGGTGCTCGCCGCGATGCCCGCGCTCTTGGCGAATCCGCGCAGGGAGAGGCGCGGGTTTCTTGCGAGTTTTTCGGCCATGAGGCTTTTGATCCAGCCCCGGTAAGTCGTGGCAGCGGTTTGCATGACGCGGTTGTAGGTGCGTCACTCTCATAAATCAACAGGATTTGCGAACGATTCGTTCGCATGGAGCGAACAGCACGGTATGAAGCCCGGATTGGCCCGGGTGTGTTTCCACACTCGGGCCAATCCAAACTCGTACGAGAACGATTATTGCCCGACGACCACGAGGGGCATTGTGCTCGGAGAGAAGTACCGCGACACGCCATTCAACAGAGCGTTCACATCGGGGTTATTGTACTCTTGCCCCACGGAGCTGAGGATGGTGGTCAGCGGGCTATTATTCACTAACGGTGGCAAAGCGGTGATTTCGTTGGCCCAGGCGTATACGGTATTGTCCGACGCGACGACCTGCACGGCACCAGTGATCAAAGATACTCGGCGCAAGGTGTTGAAGCCACCACCAGCAATGTCTGCTGGAGCGCGCTGCCAGTAGACCCACTCACTGGAGGGATGGAAGCGATCATAGTCCACACCGTCCGTCAGATCACCAAGCCCCGCGGTGGGGAGGACCAACAGCCGGGCGGACCCCAGAGTGCCTAGCGCGGGATTACCGCTCTTGGCAAATGGCGGCACGGAGGTATCAAGAAGCGCATTCAAGGACATAGCGTAGATGCCTCCTGGAAGCGTGACTGACCACACGACTTCGTTCGTCGCGGCTGCGTATGCAATGGAGTGCGATCCGGGATAAAAGCCGAATCCAGGGGGTGAGCCGGGAGGGGCTGGGGTGAGCAGCGTGTAGGGCTCAATCAAACCACTTTGAGCCATGCCCACGCCTTGGATGGGGCCACCAAAGGTGCCGCCCCACCGAGGATCAATGGCTGCCATCCTCCAATGGTCCAG
>CAYHWW010000078.1:4547-14965 GCA_964360145.1 uncultured Oligoflexia bacterium | reverse complement strand
GACAAGGGAGAATCAACAGCAGACCCCCGGAGGAAATATATGGCAGCTGTGCGCCACGTCATTTTGTCTTTGTCTCTCATTTTGTCCCTGACCGCGGCGGGCTGCGGCGGCCCCCGGGCCTTCACAAAAGGTGAATACGACGATCCCGAGCGCGTGGAGCTGCTGGATGACAAGTTCAACGAAGCGGACATGCAGCAGATGGCGGACACCACGGTGCGGGCCATGGTGGCCTGTCCCTATGTGGCCAAAGCCGAGAAGCCCCCGGTGGTCATCGTTCAGCGTGTGCAAAATCGCACGGAAGAACACATTGACACGGTGGCCATGACGGACATGATTCGCACGGCGCTGATCAAAACTGGCAAGGTGCGCTTCGTGAACAAAGAGGAGCGGGGCACCATCAGCGAAGAGCTCGACTACCACGCCAGCGGCGAGGTCAGCGGCCCCACGGCGAAGAAGCGCGGCGGGGAAACCGGCGCGGACTACATTTTGAGCGGTGCGCTGATGACCAACATCCAGGAAGTGGGCGCCGATAAGCTCATCTATTACAAGCTCACGATGAACCTCACCAGCATGAGCACGAAGACCATCGACTGCACCGAAGAGAAACAAGTGCGCAAGAAATATGAGAAGAAGCGGGTTCGGATGTAATGAGAGCGGTACATGCGCTGGTCATGGCAGTCGTAGTTTGTGTCACCGCCTGCGGTGGTCCCCAAGCGGAGCAAAGTCGTGGGGGCGGTTTTCGCATTTTGCTTGATGAGGGGGCCGCTGGGCACCGGTCGTTGACCAAGGCCTGGCAGGCCCTGGTGGATGGCAACTTCAGTGTCTACGCCGCGCCTTCGTCATTGAGCGATATCAATTGTTTTGGCGCCAATATCACGGGCCCTGGCATTCCGCCGGATGCGGACTTGTCCGTGTGCGTCTCCCCCAGCAATTTTAATGGCGTGGGCATCGGTATCACCAGTGAGATGGGTCAGCGGGGAGCGCCGCTGACCGCCACGGTGCCCGCGGGCACTGGCCGCACCGTGGATGTTTATGGTTTTTACCCCTCGCCGCCGCCCTGCGGCGGCACGGCGGGCAGTACGGACGTCTATTTTTTAGGGCGCAAAGTGGTGGACATCGCCGATGACACTACGGTGACCGTATCCGCCTCTTTGCCAGCGGCATCCACCGCCACCTGTGACATGGGCGGTGGTCAGAGCGCCATGACTGTGATTGCCAGCAATGCCTATCGGGATAATGCCAGCCCCAGTGGCACCTGCACCGCCACGGTCCCCATTTCTAGTGCCAATTTGACTTCATTCGCTAGCAGCCTTGTCGGCACATCCACCCTCGACGGCACGGGGGGATCCGAAGAGTGCGTGTGGGGTTCGGGGAATAACTACCAGATCGTGGATTATTTCTTCGGCGCCGTGGGCATCGGCAGCCCCTCCTCCATTACCGTGACCTGGGTGGGGCGCGCCGGTGCTCTGCCCGCGGCATATGCTTTCGGCACGGCGCTCTCCATCCCTGGTGGTGCCGTCTACATCTATACGGGCTCCTCCACCTGGCAGCAGATCGGCGTCGCCACCGTAGGCACCGCCGCCAGCACCTACGAATCCGTCAGCCAGACCCTCACTTTCAATCCCAGCACCATGGTGCTGGCAGGCACCACTGTCATCGTGCGGGTGGTGGGCGCCCTGGTCACTGGCGCTGGGATGCACTCCGCCGTGGACACCGATTACGTTGCCGTGACTTACCAGTAGTCACTGATATGGGCCGGAATCTATTCATGAATCTATAAGGCGCCTTAGCGGCGAGGCGGTACGAAACCAGCCGCCGCACAGTCGAACTCCGGCGAGTCAGGGTGCAGGCGCGCCACGGCATTCATGAATCGAGCAGCGAGACTGGCTCCGAGGACCCGCAGGAGGTCCCCCTGGGTCTGGGCATTTTCCAGTTGCATGAAAGGGTGGCGCCGGGCCAATCCGGGCGAGGGTTCCAGAGTATAGTGGCTCCGGAAATTATTGTCTGGCCCCAGGGATTCACTGGGGGCATCCGCGAAATATTTAAGAGACGTGATGAGCCATTGCCGCTCATACACCCGCGTCACATCAGAACCGGTCCGCCGCGAGGTTTCGATGCCCCGCCACCAGCCGTAAAGCTCATCATAGGCCGTGCGAAAGCTGTGACGGACCTCATCGCTGGTGCCCTCGGGGCATGAGATGCGGATCTGCGCCCGGGGCAACATGGCAAGGTAGAAGTCCGATCTCGCGGCGGCGGGGGACTGATCGAGAGCGGCAAGTGCCTCGGCAGCGGTACTGACGCATCTGCTTCCGTCACAGTGGCGGCCACGGATCTCGCCACCGGGTAGTTCCTCAATGCTGGCGGCGTAACAGGGGTTTTGCCGCAAGGTTTGGATCAGCTCTGGCCGTTCCCGCAGCGCGATGCGGGGGATGGCGCCCGCATGCTCCTGGGGGAACCAGTCCCGCAGCCGCGCCCGCATCTCACGGGTGAGGGCGCGGATCTCGCTGCTGATGACAAGACGGCCGCGACCTTTTTTGAGTGCTCTTTTCTTTCTGTCGCAATATCCCTCCATCCCAATGCGGCGGCAGAGGCGCGCCGCCTCGGCGCGGGAAAGATCATGGGACACCGTGGGATAAAAAAACAACTGCACGAATCCTGAAATATTATTACCTTCCTCGGTCCAGGTCCCCATGCAGCCCCGTTCCACGCCGCAGAGCTGCATGCGTTTCATGATATCCATGGAGGCCGTGTTCCGGCCTCCGCCGAAGCAAAGCCTTTCGATGGCACGAATACGGTCATCGCTGTACTGGGCGGTGCAGTGCGGTCCTGGTTCAATGCTTTCCAGGGACCCATGATCGCTGCGGTTGTTGCCGTTCCCGAAGTGCAGATATTCGTGAAAAATGGTCGCGGCGATGTCTCGGGAGTGGAGGGATCCATCATCCCTCAGCGTCAGGCGGATATGGTTCGCGAGGTAGTCGGCGCGACCAATGATGGCCTCTTCATCGCCCCGGCAATGCACGGGGATGTGGGTCGACTGACGTCTGATGCTTTGGAAGTAGGGTTCCAGCTCTGGATAGCGCGTCTGGCATTGGTCAATGGCGGTCATCATGTATTGGAGCGCGGATTCCCATCGTGCGCGGGTCTCGGATTCAGACCGCCGTTCCCTTCCCGTGGCAAATGCCGTCAAACACTCCCGGTAGTAACGAACGCCCGTCGTGGGGGAAGTGATGAGGTTGGGGCTCTGGCGTGGGACTTTGCCATCGATATGGTCAAAATCGCCGCCCCTCGGCGAACGGTCGAAGTCGTAGTCTTCCTGGGCATGGGCAAGCTGCGCGGCGAATAAACATAAGGTGATGATGAGGCCCATCGCCTTGGGCTATTCGGAGTTTTTGGAGGCGGGGTGCACCGGCAAATTGTGCCTACCGCCAGCGAAATCGTCATCAGGACACGCCCTAGCCTAGACCAGCGCCCCGCAGAACGCCGCTGCTGACAGAGTGGTGTAGGGTATGCCCTCAGGTTTGCGATGTTCAGTGCCGCCATGATCGTCCACGACATGGTAGATGGGCACGCGCCCCAAGCGCTCGCTGAAATAGAGCGCGTCTTTAGAGACAGTGCGGTCGCTGCGCTTTGCTTCCACGAGGCACCATGGCTTGCGGTCGAAGGTGATGAGGAAGTCTACCTCACGTTTTTCCTTGTCCCGCAAATAGTGGAGCTCAGCGTTCGCGAGCCCTGTGTCAGTAAGGTAGTGGCACCATTTCAGGAGATGGCTCGCCACCATATTTTCGAAGCGCGGCCCAGGCTCCGTTACTTCCGACCAGTCCCATAGGAAAAGTTTTCGCTCTTTATTGAGGGCGCGAGCCAAGCGCCCTGTATAGGGCGATAACAAAAAGTGATAATAAAAGTCTTCCAGCAGCGAAACCCAGCTTCTGACGGCGTCGTGCGAGACCATGATGTCTAGCCGCAGGGCATTGAGGCTCAAGAGGCCGCCTACCCGTTCAGGGAGTAGCTGAATCATTTTTTCAAGTAGTGCCAGTTCCCTGACATGACTCATGTCGCGGATGTCTTCCCGCACCAGTCGCTCGTGGCGCATGTTTTGCCATTGGCGGTGGCGTCTTTCTGTGCCGGCTAGAAACGGTTCGGGAAACCCACCGAAGCGGGCCAGGGTCCGCCAGGTGTCTCCTTGCGCACTGGTGGGAGTCCCATTTTGGCGGAAGCTCCCATGGTCTGGGCTCTCCAGCCGGAGAGGTTGGCCCAGCACCTCCGCGACAGTAAGTGGGTGCATGCGGAAGAGGTGGTACCGGCCCATCATGCTGTCGCCTCCCCTGCGGTAGACGTCGAGTCGAGCGCTGCCCGTGACATGGATGAGGCACTGCGATCCTTGGGTATCGAACTTGCCCTTGAGAAAGTTTTTCCAGCGCGGGTATTTGTGGATTTCATCGAAATAAACAGCACTACCTTGAAAGGCTTCATTGGGGGTTTTCGTGAGAAGTCTGCGGTCATCCAGATCGTCCCAGTTGAAGAGGGGGCCGGGATAGTGTTCCGCGAGTTGCTTCAGAAGCGTGGTTTTCCCCACCTGCCGAGGACCAGCGATGAAGATCATTTTTTTGTAACGTTCACGTTCTTTGAGGATGAGCTGAGTGAGGAAGCGATCCATGTTAATAGTATACGGTATACCCAAAAAAAGTCATGACTTTTTTTGGGTATACCGTAAGATTTATGAAATCCCATTGCAATCAATGCACACCGCCCGCAATGCGGAACACCCTACTTTGTCTGGTTCCGCCCCGCGCGGCTGGTGATACCATGGTCGCAGCGTGTACCTTGCCCGAATTGTCCACATCACAACTACTGCTCCTGCGGTCTGCGCCGCGATCTTAGCCGCATCCCTATCCGCGGCCTGTGGCAACTACACCCACACCACCCGTGCGGCCCGTGACGAATATTACAGCGGCAAATGCGCCGAGGCCGCTGAACGTCTCAAAAAAGGCGCCGACGAAGAAGGCAAAGACCAGCTCCTCTACCTGTTTGATCGCGCCACGGCGCTGCACTGCGCGGGACAATACGAAGAGGCCATCAAGGAATTCCGGCGCGCCGACAAACTTGCCGATATCAGCGACTACACGAGCCTCTCCAAAGAAGCGGCGACCCTTGTCACCAACGATAAGATCATTCAGTACAAGGGTGAGGACTTCGAAAAAGTCCTCATCAATCAGTTCCTCGCCATGGACTATCTCATGCTGGGTAACCTGGAAGACGCCCAGGTGGAGAACCGCCGGGTGAATCGCAAGCTCTACCTCATGATCACCGAGGGTAAGCGCAAGTATAAGCTGAACCCCATGGCCAAGTATTTAAGCGCCCTGATCTATGAGAGCGAGGGCCATTACAACGATGCATACATCGACTACAAAGCCGTCTACGAGTTGGCGCCGGACTTGCCCTACCTGCGGGAGGACCTCTGGCGGGGCGCTTGGAAGAGCGGCATGCATGAAGATATGGAGCGTTGGGCGACCACCTTTGGCCTCACGCCCGCGGATACTAAAGCCATCCAGGCGGCGGCCAAGCGCCCCGAGATCGTCATGCTCCTCGAGGTCGGGCAGGCTCCAGAAAAAGTGCCCCACCCCAACTGGCGGGCGCTGCCCAAATTCGTGCCCCGCAACAACCCCGTGGTCTATGCGGACATCGAGGTGGAGGGCCTGGTCCCCAACCGCTCCCATTTGCTCTTTGACGTGGAGGGCACCGCCATCAAAGACCTCGATGAAAAATTCGCGGGCCTCATCGCCAAGCGGGTGGGGGGGGTGGTGGTGAAAGAAGTCATCGCCGACCAGGTGGGCCGCCAGACGGACCCCATCCTGGGCCAGCTCCTGCGCTTCGGCATGCATGCCGCCGACCAGGCGGACTTACGTTCCTGGCAGACCCTGCCCCAGAATTTTCAGGTCTTTCGTGGGAGGGTAGATGCGGGTAAGGCCTATAAAATCAAGATCTTGCCCCGCGACGGGGGGGGCGCCACTCAGGGGGCTGAGACCGAAAAAGTGGTGCAGGTACCAGGCGGGGCGAGTACAAAAGTCTTCGTACCAGTAAGGATTTATTGATTTTTTCATGTGACTCGCCGCAGGAGTCTGCTACAATGATCACATCCGCGACTCCCCCTCTTCTTAAATGATCGAGCGCGATGACCACTGACCAAGTAGGACAGCTGTTTGCAACTGATCCGGCACCATCTGAGAAATGAATTTGGAAAAGGCACCTGGGCTCGCGGGGTCTCCTATGACCGCGAAGGCCGCGTGAAAGACGTCGTCACCGAAGATGCACCCGTCGATGGCCCTGAAAAGGCCACCAAGATCCAGGCCAAGGTGGTGGGCTCTGAAGATGCACCGTACCAAACGTCGCTCCTCATCGCCCGGGGCCTCATCAAGTCTTCCGGCTGCAGCTGCCCCGCCCATGGGGTGTACGACACTCACTGCAAGCATGTCGCGGCACTGACCCATTGGATTATCAATCGCGGTGGAGGCGGCGGCGGTACCCCCCAGGCCAACGGCGCTGGCCCGGACCCAGCCCCCCCCATTTTGGGCCCCGACGGCCAGCCGTTGCCCAATGGCAGGGGCGGTCGCCATCTGCGCCATGGCAAGCACCGCCAGGATCGCAACCAACGTCCGCAGCAAGGTCGCCAGCAGGGCAAGCACCAGCGCCATCAGAAGATCAAGCCGCCCCCCCGCCCCACGGAGCCCCTGAAGGCCATGCCTGTCATCTACGTGAAACCCGTCCATGACGGCGACAAGCAGTCGGGCATCACCATCGAGACGGCGCTGAAGTACAAGCTCGAGAGTGGCCAAGAGAAAGTCGCCCCCATCGCTGAATGCCGCCATCACAACCAAGACGGTTCCTGGCTGGCCCCAGACAAAAGAAAGCTCATTCCGCTTCATGACCGCGTGCCTTTTTTGAACAGTCTGCACGCATCCAAGATGGTTTATACGGGCAATATGGCGGTGCACATGATGTCCACGCTGATGTCCAGCTCCCAGGCCGCCCAGATCGTCTTTGACGACAGCCTGAAGTTGGAAGTGGCCGCTGAACCTCTCAGGCTGGAGCACGTGGTGCTGGGCCCCAAGAACTCCGGTGGCAGTAAGTATCGCGAGCTCAGCTTCGCCCTCAAGAACAGCGAGCACACCATTGGTTCAGAAGAGCTGAAGCAGATGGCCGCTGAAGCCCGCGTCAGCGGCGGCTTCGCCTGGGTGGGCACCAAACTCTACACCTTCGAGCGCCACATCGACTGGATCGAGGCCCGCGCCAGCTACGATGGTCAGGTGCTCTCGCCCCGGGGCCAGAACCCCGTATCGCCAGCGGATCTCTTCCCCTACGTGATGGATGACGAGCAACACCCGCTGCACCCCATCTCCGCCTTTCGCCTGGGCCTCGAGCTCGGTACCCGGGAATTCGTCGTGGATGAGGACTGGAAGGAGTACCACGAGTGGTACAAGCTCTTCAGCCGCTCCGACCTGCCTCCGCTGCCCCGAGTGAGCTACGGCTTCGACCTTCGGGAATACCAGGCCAACGGCCTGCAGTGGCTTTGGTCCCTCTATCACCGCGGCCTCGCGGCTTTGCTCGCCGACGATATGGGCTTGGGCAAAACCCACCAGGCCTTGGCGTTGCTCTCCTCTCTCTATAAGAGCAAGAACCACAGGCCCGAGCTGCCGTCTCTGGTGGTGGCGCCCACCTCCGTGGTCACCGCGTGGCAGCAGAAGCTCGATAAGTACAAGACCGGTCTCAAGTGGCACGTCTTCCACGGCAAAGAGCGCAAGATCCCCACTACGGGCAATGACTTGATTCTCACGACCTATGGTCTGCTCCAGCGGGATCCCGCGCTGCTGAAACAAGCGTGGCACATGGTCATCCTTGATGAGGCCCAGGCCATCAAGAATCCGCAGACCCTTTCCGCGCAAAAGGCCCGCCAGCTCCAAGCCAAGTTCCGCATCATCATGACGGGTACCCCCGTCGAGAATTCCATGACTGACCTCTGGTCCCTCATGGAATTCCTGTTGCCGGGGTACTTAGGCTCCTTTGATCGATTCCGGCGCCTCTATGTGCCCCGGGAAGGCATGCCCTCCAACGATCAAGCGCAGAGCGTGCGCCGCCTTGTGGGCCCTTTCCTCCTTCGTCGCACCAAGGGCCAGGTGCTCCTTGAGTTGCCAGAGAAGACCGAAGAGGTGCGTTCCTGCGGACTCACCGAAGCTCAGCAAAAGCGTTACAACGGGTACCTCAGCACCAAAGAGGTGGAAGCCATCCGCCAAGGCCTCAAGGGCAGCGGCAAGATCGACTACGTGGGCATCCTCGCCATTTTGACGCGCTTGAAGCAGGTCTGCGATCACCCCGATCTGCCCGAGATGACATCTGGTGCCATGGATATCGAGGCGGTGGACGTCACGAAAACCGGCAAGTGGGAATCCTTTGAGGAAATCATCGAGGAAGCCCTGGGTTCCGGCCTTAAAGTCGTCGTATTCAGCCAGTACCTCGCCGTCATGGACCTCATGATCCGGGAGCTCAAGCGCAAGGGCGTTGGTTATGCCTCCCTTCGTGGGGATACCGTGGACCGTGGCGCCCAGCTCCGTCGCTTTGCCGAGGACCCTGAGTGCAAAGTCTTCGTGTGCTCGCTGCTCGCTGGCGGTCTTGGCATTGATCTCACCTCCGCCAGCGTGTGCATCCACTACGATCGGTGGTGGAACCCCGCGAAAGAGAATCAGGCCACCGACCGCCTCCATCGCATCGGCCAGACCCGGGGTGTGCAGGTGTTCAAGTTGCAGATCCCCGGCACCATCGAAGAGCGCATCTCCTCCATTATCGAGGCGAAGACCGCGTTGGCGGACGCCCTCGTCGAAGAGTCCGCGGTGGGTCTCAAGACCTTCTCGCGCAAAGAGCTGCTCAATCTTTTGACGCAGATCCCCGAAGGTGGCGTGTTGCTGCCTGTTGATGGGTAAATAATACCTGTACTGATCGCCCGGGCTTAGTGACAAAATAACAAGGTGGATGTCAAAGGGAAGGCCTTCGACAAAGTCTACTTAGTCACTGTTTCTGGAGAGGTCCTGCCCGAAGACATCGTGGCCCTCGATCAGGAAGTCCCTGAGCTATGCAAAACGGCGTCGCTCCTGGTCTTGTCATTCAAGAAAGCCAAAGTGCCGACCACCTTCCCCCAAGTCCTCAATAAAATTCGGGACAAGCACCAGCTGCAGAAGACAAAACTGTGCTTCGTCTCTCCCACCATCGCGGGCATGGATTACAAAACATTCGAAGAGGCCCTGGAGCAGTCGGGCACCAGCGATGCCCATCGCGTGCACAATGTGCTCAAGGCCAATGCGGATCTGCGGGGGCGCAAAAAGGAGATTGAGGCTCTGGTCCTCGAACGTACCACCCTGCTGCGGAAGGGGCTGGGAGAGCCCGACTCCAAGGAGCCGCTGACTAAAGACGAACTGGAAAAAAAGCTCTTCCAACTGCGGGAAGAGATGCGAAAGCAGCAGTATCTCTTCAAATCCATAGGCACTGAGATCGCGGCACTACGCAAGGCCGACAAAGAGGCCGGGATCATGGCGCCCAGCGAAGAAGAGCGGGCCGCTGTGCGCAATATCCATCAGCAGGCCAAACAAGCCTTAAAAGAGGGCGGTTTCCTCTAAAACTATGGGCAAGATTCCCGCGCTTGAGAAAATCAACGCATCGAAAAGGCTGCAAGAGCTCCGGGGCGAAGTGCAAACTCTCATCGAGAACGGTCGAGAAGAACGCAAGGCATTGGAGGAACTAGCAGTGGAGATCGAGGAGCACCGGACTTTGGCGGGCCGCATCGAGGATGCGAAGCTCACCGCATTTGCGTTGCTCCGTGATGCCTTCGTCAACGGGATCGGGCGCTGTGCCCCGGATTATGCCGAGCTTATCGCGAAAGAGATCGAGGAGCTCCAGGCGGGCCAGAAGAAGGCGGCACCTAAGTGACAGTTCTTCACAAGGACAGCACCACTCCTCGGGCTTTGGTTTTCGCCTTCGCGGAAGATGCGGAACTGAACTCCGTCCTCACGAAATACGGCGTGGAGTTCGACGGCGTGAGCGACCCGAAAGAGTTCCTCTCTCAACTCAATAAGGGCCGCCACGTTTTGTATTTTCTGGTCATTGATGCCTCCCAAATCAAAGTTATTTCCGCGCTCCTGAAGAGCATCCGCAAGGTGCTCGGCGTGGCGCTGCCCATCTACGCCATTTTGGATTTGAATGATGGCGCGCTGAGCCCGGACCTGCTGGATTGGGGTGCCAGCGGCGTGATGCTGCGCCCCGTGGACACCCCTGGTTTCGCGGAAGTGCTCAAGCGCAATGTGGCCACCGACCAAGTGCGCATCGAAGTGCAAAAAAATGCAGCGGGTGCGGTGGCGGAGCCCGAAACGGAGCCCGAA
>CAYHWW010000078.1:945-4447 GCA_964360145.1 uncultured Oligoflexia bacterium | reverse complement strand
CGGAGCCCGAAACGGAGCCCGAAGAGGATCAGGCCAAGCCCGTGGAGATCCCGCCCATCGTGACTTGGGTCTTCGAGAAGGTGTTCCCTGTCATGGCGACGTTGAGCACCGTGATGGAGAATCTGGATGAGATGGAAACCCGCGTGAAGTATTACACCGAGCGCATCGTGACCTATCGGGACTTGTTCGTGGGCATGGTCAATGGCATGCGCCGAGGCGGTGATGAGCAGCCTCTGGACCTGTCTCAGTGCATACGTTTTTATGGCCTGCTCAACACAAAGTTTTTCGTTGTGGGGGACAAGATGAATGCCGCCGGCAGGGGCGAGCCCACGGCCTGGGATGAGAAGGGCAAGAAACCCAAGACCGAGCCCAAGAAAACAATCGCTTATGCCGCGTCATTGCTGGAGGCTTATGGCGACGACAGCCTGTACCGCGAAGTGGCCTTCAGCAGCGGTCTCGTTTTTGACCTGCTTCTGATTCTCGCCGAGGGCACAGGTGAGCGCAAAGCCATGCTGAAAAAAGAGATCGATGTCCGCGCTAAACGGGCAAAAGAGCGTGCCGACTCGGCCATTACCAAGGCCAAACAACGAAGCCAGATGCCTCTGGCCAAGCACCTCGTCTCTGGCTATTTCATGACCGAGGCCGGGCGCCTTGCGATGGCGATTCATTATCCAAACTATCTTGATTTATTGAAGTCCTTCGAGAAAGGCAAAGTGCGAGTGGGGTTGCAGCACATCGTGGAAGAGGCAAAGTTCAAGACCAGCCACAACGTCGTCGCAGCACTCCTCTGCCAGGTGACGCCGGGGCTGTCCCCCGCTGCCCGCGGCACTTTGCTTGCACGCTATCCCTTCGTGTTGGCGAAGGCGGGGCCGAAATCGGCGGATTCGTTGTCGTTGGCGGAGCTGCTCAACCAACCTTATTAGGCTCGATCTTTCGCCTCAACTGAGCCAGGTGTTGTACTGACTTGTTTGGGCTGGAAAATTTGCGAGCGCGGGATGACGCCCCATCCATGGGGCTCTGTCCGAGCGGGCGCCTCCGGCTGCTCGGAGCATCCCAGCGTTCGCAAATTTTCCAGCCCAAACAAGTCAGCTGTACGTGACCAGGTGATACGTCTTTTTGCCTTTGCGGAGGACGAGGAGCTCCCCGTCGACGAGATCGTCGGTTTTTATGCGGAGGGCGGAGTCTTGGACTCGTTCGTCGTTCAAGTAAATGCCGCCGGCTGCGATCTCTTTGCGTGCGGAGCCCTTGGAGGGCGAAAGCCCGGTTTCCGCGAGTACATCGATGAGGGCGACACCATCGCCGGCGAGCTCGCTCTTGGCGCGTTGGGAGCTGGGGGCTTCCGCCAGGGCGGACTTGAGTTGCGCGGCGGAAAGTTTGTCCGCTCCGCCGGTGAAAAGGGCCGCCGCCGCGGCTTTGGCTTTTTCGGACTCTTCAGCGCCATGCACCAGTGCCGTGACTTCGTCCGCGAGGCGTTTTTGCGCGGTGCGGGCCGCGGGGTTTTCCAGGGTGGCTTTTTCCAGCGCCGCCACTTCATCATGGGAGAGGAAGGTGAAATACTTCAGGAACTTGATGACTTCAGTGTCTTCCGCCCGCATGAAGAACTGGTGGAATTCGTAGGGGCTGGTGCGGTTGGCGTCGAGCCAAACGTTGCCCTTCTCGGACTTTCCGAACTTGGAGCCGTCGGCTTTGGTGACGAGGGGGAAGGTGAAGCCGTAGGCAGGCTTGTCTTTGTTGGCGCTGGCATCCGCGGGGGCGTGCAGCATGCGCCGGATGAGGTCAACCCCCGCGGTGATGTTGCCCCACTGGTCGCTGCCGCCCACCTGTAACCGGCAGCCCTTGTTGCGGTAGAGCCACCAGAAGTCATAGGCCTGGAGCAGCATGTAGCTGAACTCCGTGTAGCTGATGCCGTGATCGCGGTCTTCAAGGCGGGCCCGCACTGATTCTTTGGCGAGCATGATGTTCACGGTGAAGTGCTTACCCACGTCTCGCAGGAAATCGAGGTAATTGAAGTCTTTAAACCAATCATAGTTATTTACGACTTCCACGCGCCCCTTGACGCCCGCACGTTCGAAGAGCGTCAGCAGCTGCCGGGTCATGCCCTCTTTGTTTTTTTCAAGCTGGGCGGAGTCGAGCAGCGTGCGCTCCTGGGTTTTGCCGCTGGGATCGCCGATCATGCCGGTGGCGCCGCCTACCACGGCGATGGGCTTGTGGCCCGCTTTCGCTAGCCGCACCAAGTTGAGCGCCGGCAGGAGGGAGCCGACGTGGAGGCTGTCCGCCGTGGGGTCAAAACCGATGTAGGCGGTGATGGGCGCGCTGTTCAGTGCTTTGCGCAGCTCGGGCTCGTCGGTGATCTGATGGAGCAGGCCCCGCCAGGCGAGGTCTGCGAGAAAGTCCGCTTCTTTTCCGTGGGTTGATGCTGACATGGCACCGCTGACGATAGCTTAGTGAGAGGGGTGCGCCAAGCGCTCGTGGAGCTCTTTCATCCGGGGCGTAGGCACCCCGCGGGCGGCCCCCTGCGCCATGATGCGGCGGCGCTCTTCTTGGAACTGCTGATTCACTTTGATGAAGTGGACCCGAATGAAGTCCTCAAGGGGCAGTGGCATCACCTTCGCCGCGGCGCAGAGGATCATGCGGGAGGTCATGGGCGTGAGGAGCTTGAGGGCCGCAGGGGGGGCTCCGGCGCCGCGGGCTTCGAACACGGCTTCCCGTTCCCGGGCGGCGGCAAGGCCCAGATTGAATGCATCGGTGCCCTTGAGGGCATCGATGCGCCAGCCCACCAGTTCGAGGGCGGAGACCAGGGCAAAGAGGGCCGCGTCGGGGAGCCGGGCGCCGCCATCGATGTTGTCCACCACGGTGGAGTGCATGCCGCCTTTGGTGAAATGGGCGGCGAGTTCTTGAAGGCGTTGTCGTGCGGACGCTGGGCCAGTGAAGGGGGCGGGGGCCAGGGGTGGGATGAAGTAGGCGGTCCCTGGGGCGGGCACCTTCAGTGGCCCCAGGGGAGCTGCAAAACTGATGAGGCTGATGAAGCCCTGGCAGAAGCGTTCTTTACCCAGCAGCTCTTCAAGCCATTCTTTGTCGCCGGTGGTGAGTTGCAGAGGAGCAATGAGTGCGTGGGGGCAGGCGGTGACGAGGTCTTGGAGCCAGGTGCCTTCTCGAAAGGCTGGAGAGGGCACGGCGAGGAGAATGACTTCAAAGGGGCCTGCCGCCACGACCTCTTGGTTGCCGGTGAGCACGGGGATGCCGGTGAGATGACTGTGCTGGGGCTTGCGGCCCAGTCGCAGGCGGTAGAGGTGGAAGCCCCTGCGTGCGGTGGCGACGTGGCGTTCTTTGATGAGGAAGCTCACGTCAGCCCCGCCGGCCTTGAGGTGATGGGCGTAAACAACTCCGACTTGGCCTGCTCCGACGATGAGGACTTTCATGGATCAGAGTAAACCGCCGCTGGCACTGTCCGGCAAGTCTCGAAAATGTGACTTCCAGGGCCATCCACCCCCCCTACCTCCGT
>CAYHWW010000078.1:0-935 GCA_964360145.1 uncultured Oligoflexia bacterium | reverse complement strand
ATAAATTTGTTCCGCCCGGCCCCACCCCCCCCCCCACCGTCGGTGGGAATAACTTTTTTTCTACACTTGCCGGCTGCGGAGGCATGAGGCGGTGGTCTGATAGCGTCAACAGCAGCGGCTTGACCCAGGCTTCTGCTGACGCCGGTGTTTGAGGGGGTTTCACTGCCGTCCAATGCACGCCGAAGTGCTTGGCGATAGCCACTTTGGGTAGGTTGAACTCAGTGTGCAGGAGATGCATCAGCTGGGCCCGCAGGGTTCCTTTTCTGTGGAATCGACCTGGCCATTGTCGGCAGATCATCTCCGCTGCTTTTTCTACGGCTGCAATATCAAGGACCAGGGGGCGCCGCGGTGTTGCCGGTGCGTGCGTGCCGACGGGGTTCACCGTGGGGTCAGCAGACACGTAGCGATGGAACTCGGCGCGACCGTCGGAACGTGTGCTGAAATCCAGCAGCCCCAGGGCGGATGGAACTTCGGGCCAGGGCTGTATGGTCGCACCCATGTAGTCGCGATGGGTACTCCACTCCCAGGCGATCGGGTCAGCGCAGAGGGACTTGCGGCAGGGGTTGAGATGGACGTAGCGCACCTGGCGCCTGAGGTGGTGACGATCGGGGATGGCGCGAGGCTCAGGAATGGGTTCCCATTTTTTTCCTGCAAAGAAGGGTTGGAGACGACGCCGCAGGGTTTGGGGCGTGACGCCGGTGTTCTTCACAATGAGGTGGACGTGGTCCGGCATGAGTACGGCGGCGATGCACGGGGGGAATGCCGCGGTAAGCTTCATCCACACTGAGACTGCGACATCCTGTTTCAGGAATGGTTTGTAGGGGAAGAGCGCCCGTGCGACGAGATGGTAGGCCAGGGGTTCGGTTAATTTTTGAGTCTGCATGGCAGGCGTCTAAGCAAAGTGCGCGCCAGCGCGAGGGGGGTCCCCCGCGGGA
>CAYHWW010000077.1:0-14966 GCA_964360145.1 uncultured Oligoflexia bacterium | reverse complement strand
GTAACGAGAGGCCTGGTACGCCTCATCGCGATGTTTGGAGCTCACACCAATGGCAACACTGACTTCGCCGACGGCAAGGTTTCCAGTTCGGTGCGCAATATATATTTTAAGATCATGACCCCACTTCTCCCGTGCTTCATCAGCGATCTCACGAAGTATTTGCTCGGCAAGAGGCTCAAAGGCATCGTAGGCGACCGCTATGACGTTACGCCCGGCGTTTCGCGCACGCACAGCGCCGAAGAATGTCGTTTGCGCGCCGTGACCGTAGTCTTTAGCGAACTCAAGGACGGCGCTGGCATCGATTTTTTTGTCGCTCACCGTACAGTGGATCTGGCTCATGGGATTCAGCCTCCACAGACCGGTGGCAGAATGGCGAGGCGACAGGAACGCTCTAATACGTAGTCAGTGGCGAGGATGCGGCGCTCATCGGCGATGGCGGAGTCCTCGATGAGCTGCTCGTCGCTGAAGTGAGGCACCCTGCCGCGCAGCTCCTCCGCGAACACTTTTTTCAATGCCGATACAGAGGATTTTTCAGGGATGCTGAAACGCAGCTCGGCGGTATCTGACCCATAGTTTCTAAAAGCACCAAAGAGGCGCAGTTCGATTTCGATCATGAGAGGACTCCTCGTTCAAAGGCATTATTGAGGGGATAGACGTCAATGAGGCTGCCTTGTGGCAATACCCGCCCCTCTTCAGGAAGCACGACCCAGCAGCTCGCATCGAGTAGTTCGCTTACGACGTAGGATGCTTGTCCCTTTAAAACAGCTGCCTCTAGATGATGATCGCTGATGCGAGCACTCCCCTTGTAGAAGCAACGCAAGCCTTCGGGCTTCGTGCACTCCGCCTTGAGGGGGATGCGCAGCGGTTCTTCCCGGGCAAGGGATTGCGCCGCGCGAAGGTAGGGTTCAATAAAGAAACGTTGGGCAACCGCTGTGGATACCGGATTCCCGGGAACACCGAAAATAGCGCACCACCGTCCCGCGAATTCCACCTCAGCGAAGAGAATGGGTTTTCCTGGCCGGATCGAGGCTTTGTGAAAATGGATTTTCGCGTTCATTTGCTTGAGAACGTCCGACACAAAGTCATACTTGCCCATGGATACCGCGCCAGTGCTCACGATGACATCGGCACCGTCTTGAATGGCCTGCTCAAGCATTTTTCGGTATCGCGCCGGCTCATCAGCGACGATGCCCAGGTAGTGGGAGTCAGCGCCAAGCTGCCGGAGCGCCGCATGGAGATAGGGGCCCGTGGAGTTGCGAATCATCCCCGGGGCGAGGGTCACTTCGCGGGGTGACACGAGCTCGCTGCCCGTGGAGAGTACGGCCACACGGGGTTTTGCTTTCACAGTGAGCGTGGCAATGCCAAGACTTGCGCAAGCCAGGACATGGGATGCACCCACCCGATCACCGGGATTCAGCACGACTTGCCCCACGTGGAAGTCGGTGCCACTCAATCGTATGTTCGCGCCGCGAGGGGACGGGCGGTGTAAGACAATGGCTTGCGCGACACCTGTTGCGGTGCGGGTAACCGTCACGTCTTCAATGCGCACGACGGAGTCATGGCCGCCGCCGGGCACCGGCGCCCCGGTCATGATTTCTATGGCTTGTCCCTGCCCCACGGCTTGCGCATGGGCAAGCCCCGCGGCATCGCCCGCCCCGACGATGCCGTTTACAGGCAAGGTGACGGGGTGATCCGGCGATGCCTCGCTCGTGTCGGATGAAAATACCGCGAATCCATCCATGGCGGAGTTCGCGAAGGACGGCACGTCCTCGGGGCTCAGCACCTGCCGCGAGAGTATGCGCCCCATGGACTGTTCAAGGGCGACAGCCTCGTCTTTCATGAGATGAAGTCGTGCGGTCTCCTCAAGAATACTCAGTGCTTCCCGATGCAGGATCATGATTCCTCCGTTCAATCCATTCAAATGCCACAGCAGCGCATAAGACCAATAAAAGATTTTTCGTTGCGATGGTCACAACAGCGGCGGCGATGAGTTTCGCCATGCCTACCCGCTGTTTCGCCGTGGATGCTGCTAACTGAAGGTGAAATACGCCGGTTGCCATCAGCAGCGGCGCGACGAGAAGGGGCGGGTAAATCAATGTTTTTGACCCACTGGCGAATTGCACAAAGGCGAGAGCAAGCAGCACGATCCCCATCAGTGCCGTGGACCAGGGCTTTGTCGCCCCGCCGCGCACATGGGCGGTCACGCCCCCAGATCCATGACAGAAGGGCATGCCACCAACGGCTGCCACCGCGATATTGCCAAGGCCAATGGAGCCGAGCAATCGCCTGATGGTCACCCGCGAGGCAGCCGCTCCAAAATAGCGTTCGCTCACATTGCGGGTGGCCAGCACCGAATTGGCCATGGTGAGAAAGAATTGTGGGATGATGAGACCGAGGACCAGCAGGGGACGCATCGCGCCAGGGGCTGCCACTGTGGCGACGTTTTCCCCGGCGCTGCCACTTGAGAACACAGCAATGCAAAGACCCACGGTTGCGAGAAGGCCCAGCACGGGAACGCCTGCGACCTCGGGCCAGAGCACCATGAGCGCGGTAGCGCCCAGGGCAAGGAGGCCTGGCATGGAAAAAGAAATCAACGCCCCGCCCTGCATGATGAGAAGGACGCCAAGACCCACTTGAAGCTGATGAATGACGGCGAGGGGCACCCTACCCACGAATCTATCGATATGAGTGAGGGCAAGTGCTGCGCAGATCACACCGATCATGAGGCCACTAGAGCGGACCTCTAGTGCCGTGGCACCAATGGCGATGGAAGCAACGGCAATGGACTTCAGTGGCTGCACGGACATGGGTACGCGAAAGAGCACGGCTGCTGCGATGTACGCGCACCCCGTAGTCAGAAGAAGCGTCACCCCGGAGAAACCAGCCTTCATAGACAGCAAAGCCAACAGAGGGAAGAGCACTGCTCCATCCGAGAATGCGCCGACGATGTTACGAAGGATCACCTTAGTGCCGCTCATGAATGCCCCCCGCCGTCCGCGACATGGAGGGAGTGGCGGAGGAGCTCACCGACGGCGTCGAGGCCCTGTTGCACCGCCTTGGGGCTGCCTGGCAGACAGACGATGAGGGTGCCGCGCACCATGACAGCAACCGATCGGCTGAGCCATGACGCCTTTGTATGCTGCGCGCCACTGATACGTAAAAGCTCTCCAAGCCCTGGTATTTCTCGGCCGCCTAGCTTTGCACTCAGCTCAAGAATGGTTTCTGGGGTAATATCGCGCTTTGAGAGACCGGTTCCCCCACTCGTCACGATAAGGTGTGGACGATGATTTTCGAGAACACGGGTGAGTTCGCCTAAGAGCGCATCTGCATCGTCAGGCAGAACGGCCTGCCCCTTGATCGACGCGCCGTGGTCCGTGAGCCAACGACATGCCGTGGGCCCTGAGAGGTCCTCGCTCTCATGGCGCGAGCACCGATCGCTCAAAGTAAGGACGACGGCGGTAATGCCGGCAAGAGAATCGGTTTTTATGTGAGTGGCTTTAGCTGCGATGAGTCGTGCCGCGATCTCGCTGCCAGGATGGACCCAGTTCCCCGACTTGCCCCCCTCTTTCACTTCCAGTTTGATGTCGCCGATGCGCAAAGCCGCGTCGATGCCCTTGGTGAGATCATAAATACAGAGAAGTGCCGCATTCACGCCGCAGAGCGCTTCCATTTCAACACCGGTTTTGCCTACTGTTTTCGCTTCGCAGAATACAAGGATCCTATCGTCGGCGGGCTCCATCCAGACGCGTACGGAAGTCAGGGAGAGCGGGTGACAAAGGGGCAAGAGATCCGCGGTGCGCTTGGCACCTTGAATTCCCGCGACCTCGGCAAGCACCAATACATCACCCTTGGGGAGGCTGCGGCTGCGGATGCGGGCGATTGTCTGAGCGGCGGCGTAAAACGCGCCGGAGGCCACTGCCCTGCGCTGCGTATCTTTTTTTTCTGCGATGTCGATCATTCGAAAGTTAGACATTTCAGGTCCTAACCGCCGATGCCGGCGAGGTTCCACGTGTTTCCATATTTCCCTTCGTGCAATAGATGCGATGGTGCTTTGTCGACGACTAATCTCCGGAGACGCCCCACGAGACGCTCGTGGCTGCTGTCGTCCGCCAGCAAATCACGCAGAGGCTCATCTTTTTCACCAAAAAGGCAGAGCCTGAGATCGCCGCGGCAAGAGACCCTGAGACGATTGCAAGTCGTGCAGAAGTCGGATGAGTACGGCGCGATGACGCCAACGGTGCCCTGGTAATCCGGGTGGCTGTAGACCACCGCCGGGCCATCGCCGTGCTCGCGGGCCACCATGGACCAGCCGCCGCGGAGAAGATCGAACTGGATCCCGCCGGCCGTGAGGTGGCGCTCCTTGAAGAACTCAGCATTTTTACCAGTCCTCATGAGCTCGATGAATCTCACTGAGACCGGGCGCTCCCTCACCCATGAGGTGAAAAGCGCGACTTCATCGTCGTTGCAGCCCTTTAAGAGCACCGCATTCACTTTGATCGTGGAGATACCGGCCTGGATGGCCTGATCTATTCCCTCAAGCACGGATCGGAGACGATCGGTGCCCGTGATTTTCTTGAATTTATCCTCATCAAGACTATCGATGCTGACATTGACCGCGGATACGCCCGCCGCCCGCAAGGGCTTAGCGATTTCTTTCAGGCGATAACCATTCGTCGTGATAGCGAGCTTACGAATCCCCGGCACGGACGCCACCGCTTCGGCGATTTCAACGATATCTCGCCGCACCGTGGGCTCGCCGCCGGTGAGACGGACCTTTGTGATGCCAAGGGCTGCGAATGCGCTCACAAGCCTGCGAATTTCGTCCGTGGTCATTTCAGCTGGGAATGGGGAAGCAGCGTCTTGGCGCGAGGGCTCATAGCCATTGGGCAGGCAATAGACACACCGAAAGTTGCAGCGCTCGGTGACGGACAACCGGAGATATACGAATTTTCTACTGTAACTATCAACGAGGACGGACATGTTTCTCCTTTCCAATCTGCGGGAGGTAGCGGCGTTTCCACCGTTACCCTGGCGCTGTCACGCGCGGCCCCGGCTCCATGATACTTAGGCGATGCGTTCCGCCATTAGGAGCCGAGACTCGGAGGTATATTATGACGGGGTTGTACTTTTTGGCTTCTCCTGGGTCTCGTGAGTGAGCTCGTTCTGCCGTCCCTCGGTCGCTGCCTTGAAAGCATGCAGGGCCTTGCCAAGGCTTGAGCCCAGCTCGGGAAGGCGCTTAGCCCCAAACAAAAGCACGATTAATCCAAGAATAATGAGATGGCTTGCACTTAATCCAAACATATAAATACTCCTTCTACTTCTACTAAGACCTTCTACTTAACGCAGCCGACGGAACCCCCACAGGAGATGTCGCCGGTTTCCGCCTTGGTCGAGATCCAGGTTTCGGGCTCCACGGTCACACCTAGCCTCTCACACTCGGATAGCGTGAGATCACGACAGAACTTGAATACACTGGAGAAATAGGGGCTTTCGCTTACACCAGGGCGCTCGCAGATCGCACCGACAAAACGCCCGAGATGGCTCTTGAGGAATTTCCGGCGGGCGTCGAGCACGATGCTCTCACCCTCGGCATCACCCGCGTCGCTAAGTAGATCACTCTTCAATACCAGCAGCGCGTAGAACTCAAGCTCCACCGAGACGTGATCGATCATCTCGGCCTGCACGCCGTCGCCCCCCGTTTCAAAGCCGAAGGCCCGATAGAACGCGGCGATGTCCACGAGCTCCGTAGCCTTCACCAGCGTGCGCTCACGCCCGTATTCAGTCTCATAGAGCGTGTTGATCTGCCGACCGCGGTCAAAGAGGTCAATGTACTCAGACCTGACGTCATCAAGGGCGTCATCAGACCCCAATATGGGGTAGACCTTCGCCCGTAGCTCCGCAAGCGTCTCATTCAGCGCGTCGCTGCCAAGAGACCGGAGAACCATGTCATCGAGAAGCACACGAACGTTCTCAGAAAAAGCATTGTCTGGATATGCCGCGAGAAGCGAGGCGAGGACGAAGCCAGGCCCAGATGTGGCCGTTTGAGTCATGGTTACTTGAGTCGTGGTTGTCATAAATACCCGTTCCTTATTGCCCGTTGATACTGAGTGGGACCCAACTCATGGTGATGCTCTTCCGAGAGCCCACTTCCTGCTTAGCTCCCTGCCACACGGCGAAGGCCATGTAGCTGTTCTTGCCAGCTTTAAGCACAGACCCGTTCTCGCGATTCATGGGCCTTGCGATGACCACTGACCACTCGCCATGGCTCCAGACGCCGTGTCCCACGGCCATGCGGTTCTGAATGACGGAGCTACTGCCAAACCCTTCAGCGTAAACCTCATCCACGGCGCTCTCTTTTACATAGGACTGAGGATTACCCTCTGACTTCCCGGGTGAGTAGACTTCGCGCTTCTCGTCATTGAGCCCTTGAATATTGCCTGAGTCTTTAAACTCCATGGGGTACATGTCGGGATTCATATTGGGGTACAGAGTTTTCATCTCGGGCTTACCCTTCTCAATGTCCCGCTGATACTGCGCCCGCCAGTGGAAGATGTGCACGGGGTTGTCCTTCGCCCCCATGAAGATCGGCGGCTGCGACTCCTCCTTCACGGGGAACTGCAAGGCGACCGCGTCAGAAAACTGACCTAGCTTCCCCGCTTCGTTCTTTTTACCAGAACGCCAACGAAGGCGGAAAGCAATCCACTGGCCGTCGTGAATGGCCTGCACCTTCACTAACTGCGTCTCCGCCTTCAACGGACGGGGAAGCGCCATAGGCTGGGCCATAAGAGAGACAGATTCCTCCTTGACCCCGTTCCAAAGCGCCTCGTTGAATGCTGTTTTCGAAAGGTCTTCAGCGACTTTTTTAGCCTGAATCTCGGAAGCCATCGCGGTTTGCGACAAGCTGAGGATCAGGGCGGTGATCAGTGCATATTGATGATACATAATCGGCTTCCTTCTCGGGATTAAGGCGTGTTGTTTCTTACCGTGCCGTACTTCGGGTCGTACGCATTGCGTTCCACAATGGGCTCGGTAACTGGCACGCTGACTATCTCATCGCCCTTCTCGTCATAACCGTAGGCGATGCCGTTTTTCACTTTGAACGAGTGCATGATCCGGTCGGTGCTACCCATGAGCACCAAGAGCCCTTGAGCAACCGGGTCCTCACGGAGCTTTTGGTAGCGCTGGATCGATTCCTCCACGTTCGGCCCGAACATTTGAGCGAGATACGCACGATCGGCATGCACGGGCGGGATGTAGTAGATATTGGGTTCGAGACCCAGCTGCGGATAGTACGGAAGAGCCAAGCCCATTTTGTGAATGAGGAAGTCCACGGGGTTGTCTTCCCGGGCCTTCCAGGGCGGATTCACGAAACCCATGATGCGGATCTTGCCGATGCAGTTCTGAACGCACATGGGCTGGTAGCCCTGTTCAACCGCGGGATAGCAGCCCACGCACTTCTCGCTGACACGGGTATAGGGGTTGTACATCGACTTTTTGTAGGGGCAGGCGCGCACGCATTCGCCATAACCCTTGCAGCGGGACTGGTCGATGAGCACAATGCCGTCTTCTTCCCTCTTGTATATTGCTTTTCTCGGGCACGACGCCAGACAGGCGGGGTACGTGCAATGAGCGCAAGTGCGGGGCAAGTAGAAGAACCACTTGTCATGGGGCAGATTGATGTGATCGCCGTGAGTCACGGTACCCGCGCAGTCATCCTCGCCATTATTCGGG
This sequence comes from uncultured Oligoflexia bacterium, assembly GCA_964360145.1. GTDB lineage: Bacteria > Bdellovibrionota > UBA1018 > UBA1018 > CAYHWW01 > CAYHWW01. The sequence goes on along the minus strand of CAYHWW010000077.1, from coordinate 7,235 downwards.
TACATCCAGTCTTCATCGGTAGGATGGAAATGCGCCACCCGCTCGCTGGCATCCGCCGCTTCGAATATCGTCTTACCGTGGTACGGCTCGTGCTTCTCCCATTGCTGGTGACCAAGCTTCTCAAGGATTCTCACGTCCCAAGCCAGGGGGTAGGCTCCATAGGGCTTCGTTTCGACGTTGTTCCAGAACATGTACTCTTGGCCCTTGCCACTGGTCCAGGTCGTCTTGCAGGCCACCGAGCACGTCTGGCAGGCGATGCATTTATTGAGATCGAATACGATGGCCCATTGCTTCTTCGGGCGGCTTTCAGCGTACGGGTACTCCATCTCACGGTTTAAGTGCCAGTTTTTGACTTTAGCCATAAATCACACTTCCTTCTTCATGAAGCGGCCCTTGAGATACTCTTTCATGGCCTTGTTTTCATAGGTGGGTCGATAGCCCAGCGAAGCGGGGCGCCAGAGGCCCTTGCCATTCATGCCGCCATCCTCCGCTTTCGTGATGCGAACGAATGCTTCTCGCGGTGCCCCAACCGGACAATGAATATCCGCCTCAAACCCCTTACCGATGCCTTGACCGAACATTCCCTTGTGAACAAGAGTCTCAGTCATCAGCGTGGGCCGCAACCACGCACGGGTCGCGCTTTGGTGGCTGCCGTAGCGGTACATCGCCTGGTAGTTCGTTTCCGCGCTCTTTGCCAGACCATCGGGTCTCGACTCCTGCGCACGAACGCTACCGGTGGTTGCGCCGTACATATTGTGCCAGGTGCGTGCAACGCCTTGTGGGGTACCCGGATAATAACGCGCACGCAGCATGAGGCGCGCCACCTTGTACTCCTCCGTGCCCTTTTTCCAGCCACGGTACGGACGGTCTTCAGGGTCGGCGTCGATATACACGTAGTCACCGTCTTGAACGCCCAGTTTCTTGGCGTCCGCCGGGTTGATGTCGACGTAGCCCTCGACGTTGGACGGCATGCGCTTGTCATGCCGATACACATCGCCGAAGGGGCCGAACCAGATGGCCGTGTAGTCCGTATCGATGGGTGTGGAGTGCGCGCCGTGACGGTACTTCGGCGTATGGTATACGTGGCTGTGAAGTTTCAGCTTCAACGGATGCTGGCTTGCAACGAGCTCGTTTGGCGTCTTCATCACGTTGCGGACTTGCCTTGTCTCCACTGAGACATCCGACGTACGAAGGCCATAGTCCTCCGGTGTCTTTGGCCGAATCGCCTCATGCTTGTGGGCGACGATGACATTGGGTTCATAGTGCGTCGAATCCACGGGCTCGCGATAGACCACCATGTTTTCGCCACCGTCGATGAATTCCGCTTCGGGCCGGTAGAACTCCAGACGCCCGGACTTCGTGTGCCATGGCATCTCGGAGCGCGCCTGTTCATAAGACGACACCCGCGGGTACGTGCGCGTATTCAGCAACGCGGGGATGCCCTTCGCAGCGTTCTTCTCAAGTTCAAGGGCATCATACCCCTTGAGATTTGGTGAATTATCGATGATGCGCTGCAGGTATTCCGAGACGTCGTCGCCACCGGCGAACTTCCACATGTCCTTCATGCGAGGCTCATCCAAAAGCTCGCCGAGCTTTTCTGATATCCCGGCGATGACTTCGATGTCCGTGCGCGTATCGAAGATGCGGGGCAGCGGCGTGCGGGGATAGATCTGCACGAATGGATTCGTGCAGGAACCGCACATGTCAGGGGCTTTGAACTCCGCCCAGCTATCGACGCCGAACACCATGTCGGAGTATTCGCATGACCCCGTCCACCACCAGTCGGAATAAGCGATGAATTCAATCTTCGGCAGGGTGTTGTTCACCACATCGAAGTGCCACTTCACGTTTCCGATGACGGAATTCGAGTTATTGAGGAACATCGCCTTCGTGGGGGTGGGCATGTGCCCCTCCCCCGTGAACATCTTCTTGCCCAGGCGAAGGGGTCGATCCCCGTAGTTGTAGTAATGCAAGGACTCGTAATGAACGTACTTCTTGATCTTCGGCTGGTCGCCGCGCCCGAGAGACAAGTTGAACGGATCTTCCGCCGCATACGAAGGTATCCCGGCAAAAAGGGCCGCCCGGTAATTACCGGCATAGCTCCCCACGTTTCCGCCGGGGAAACCGACGTTTCGAGTGAGCGCCGCCACCAGGAATATGGCCCTATCCTTCAGGTCAGAGTTGAAGAACTGGTTGGGGCCCATGCCACAGGCGAACAACGTTTTCTCGCGATTCGCCGCGATCTGTTTTGCCAACGAGACGATGGCGGACACCGGAGCCCCCGTCACTTGTGACGTCTGCTCGGGCTTGAAGTTCTGATTGAGGTATTCCTCAGTCATATGAAAGACGGTGCGCACCTTGACGCTCTTGCCATCAAGGAGCTTCACGCTGAAGACCGCGTGCAAATCCGCGTTGGCTGTTTTGTCCCGCATCTTGTTGCCATGATCATCCCGGCTCACGGCGACGAGCTTATGAGTCTTCGCATCCCTCACCACGAATGAGCCAAAAAGCTCACGCATGGATTCAGGGGCAAACTGAGCGGCATTCTCAAGGGCAGAGGGGTTTTTCTCGCCCTTCTTCACGAACTTGATCGTTTTGAGCTCGGGCTCCTGATACCCCTTCATCACGTCGGCGGGACGCAGAGGCTGCAAGGTGTCCATGCGCACGAGGAATGGCAGATCCGTATTCGACGTTACAAAACTCTCATCATAAAGTTTATTCGAGATAATGACCTGGGCCAAGCCCAGGGCGAAGGCGGGGTCCGATCCGGGCCTGATGATCGCGACTTCGTCAACCTTTGAGGCGGTGGCGCTGTACTCCACGGTGATCGCCACTGTTTTCGCGCCTTTCAACCGCGCCTCGGTCAACCAATGGGAGTCCGGCATCTTCGTCGTGATCCAGTTCATGCCCCAGGCGATGATGAGGTTCGCGTGTTCCGTCGCAAATAAATCAAAGTCATTTGTTTGAGCGCCGGTCACCATGGGGTGCCCGGGCGGCAGATCCGTGTGCCAGCTGTAGCTGTCCCAGCCCCTGGCGCCAATGGCCTTGTCCGGCCCCACCCCACGCTGCTTCGCGTCCATGAGCGCGAGCATATTGGCGAAGCGATAAAGGCCGAAGATGCGGGTCGCGCCAAGGAACGCCATGCCCCCGCGGAGCTTGAGCGTCTGCGTGCCAGCGCCTTCCGTCGCATGCACCATGGCGGGGTCGTACCCCTGTTTCGTCAGCAACTTGGAACCGGCCTCACCGTTGTAGGTCTTCGCGATGTTTTCAAATGCTTTAGCGGATATGCTGTAGGCGTCGTCCCAGCTGAGGCGAAGCCACTTGTCTTTACCTCTTTGGAAATACTTGGCGTCAGGGGCGCCGGTGTTCGCATCCCGAGGGAAGCCAGCGTCCACCCAGGCCTTGAACCCCTTGCGCACCATGGGCGCTTTCACGCGGCGGTCACCGTAGAAGCGGCGCACGAGGGCCAACCCCTTTTGGCAAATGCGCGGATCCCAGCGAGAGGATGCCTTATTCCCGTAGAGGTCAGTGGCCTTGCCGTAGCCGTAGCTCGGTCCGATGCGGGCAACGACGCCATTTTTCACATAAGCTTTGAGTAGGCAGTTGTGCGTATCGTTGGGCGCGCACAGGAATACGAAGGTTGAATCATGGGAGAAAATATTGCGATACGCCTTCTCCCAATCCCTGTTGGGGTAGAACGCCAAGGGGTTCTCGACATGGGTGGGCTTGAAATAGCGAATGGGGGCACCGAACACCGTCCGAGATGAGGCTAAAGCCCCCGCCACCGCCATGCCCTTGAGAAAGCCCCGTCGCCCTGCATGAAACTGATCACCATTGTCACTCATGATTTCTCTCCTGCTGTGGTTCAATTGTATCGATGGGCTCCCCGCTCAGGTGCCCCAGCACCCGCAACCGAGGCCATTCCAAGAATGGATTCACTTCAATCATCCCGTATTTGCCGCAGCGTAACGCCAGGCACTGACCATCCCCCCGCAGGGCTGAAACCCCCACCGGGGTCGAGATCACGGTAAGCTCTAGTTCCTGAACGCGGACTTTGTACTGGGCCCCAGGCTTCATTTGAGCCGTGGCACCGATGGCAAACCATTCGGAAACGTCGGGGCGTGACCGCCAAGGCAAGACGCGACTCACGAGAGTCTTTACCGCTGTCATATCAACTTGGTCCGTGAGATTATTCGCAAAGCGCTGAAAGAATTCGCGCCGCGTTAGATCGCTCATGACGACCCCCCATACACCGCGACGGGGCCCGCATCACGAGGTACCAGGGTGGGATACCTCTGGGCTAATGCGCTGGCAAACGAATCATGCATGAGCTTGCCTCCGGCTCCACACAGCACGCCCTCCTCTGCCTCTAAGCGGTAGTAAAGGATCCCCTCCGAAAGACCTTCGAGAAGGGCTCGCACCTTCATGGCCTCAAAGCGCTTCCGCAAAGGCTCTAAAGCTTGAATCATTTCTCCAGGTATGGGGCCATATTTAAGGCGCTCACCTGAAGACGTGCAGTGCGTATCCGCACTCACCACTCGGGGAGCGACATACTCCTCGGTGAATAAGACATCCAAACAGCTGGCGTCGCCATGGCCCTTGCTGCGATGCCGTGCGAGACGCTCGTTTTCACCGACCCCCATCACAAGACCATCAAGGGCCTCACGCCAATAGTCGCAGCCGAAGCTACCGAGGGCACTCAATGATGAACAGCCCCCTCGATCCAAAACGTGAGCCTCGTTATGCGGCAGCCATCGCCCCGAGAAACACGCGGCCCCCATGCGCGGCAAGATGTCGACCAGGTCCGCTACCTCCCACGTCATCCCAAGATACCTCACGACACTCTGGCCAAGGTGCCTGCTATGATCAAAGACCCGCCTGAGGACGAGATCCCGGGTCTCCGCCGACACCTGCTGAAGAAGCTGTTCTTCGCTGAAAGCGCCATCACCGCCACCCAATGCGGCGCGCAACGCCGAAATCCGCGCCTTCAGCCATCTCGACTGGAACTCGTCGAGGTCGAAATTCGTGTGTTGGGTAATCAGAGTCGTTGTTTTATTCATATGGTATCGGTCGATTTCGTTCTCGTGATGCACGTAGTAAGCCAACGCGCTGAGCTGCGGTTTAATATGTGCACACCGGCGATGCCGGGGCAGCCGTCAGCCATTCTGTCTCCGTCAAGGGGCATATAGTCCCCTCCTCTATTCCGTGCTGATCGCAGGTCCGCGCCGTCACCAGCGTCACGTTAACGGCGGCGTGATTCGAATGGTATGACCGAGATCATAAGCACGCGTCTTTATCTTTCAGATATGATGTAGGTCATAGCCGCACCGCCGCACTTTGCGTGATGCTGTCAACAACTACTATATGTACTCGCTCAACGAGAGAATTCAGAAGACGATTATATCTGAGCTGAAGAGCCTCAGATGCACGGCCTCCCTCTCCGGAGAGGCTCAGCGTCTGTTAGCGAGCACGGGTGTCAAACGAGAATACGCTCTCAATGACTACGTTTGGAAAATCGGAGAGCCAGGGGAATACATTGCGATCATCGTCTCAGGCCTCGTCGAGATCTCCCGACATTCAGGCGGCGATGACGAGATGACCATGGGGATTTTCGGCCCTTCCGACGTCATCGGCATCTCCGCCGTGATGAAGAAGAGCACTTATCCGGGGAACGCCAAGTCACTCACAAAAGATTGCGAGGTCATCAAGCTCTATTTGCGGCCTGTTCTGAACGGCCCCGGCCCAGACGCCCACGAACTCCAGACTTGGGTTCGCGAGACCATGCTGCTCCATGAGCAAGTGCTTCGCGACAAAATCGATATTCTGAACGCGGGAAACGTCGAGAACCGCATCTATGAGCTCCTCAAGCACCTTCTGCGGCGTTTCGGGGTGCATGAATCCCAGTCACGTCATTTCATCCCGCTGCGAATCACGCGGGCGCAGGCCGCCAAGATGATCAACGTCAGAGTCGAGACAATGATCCGCATGCTCAGTAAATGGCAACGCCAGAAATTCATCCGCTGGACTCAAAAGGGCATCCTCATCGAAAATCTCCCCTTGCTTGAAAAGAACTTATCGTCGAAACAGGGTTTGAAATGAAGCGGAACATAGTCGATTCCATGGACCCCTATCAGATTCTCTTTCCACTGGGCGCCCTGCATGCCGTGGTCGGCGCATCGACTTGGCTTTTGTTCGCTCTGAAGCTGATGCCGTACCCCGGGCAAACCCACGCCCATCACATGCTCGCAGGGTTTCTCCTTTCGTTTGTAACCGGTTTTCTGATGACAGCGGTGCCCAGCTTCACGGGTACGCCGCGCCGCTCAAATCTTGAGCTCATGGTGGCCGCCTTGCTCTCAGTCGCCTCACTCTTCACGGATCACTACCTCCCCGCGTTTCTGACGCTGTCATTTCTTTCTGTGTTCTTCCTGAGGCGCATGGCGGCAAGGGCCGCGGCACCACCACCGCACTTCATATTCATCCCCATGGGCCTCGCCCTTGGGGTTGTGGGCTCTGGCATCGCCACCTTCCATCAATTCAACGACACCGTGCGGGTGCTTCTCTTCTACGGCATGATGCTCTCCTTTCTTTTAGGCATCGGAGCAAAGCTCATCTCCGCTTTTCTTGGGTGGGCCGCGGCGCCGACCCCTCTCAGCCCAGGACAGAAGAGCAAGCGAGGCCTGAATAAACCTGCGTGGCCCCTCCAACGGGGTACCCCGTTTATCCAAGCGCTGCTCCTCCTCTCTGGCCTCATCATGGAAGTTTCAGGTCAAGCCTCTCTCGGTCGCGGGCTGCAGGCGGTCTGCGCAACGTGGATTGCCATGCAGGAATGGCGCCTTTATCGCCGGCCCCAAACACCGGGCAAGCTCCCCTTCTGGACCTGGATCTCGGCGTGGATGCTCATCGCGGGGCTCTGGACCCATGCCCTCGCCCCGGCTCTTGGAGTGCACGCCGCGCATCTGCTATTCATCGGAGGATTTGGGCTCATGACGCTGCTTGTCGCTTCCAGGGTCACCCTGGCCCACGGCGGCCATGGCCTCTCCCTCGAATCAACCTCACGAATTTACATGATCACGGCGGTGCTCGCGCTTCTTGCCGCGTTCACGAGATTCATCGCCCCGTGGACGCCGTCCTTCATTCAGCACTTGGCTTACGCCGCGACATTTTGGGTTCTTGCCGTTGTCTCCTGGTGTATCTTTTTCGTGCCTCGCATGTTCATGCCTCGCATGTTTTCTAGG
>CAYHWW010000076.1:7121-15045 GCA_964360145.1 uncultured Oligoflexia bacterium | reverse complement strand
GACGAGTGAGCGACCAAGACGGGCTCGTGCCCGTCGCGTGGAGCCACGAGGAGGAGCAACGAAGCAGATGGCCCTTTCTCGACGATCTACGTCCGGCGTCGGGGGAACCGGCAGATGAACGTTGCCCCCGCGCCGAGTTGGCTGTCGAGCTCAATGGTACCGCCGTGGCGTTGGACGATGTGTTTCACGATGGCAAGCCCCAGGCCCGTGCCGCCCATGTCCCGGGAGCGGGCCTTATCCACGCGGTAGAATCGCTCGAAGAGGCGGGCGTGGTGTTCCGGTGCGATACCAGGGCCCGAGTCGCTGACCTTGAGGAACACGCCGCCCCCTTCAGGAGTAGGCTCCCAAGAGAGCGTGAGACGTCCCCCTTCCGGCGTGTATTTGTGTGCGTTGTCGAGCAGATTCAGCACCACCTGCTCCAATCGTGCGGGGTCTGCCCACAGGCGCGGGGCACTATTGAGCACGGTGAGGGTCTGCTTTCTGTTTTCGATGCGGGCGCTCATTTGCTTGGCCACGCGGGAGGTGAGCTCTTCGGTGGAGACTTCGCCGCGTTCGAGCTGGTCCGCGTTGGCGTCGAGGAGGGAGAGGTCCAATAAGTCATTGATGAGGCTCATCAGTCGGCCTGCGTTGCGGGCGATGATCTCGACGAACTCCGGTTCCACGGCCCGGCCCATGATGATGTCTTCCCTGACCGTGTCCGTATAGCCCTTGATGGCGGTGAGCGGCGTGCGCAGCTCATGGGATACGTTGGCCACGAAGTCGATGCGGATTTGCTCCGCCTTTTTGAGCTCCGTCACGTCGTGGAAGATACCGAGAGCGCCATAGATGTCCCCGTCACTGCTTTTCAGCGCCGACACCGATAAAGAGTAGTAGCGGCTCTGCCCATCCACCCAGGTGGGGATGACTTTCACCGAGCCCGGCAGGCCCTCTTCAAGGGCCATTTCGAAGACATCGAGGATGCCTGCTTCCTCAAAAATGGTCCAGAGGGTGTCCATGCCCAAGGGGCGGGGAAAAAGGTCCGAAAACCGGCTATTTTCAAAAATGGGGATACCGAAATGATCCACCGCCACGAGGGCGTCGGAGATGGCGCTCATCAGCGCCGCGTGGAGCTCCCGCTGTTGGTTCATGGGCGGAGTGATGTGCTGCGCGATCGTGGTGGGCATCATGCGCTTTTAATCCGATAGCCCACGCCGCGGATGGTCTCGACGAGGTCAGAGGCCTCACCCAGTTTTTTTCGGAGGCCGAAGACGTGGGTGTCGATGGCGCGGTCGATGACGGCGATGCCCTCGCCCTGAACCATCTCGATGAGCTTGTCCCGTGACAGCACTCGGCCCTGGTTGCGCAGCAACGCCACGAGGAGTTTGAACTCCGAGAGGGTGAGTTGCAGGTCTTTGCCGCCCAGCTTCACCCGGTGATCCTCGGCGTCCAGTTCCAGGTCACCTAAGCGTAGGGTGCTTGTATCCAACTCCGTGGTGGCAAGGGTCGCACGGCGCAGCAGCGTGCGCACCCGGGCGAGAAATACGGGGATTTCAAAGGGCTTCGTAATATAATCATCGGCGCCCATTTCAAGGCCCAGTACGATGTCGCTGGTGTCCGCCCGGGCCGTGACCATGAGGATGGGAAGTTTGGAGCCCATTTGTTTGCAGATCTCGAGGCCAGACATCCCCGGGAGCATCCAATCCACCACCGCCAGGTCGTAGGGGCGGGATTGGAGGAGCTTCAATGCCTCTTCGCCGTTTTCCACGGCATCCACGGTGAACCCCTCCCGCAACAGGCGCAGGCACATGAGCTCTTTCACGTCGCGTTCGTCTTCAACGACCAAGATGTGTTTCGACATGGGGAAGGAGCCTCCGTTAGGGTGCGGTGATGGCGGGATTCTCAAGATTCGTATAACCATGGACAGCCAAGTCCAGGAGGGGCACAGCTGCATTGAAAACACCGCGGGCCCACTGGCGAGCGAGGCTACGGCCCCGGGGGACGCCGTGGGCGTAGGCGCCGTCGAAGTGGATGCCATCCCCGCCGCTGCTCGGGTAGCGTACATAATGGCTGCTATCAATCACGGTGCAGAGATCCGCGAGGACAATGGACAACAGATCTTGAATCCCGGCGCGGCTCAATCCCCGAGGGTGCGGGTTGCCACGGCATGGCGGAGGGCCCACCCAGAGGCACTGGCTGCCGCCGTCGCGGATGAGCAGGGCGAGGGCTCTCACTTCTCCGACGAAGCGCTCTTGGCTTTGCCCCATGTGATTGGCGCCCAAAGATACGATGGTGATGGCGGGACGGTATTTACTGAGGAGATCCGCCATTCGTGGAGTGGGGTAGCGGCGGGTCTCGTGGCCCTCGCCCCCGGGCAGAATGTGGCGGTAGCCACAATGGGTGCGGTGGTCATTGAGCCAGCTCGAGGCTCGGCTGCCACAGCTGGCATAGCTCAACACAGTGGCGTCGCCATAATGGGCGCGGAGCTGTTTATCCATGGTGAGCCCGAAGGTCTGCGTCGCATGGGAATCACCGATGAATAGGATGTTGCGAGGGTCCAACGCTTGCGCCATGGACGCGGTCGCCGTCAGTAAGAAGCAAAGGATCATCCACCTCAGTGCCATGGCGCTCTCCGTACCTAACGCGGTGGATGAAGTCCAGCCTCGTGTCCGTGGGGATTCATGCCACAGGGAGCATGGCATCAACCTTGCTACCGTCAACCTACAGCGAGGCGGCACTATGATTCGATTACGAACGAAGTCCGGTCAGGCGGTGCATGATTTGCGCTTTCTCAAGGCGGGGAAGGACAAGCGATGGTTCGTCGTTGCCAATCGCGTTGACGCGGTGGTTTCTAAGGAGGGTAACGGGCGCAAATTCGTGTTTGTGAAGCGTTTTTCTAACCCGGAGGGGCATTTGACTGAAACTGAGTTGGTTTCCGACAAGCCCGGAAGGGGCATTTCCAGTGCGGGGCGGGGAGTCATCCGTCACGCCCTCGATGGGAGGCAGCCCCATGCGCACCATGACAGAATGGCGCAGAAATTCGCGGGGGAAATTGCTGAATACCTGAGCGAATGTGAGGCACAGGGGCGTTTCACTGAACTGGTACTTGTCGCGGAGCCACGGTTTCTGGGGTTCTTGAGGGCGCGGCTCCCGCAGCGGTTGAAGAAGCTGGTGCGAGACGAAGTCAATCGCGAGTACACCCAAGCCTCGGATCAAGTCATTCGAGAAAAAGTCCTCCAAGCCCTTGAGAGGGGGGTTGGTGCGCCATGAAAAAGAAAGATGTGATCAAGAAATTCAGTGGCCCACTGGTGGGCCCACTGGTGCAAATCACGTTCAGGCACCTGCGCTGGTCTCCTTCCGTGCGGATGAAGATCCGCGAGAGGGCTGAGGAACTCTCGCGTTTCTATCCCCGCATCACTTCCATCCATGTTGTAGTTGAGCCCACGAGCCGGAAGCATCACCAGGGGAATACTTATCAGGTGCATCTTCATATGACGATTCCTGGCCGCGAGATTGTCGTGAGCCACAATCTGCCCAAGGATCAGGCCCATGAGGATGCCTATGTGGCCATTCGTGACACCTTCGATGCCGCGCAACGCCGTTTGGAGGACTACGTGAGCAGCCTCAGGGGGAATCGTTTCAGTCGCAGCTCGTATTACGATAGAACGCTGTGAAACTCATATCGCTGGCCTCATCCACGAAATTGAACCAATAGGGCGAGGGCAGGCCCGTGGGTAGCGTAAGAACTACGGAACCCCCAGGGGCCAGGGCGCCTGTATCGAGATCCCGCTCAATGCCACCGGTTGACCCCAGGGTCCGCAGGACACGGGTGGAGGTGGTGCGGAAACGGTGTGCAGCTCCGTCCATGTTCGTGATGCGAATGGTTTCGCCGGACGTGGTGATGAAGAGCGTGTCAGGCCGGGCACTGAGGCCGTAGCCGTTGTCTGAAATGAAAATCGTGCGCTCAGGGGCATCTGTGAACGCGTCACTGAAGCTGCCCGATGAGCTGTAATCATCGCAGATGTAGTCGCGACTTAAGCCCGGCAGGGGGTCCATGAGCAGTGTTTCGTATGCACTGGGCTCCGCGGAGACCCATTTGATGTTGAGGTTGCGGCAGGCGCCGAGGCTGGGGTGGTTGGCTTGATCCATGGGGACGGCGTGAATGCTGAATTCGTCATACTGCGCGGAGGCTGTAGCACTGGGCGCTAAGGCCGAGAAGTCGAAGCGGTGGCCCAGGGCAATGGTGCCGTCCACTTGGGGCAGGTGGCGATAGGTGGCATACACAGGCGTTCCGTCGGGACGGCGCAGTTGAAAATCAATGTGATCGAGAGGGCGTGCTGTGCGCCAGATCTTGAATTCTAAATCGAGGAAGTCCACGGTGGTGGGGTTGAGCACAATCCAGCCACCGGGGGCGGGGCTCGGGGCTTGGTAGTTGGGCCGTAGGCCGGGCCAGAGCCCGCCGTTGACGTAGAGAGGGTCAGCGATGCCCTCTTCTCGATAAGTGACGTTGGGCACGAAGGCGAACTCACCCTCGCTGTTGATGCGCGGTGTGGTGGGGCTGACGAACTCAATAGATCCGATTGATGCCAATGTGTTCAGGCGGAACCGTATTTCGCTGGTGAAGGCGCGCTCTTCCGCGGCAACCGCGAATGCGGGCTGCGGGCCTCCGTTCAGATCGCGGTAAGGTGTGCCGGCATCCCCGTGGAGGACCACGGCTTCAAGGGACGCACGCACACGTGCGAGGTAGGCATCGGCAAGGATTTTGAGGTCACCGGGGTTGCTGTTTGCCGTGGTGAAGTGGGGAACATCGCCGCGGTAGGCCGCGTGCCACATCATGTGACTCATGTGATCGGCGGCGAGGAGGGCTGCTGCTCCGCTTAAGGGCAGGGGCGGTACCCATTGTTGCAGTCTACGTATGGTAGTGATGCCGATGTGGGTGTTCCACTCATCGAGTACGGTGTTGGCGCCTCTGTCTGCGGCGAGCGGTGGCATGGAACCATCCGCCGGGGGCGCCTGCCCGCAGTCTGAGCCTGCCAAGTGGAGTACGGCAGCGGGCGGCGAGAGGGGCACCCAGTCACTCTCGAGTGCAAGCTGAGAGATGCCAGGCCATGCCGCCCAATACGCGTCAAAGCGGCCAGAGGTGTGCGTGGCAGCGGCGCCTGCGTCCGCAGCGGTGTTGAGTTGTTCTGAGAGGGCATAGAGGCGTGAGATGCGCACCATGGCGGCGATGGTCTCAAAGCGCTCCGTGGCGGTAACAAGGCTGCGCACGTAGGCATCGATCCCAGCCCAGTTATTGAGGGCGAAGCGGGCAGCGTCGCGGGCGCGGGGGGTGACGATGGTGGAGGACTCCACACCCGCGATGAGCCCGTGAAGGGCGAGCGGGTCTTGCCAGCGTACGGTAGCGCCGCTTTGAAGCGCCGCGAGGGCCTTCTGGCTGCGGACCACCAGAGCCTCTTCGAGTTCCGTGCGGTCGCTGTGAAAAACCCAGTAGGGGGTGGGCGGAGGGGGGGGGGTGTGACAGTGGGCGCCTGAAAGAGCCATGAAAAGGGCGGCGCAAAGGCCTGAGTGGAAAAAGCGGTTCATGGGAGGGGCATAGCGAACCGCGCTAGATTGCGCAATGGTTGTGGACGGTTTGGGTTGATCAGGCGGCAGGAAGAGGATCAAATGCTGGGATATGGCCGAAAAGTCTATGACCGTTCTTATCAAAGTGTTTTCTTGGACGCTTATCGTAGCGTTTCTCGTGGCAGCGATTATGGCCTGCTTGCCGGGAGATATTCGGTTTTTGCACGAACCTTTGCATGCGATCATAGAAGGTTCAGGTTCTTTCGTCTGTCTCAGTCTGTTGTTCTTCCTCTATTTTGGCGGGGGGTTCATCAGGCAGACCATCCTGCGCAATCCTTGGGTCGCCAGTGGGTTGCTCGCCATGGGAGTCGTCGATCTTTTTCATGCGGGAACGAAAGCGGGAAATCTCTTTGTCTGGCTGCATTCCTCCGCGGTGTGTTTAGGTGGGATATTCTTCGCTTGCGTATGGATCCCCTCGAAGGAAACGCCTTCCTATCGACTCATTCCGCTCTACGTGACCATTTTCGCAGTGGGGTTTGGAGTGGTTTCGGTGATTGGGGCCAGCGGTCTTCCCCTGACCATAGATCATGGGGAGTTCACATGGGTCGCCCGTCTTCTCAACCAGGTCGGTGGTGTCTCATTCGTGTTCGCGAGCATTTTCTTCGTGGTCCGTTTCAGTAGGGAGGCTCAGCCCGGGAGTCTCTTTTTCGCGGTGCTTTGCCTGCTTTTCGGGGCCTCGGGGCTTCTGTTTCAGTTTTCCAGCGCCTGGGGCCTTTCCTGGTGGCTTTGGCATTTATTACGCCTCATCGCTTATTTCATGTTGGTGCGGTTTTTCTTTGAGGCAGTCCGCCTTGCGCAATCGGATATCCGCACGCTGAACGAGCATCTCACCCAAACCAATTCAAGCCTTGAGAAGACGGTTCAGGAGTTGAGCGTGGAAAAGGAGAACGCGGACAAGGCGAATCGAGCGAAGTCCATTTTCCTCGCGAACATGTCTCACGAGCTGCGAACCCCCATGCACGGCATCTTGAGTTTTGCTCGCTTTGGGCAGCAAAAGTGCGGTGTGGCACCGGTGGAGAAGCTCAAATACTACTTCGATGAGATTTATGAAAGCGGGTCGAGGTTGATGCTCCTATTGAACGATCTTCTTGATCTGTCGAAACTAGAGGCTGGAAAGATAACCTATTCCATGCAGGAGCTGGATTTCGCGGAAATGGTTCGAGTCGTGACATCCGAGATGAGCGCGTTTGCCGAGGCAAGCGAGTTGCAAATGGAGTTCACCTCCCACGCTTCCAAGGTCATGGGGGTATTTGATGGCGGGAGGATCATGCAGGTGCTGAGAAATCTGCTCAGCAATGCGATCAAGTTCGGCCAACGAGGAACAACGATCCAGATCACCCTGAGCGAAAGTACGGAGTTCATTCAGTGCCAGGTGGTGAATGTCGGCGTTGGGATTCCCGATACGGAGTTGGAGACGGTCTTCGATAAATTCGCCCAGAGCAGCAAGACAAGTTCTGGAGCGGGTGGAACAGGCCTGGGGCTGGCGATCAGCAGGGAAATCATCCTGCAGCACGGCGGGCGCATCTGGGCTGAAAGCGAGTCGGGCAAGGAGACCAAATTCACCATTGAGCTGCCAAAGGGGAAATAGAAAACACCGTCGCTGACAACTTCGAAGGACTACGGGGTCTCTAGCCTGGGTTTTTCACTATACCCTGCAAACATCGCCAGGCACGGGAGGATTAACGACGCAGGAGCCGTCTGCGTTGTATGTCGGCGCTCCGAATAGAGCCCGTGAAATCTCGCACTCTCCCTTCATCGCTTCAAATGCGGCTTCCATGGTGGGGCCGGTGCCGAACACTGCGTTCGTCTGGCGAGAAATCACACAGGTTCCAGCCCCAAAGCCTCCGCAATTTGCCGCACAGGTCCAAATGCCCGAATCCCGCGCTTCAAGCCTTGTAACGCGGGCCTCCAGGGTGTCGACGCGCTGGTCGAGTTCGCTGGCGGAAGCTGCGCCCACAAGACCGATCAATGAAAGCGTGGCGCTGGTAACAAAAGAACGGAGAAATGTCTTCATGTTGGACTCCTGTATTATGGAGCTAGCGACTACACTGTTCGCTTTGATATGGCAATACATGCCCCTCTTTTCCATGGGCTGAAACTACAACGGACCGAAGACTGAGCTTCGATCCGTTGTTTAAGTTTGGTGCGAGGAGGGGGTGACATGGTGGAAAGACGTGAGTAAAATCAGGTAAATCACTATAAACCCAAGGGAGTTCGCAGCGGCACGCATTCTTGTTCGTCATGGCCGTTCAGGGTCATTATTGATCACTCTGTTCCCATTTTCGGACTACAAAACCACAATAGTGGTGCTATGATACCCATATGA